>JBCCXW010000053.1:0-22434 GCA_039191105.1 Pseudomonadota bacterium
ATGCAAGAACAGGTTTTGCAGCTCGAGCTGTTTGTGACCGATCTTTGGCTCAGCCATGCCGCTGCAGACGCCGAGCGCATGGCGCAGCGCGAGCGGGTGGCGGCGAGTGAGCTGGCCCTGGAAGGCGTGATCAAAGGCCAAGAGCTGGGCTTATGGGCGGTGACCGATGTCCTGGATGCGATGGAACAGCTGGCGCGCGCCCGGCTCGATTTGGTCGACGCTGAGCGGCGCAAAGATGACTTGATCGGTCAGCTAAACCTGGTCAGCGGCGCCATGGCAGAGTGAGCGGCGACCGAATGTCTCTTGGCGCGCATTGGGCGCGAGGCTTGGGACGCGTATCCTTCGGGCGCTCTTCAGTAAAAAAACTGTAGAGTGAGTGGTTTTCAATAGTGCGCATTGCAAATCGATGTCATGATTTTGTATTTAAAGATTCAAGATTTCAACTTACACTCTATTTACTTGCCTTCTGATTTGATCAAGATAGCCGCAAGGCTGGGGAGCAGACTTACGGGGGCATGAATGAGGGTATATCTAACGTGTCACCAAAATTATACCCGCTAGGAAAATCGAAGGCGCCTTTGCTCCTATTTATATTGCTACTTGGAGGATGTGCCCAACCAGAAAGAGCTGAAGAGTATACTCGTTACTCGGCCAAAGCAATTTATAGTGCCGAAACTAATGGAAAACTCCTAGAATCACTAACCCAATTATCCGAGCAAATCACGGATAAAGATGGCGTATGCAGCAGATTAGTCGACCGCACCCTCGCGGAAGTCGAGTTACTGGTCAGCGACTTGTCTGAAATCCACGAGTCTCCGCTTTCACATATGGATCTGAGTAAATTTGCATTAACTAACGGTCCGTTGTCCCCATGTCGAAATTTCTGCGTCTCAAAGGTGGACGAGACTTATGACGAAACAACACGGGCGGATTGTTATGCTTTTCGGCGATGGAGGAGTCAGAGGATCTTCCCACAGTATAAGGGTTTGAACTAGTGCCCCAAGAAACGGAAGAATACGAGTTTGAGATCAATGGCGTCACGGTAAGAGTTAGGCGTAACCAGAATGCGCAGCGTCAATATGGTAAGAATACATATAATAGCTTGGTCAACTCTATCCTTGCAGAACTTTCGGGATTTCGAACGCGTTTCTTTCAACGTCGCAATGAACCCAGCGCGTTTGTAAAACTATTAGGGGAAGCCAAGACGCGGGGCATAACAGATGTTTTAATCGACATTGATCCGTACATCGACTCATCTATCGTGGATGGGTTGGACACTGACGAATTATATCGTGGACTTATGTCCACATATACCGCACTGCGGGAAGACCCAAGAGGTGGCGGCTTTTCGCAAACCATTCTAGTGGACTCGAATGAATTCTTCAGAAACTTCCTAGCCCTAGGGGACGCGCGCAATGCTGCGGCAAATTTCGCTGCGATTCCTGATGGGTTTGAACTTGTTCGAAACCCATTCCACGGCGAGTTCATGCTCTACAATGCGCCGCCAAACGCTGTTTTGAATGGGCAATTCAGCGGCTTAGCAACGCCTTATTATGGTGGATACGGGAACGAATCTTGGAGAGACATTTGGAATTCTGTCCCAGAGGCGCTTCGGAATTACATTGAAGCAAACCCGTACTACCATGTCATCCGAGACGCAGACGGCAATTACTTTGCGGCGCCAATTTTCGACACGCTCAATCGTGATCCGTTGCGAGTGATCGCCAACGAATTGGGAAACGGATTCGTATCGACGTTTGGTTCGAAACGGCCATTTATGGAAGAGCATGGAGGCAGCAGTGTATTAGGAAACTTACACGAGGGCGCGTCCAATATAGCCCAAGCGTTTTATGAAAGTGCCAATGAATTTGTTTCGAGAGCCGCTTTTGCATATTACCGCGACGAATTCGGCAATTTGTATAATTTAACTCATATCACACCTGACGACCCGAACATAGACTTTTTATTTGAATTCGGGCGCGATGGAGCCTCAATCTTTTCGCAGATGACTGAGCAAGGTGCAAGGTGGTCTGACCATCTCGATCGGGATGGTTTGGGCCAGTTCATATTACCCATTAGCGCTTGGAGTGACCTGCACAAAAGAAATCCATTTGACGACGAGTTTAATTTGCTTTCGGAGATGGTCTCTGAGCCGTCCGGCCGAGACGATATTGCAAATGCACTGAGCGTCCAAACGCTATTCGTCCTGAGTGACGGAACAATTATGAACGTGGCTGGCTTGGATGGAGTTGAGTTTATTCGCCCCGGTGACCCCGGCTATAATGAACTTGTTTCAGAAATTGAAAGTGCTGATCCGGAAGATCCGGATCGTCCGCAAGTATTCTCCTTCGCAGAAATAGGCTCTCTTTTCGGCTCGATCCTCGGCAGCACGCTTGCGGGTGGCAGTGGTGAGCTTGGGGATAGTTTCAAGTCCGTCTTGTTCTCGAGCGTCGGGGCGCAGCTGGGGCGCTATATCGGGGCCGCTGTGGACACCGAACAAGCCGACCTGTTTCTCGCCCTCGATATCGGGGTCGAGGAGACCATCAGGGCTTTTCCGACGACGCTCGGCGCGTCTGCGGTCAGCGCGGCAAGTGGTTATGTTTCGACCATGCTGACCGATGAGCTGATCGCCGCGATCGGTATTCGAGGCGAAGCGGCGACCCTAATTGGGAGCTATGCCGGCACGATATTGGACCATGTGATTACCGGCCAGGCGGCGACCCTTCTGGACTCACTGGGCTCTGACTATACCAGCCGGATCGCACAAAACTTACAGCCTCCGGAAGATTTTGATCTCCAGACCGCTGCCTGGGCGGCCGTGACGAGTTACATCGGCACACGGCTCGCAGACGATATCATTCCGGCGGAAAACACGTTCTCGGCTGTGTCGAGCAGTGTCTTTGCCTCTTCGGCAGCGAAATGGGTGTTGTCGGCCAGTTGGGGAAACCCGATCGTTGCGACCGTGGCGGCATTTGCGACCGCTATGGTGTCGCGCTTTATCGGCAACCTGTTCGGCTCGCAAAAGCCTCGCATTCCGACGGCCGATGCGGAGACGGTGCTGAATTTTGCCAGCGGTTACTATCAAGTCGGGCAAGTCACCTCCAAGAATGGCGGCAATGAGGCGCTGGTGCGGGATATGTCCGAGGCGGCGCGCGATACGCTGAACGGGCTGATCGGTCTGATCACCCATGGCAGCGACGTCGCTGGCAATGCCAACCTCGTCTCGCCAACGCAAGTCTATGGCCATACGGCCGGCGATCTTTGGGTCAAGCTCGGCGGGGCCAGTTCAACGAAGCGCACGTTCGAGCGCGCCGACCAAGCGGTCGATTATGGCGCCCTCTGGGCCATCCGCCAGACCAAGATTGCCGGCGGCGATCTGCATCTGAAACGCGCGCTTCTGAACAGTTCCGCAAGCTCCGTCGTCGCGCTCTCAGGCGACCTGCAGATCGCTGAGGATTATGCATTCTATTTGCAGAACCAAGAGGTCATCAATGCCGCGATCGCGGAACCGTATGACAGCCTCAGTTCGGCCGACAAGGCGTTTTACAATGCCAATGCGCATCTCGACTCAGGTGCGGTGCAAAACTCGAATGAGTCGCGCATCACACGGATCATGGCGGCGCCGCGCGACAGCAATGGCAACATCCTCAATGATGGCTCCGCCCTCGCGCTGAACACTGCCGACCAGAATTGGTACAAGGCCCACAAAGCCACCGTCGATCGGATTGTTGAGGGGCTGCAAGTCACGCAATTTGCCGCGGGTTGGATCGTCACCCTGCAACGCGCCGCAGAGCTTGGGCTGAACAAAACGTCGCGATCGGACTTTTATGGTGGCCTGGCAGGCTTCGCGGACAGTTTGAAATTGCTGGCCAACACCGACTTTGAATACGAAGATATGCGTCTGTCCTTGATCGGAGACACGCTTCGTATCGGCTATGCCGAGTTCGAAAACCTCCTAGAGAACCCGTCCGCGGGCGGCGCCCGAAAGCGGCTCGTTGGAGAGCTCCCACAGGGCTGGTCGTTTTGGACCAACGACCCTGACGGCGGCTATAGCTATGGCGTCAATACCATCTCAGGTCCGGAGTGGCACGCGGATTTGCCAGAAGGCACCATGGTTGTCCATCAACAAGATGGTCAACAAGGGTATGTGCAGGATTTGGGCGCTGATTTCGAAGCGACCGGTGGAAAGGTCTATACCGCTTCGGTGTATACCGGCGCGCACCGTGCGGACATTGAGCTCCTGATCCTTTGGTTTGGCGCAAATGGTGAAACCGAATGGGCGTACGAAAATTCGCCGGACCGCAAGAACCGACGTGAGGCTTATGGCGGGGACCATCTCTCTGGTTACAAGCTGATCAAAACGACCAATACCGCACCCGACTGGGCGGTGTCAGGGCGGTTGGTCTTACGCAAACGTTCGACAGCGGCGGGCGAGGTCGATAGCTGGATGTTTGCGACGCGCCCGCAAGTGACAGAGGGCGGCTCCGTTGCGCCCTGGAGCTTGACCGCAACAGAATTCTCAGTGCCCGAGTCGTGGGATGTGGAGGACTTTTTCGCGTCCGGGGGTTATTCTAAAATGGTTGGCGGCAAGCCGAAAGCCTCTGGCAAAGCGGCCCGCGCCTTAAGGGATATGGCTCGGGATTCCGGGCACACGATTACGCACTCATCACTGTCGGTCACGGCCAATACCGGCCTCGACTCCTCTGATGGAAACGACTTCTATCAACACGCAAGCGCGCACGCGGTCTCCCTTGATGATCTCCGTACGGAAACTGTGCGCATGACTTATGAGTACAGCTTTTATCATAACCCTTACGAGCCGGACATCGGCCATGGATCCTTATCCACGACGGTATCGGTCGAAGGCGGTGATGATATCTTCATCGGCAATGTCGGGAATGATACGCTGCGCGGGCGCTCTGGCTTCGATTGGCTCGACGGCGGTGGCGGCGAAGATGTGATCTATGGCGGTGATGATGATGATGTCATCCTGGGCGGAGACGGGACGGACCGACTTTATGGGGAAAATGGTGACGATTATATCCACCCCGGTGATGGCCATAATTACTACAAGAACGTCAACGGCATTTGGACCGCCTTTGGTGCCTGGGGCGGGCATGGAAACGATACGATCGTCGCGAGCGGTACGCGTGCGTATATTGATGCTCAGGGGGACGACGATACTGTTATTGTAACCCAATCGATTACCGCTTGGAGCCGATACAATGGTGGCGCAGGGATCGATACGCTGTCGTTTGAGAGATATTCTACCGCAATTAATTTGAACATAGGCGCGCTTGTGGATCGCAGTGGGGGTACGGGATGGCGGACATTCAATTCTCATGAACACTTTATCGGTTTCGAGAACTTCACCGCCACGGAATTCAATGACACCCTAACGGGTGATACCGGAAGTAATCTCCTGCGCGGGCTCGCGGGCGACGACGTGCTGTCCGGGCACACTGGCAATGATACGCTGGAAGGCGGCGCCGGGGCGGACACGTTGAATGGCGATGCCGGGACTGATGCGGCGTCGTATGAGAATAGCGACTTCGCCGTTTGGGTTGATTTGAGCAATGGCGAGTCATTCGGCGGCGACGCCGAGGGCGATACATTTGTTAGCGTCGAGCACCTTAAGGGCTCGGACTATGATGATACGCTGACGGGCGACGCCCAGGGCAATATGCTCACCGGCGGCAAAGGTGATGATTGGTTCGTCGCAACAGAAGGCGGCGATATCTACGCGGGCGGTGAAGATTTCGATACTGTTGACTATTCAAATTTCACACGCGCTGTGACCGTCAATCTCGGCTACACAATCGGCTATCCTATATTGTCTCCGATCGCATCGCAATCCACGCATCGATTTGCCGGCATCGAACATATTGTTGGGTCTGATTTTGACGACACGATATACGGCACCGCACTCGACAATGTCTTCCAGGGCGGCAAGGGCAATGACATATTAAGGGGCGGTGTGGGGCTCGATACGTATATTTTCCATTCCGGTGATGGCCAAGATAAGATCAGCGAAACGCTGAACAATGATGGCGGCTGGGACACGCTGATGTTCGGCGATGGGATTACTTGGAGCAGTCTGAATTTTGCCATCGTCTCGAACGTTGCGCCGGTGCTTGGCGAATCCAATAGCAGCTCCCGCGGAGATTTCAGGATCTCGGTGCGCGGGACCAGCGACAAGGTTGAGATTTACGACAATTGGCTAGGCTCCCCGAACTCAAATAATGGCAAGCTGCTTGCGAAAATCGACACCATAGATGTTGGCGGTGTTGGCGGGGTGGATATTCGACAGATTGGTGGCATGGCGCTCGGCACAGACAATGCTGACCACTTGTACGGTGATTATCGCTGGAACCGTCATGACATGATCTTCGGGTATGGCGGCAACGATACGATTTATGCGGCTGGCGCCGACAGGGTAGATCAACATGACAATGTGATGAGTGGCGGCCGCGGAAACGATACGCTGTATGCATCCAATGGCGATGATACTTACATTTTTGAACGCGGCGATGGCATTGACACAATCATTGATAGCGGCGGTGTGGACCGTATCCAATTCGGGCCCAGCATCGCGGCAGACGAGGTAATTTTCGAGATCGTCGGCACGGATCTCTATATCGGTCTCCGTGACCCAGATGACGGATCCAAGAGAGCGAGCCAAGTCTCGGATCGCATGCGCATAAAATCGATTAGTCGGTCGACGAAGGATACGAAGATCGAGCATATCACCGCTGGCGGCGTCGACATTGCCCTAGCCGAACTCGACCTTTGGGCGATCGATCTCCTGGAGTTGCCGCCGACAGCTGCGGATGATCATGCCTCTACCGCGTACGGAACCCCGGTCATAGTCAGTGCGTTTATGAACGATCGCGCGGATGCGAACGGCCAATCCTTTTCCTATGTCAGCCATACTGGCGCTTCGCATGGAAGCATCAGCCATCTCGGAAACGGCGCTTTCCGCTATACACCGAACCATGGATTTTCCGGAACCGATCAGTTCACCTATACGATCCAGGATGAGGGCGGTCAGCAGGACACCGCGACAGTCACCATTACCACGGCGCCTGCACCACCAAAACCGCCCCGCGCAAACGATGACTACCGCGTTACCCCTTTTCAAACGGCGATTGAGACCAATGTCTTTGGCAATGATCAGCGTGATGCTTACAATCAGGCCTTCAGCTATCACAGTCACACGGGCGCATCCCATGGCAGCGTGAATCATCTGGGGAACGGGGTCTTTCGATACACGCCAAACAACGGCTTCTCGGGCATTGATCGCTTTACCTATACGATCCGGGATACCGGCGGGCAATATGACAGCGCCACGGTTTCCATGGATGTTGGCGCACCGGCCAATAATGCCCCCCACGCGGGAAATGACTCGGGTACGATCTCGGACGTCTACAGAAACACGACACTTAATGCCTTGGCCAATGATACAGATCCAGATGGGCATTCGCTTCGGATCGATCGGATTAATGGTCAGGTGGCAATTGTCGGGACCATTCTCTACACGCCTGTGGGTAACCAAGTTCGGCTAAACGCCAATGGGACGATATCTTATTACGGCGCTGGTTATCCCGCTGGTTGGGATCATTTCAACTATCGAGTAAATGATGGCCATGGGGGATATGACACAGCTACGATCTCAGTCCTCATTCAAGAGAAACGAGGTCATCCTGGCGGTGATCCGGGCAGTACTTTTCTCCTCCCAATCATTTTAGACTTGGATGGCGACGGCGCGGATCTCGTTTCTGTCATGCGAAGCCGGGTTGTGTTTGAGAATGATGGCGGTGGGCCGCTTTGGCGAGCAGGTTGGGTGGCCCCGGAAGACGGCTTCCTCGCGCTTGACCGCGATGGCGATGGCGTCATCAATCGGCTTTCTGAAATTTCTTTCTTAGACGATTATGAAGGCGCCACCACAGATCTCGAAGGCTTGCGGGGATTCGATAGCAACCAAGACGGTGTTTTCGATCGCCTGGATGATCAATGGTCAGCCTTCCTTGTGTGGCAGGATGTCAATCAAAATGGGATCGGCACTGGCAGCGAATTGATGAGCCTGGAAGAGGCTGGGATTGTCAGCATTTCGCTCGCGCTCACAGACCTTGGAAATGATCTGAACGGCAATCGTGAAAGCACCCTTCTTAATGAAGCGGCTTTCACCTTCGCGGATCAGAGAGTGCACAAGGCATATGATGTCGCTTTGAATATTCAACTTGCGCATATCCAAGGCACGTCGAATGCTGATTTAACGAACGTGTTTGAGGGCAGCGAATGGCGCAGCGATGGCGCTTTTGGTGTCGCATATAATGCTCAGCCGGGCGGACCGGATTGGGATGAAAACGCAACGGCACCCCTGCAAACCATTGATGGCGGGCGCCTCGGCGTTGATGAGTCCATCCCCCTGCAGACACTTTGGCGCTATGTCGACGCGGACGACTCTATGGCGCCAGTGCCGCAATCGCAGCCAGATGCAAACACTGACGCCCCGCCAAGCTATGGCGTTAAACCGTTGGTCATTGATATGGATGGCGACGGATTGGAACTGATCAATCCCTACCACAGTCCGATTGAAATTGATGGTGATGGCGACGGCGCTTATGATCGTATGGGTTGGGTTTCAAGCGATGATGCTTTCCTCGCGCTCGATCGAAACGGTGATCAGATGATTTCGGCGCCGAGCGAGATCTTATTTGATCAGGACCTGCCGGGTGCGCAAACGGTGGTCGAGGGCCTGCGGGCCTATGACAGCAATGGGGATGCCTGGTTCGATGCCAGTGATGCGCGCTTTCGCGAATTCATGGTCTGGCAAGATCGCAACTCTGATGGCGTAAGTACATCGGATGAGCTGCGCAGCCTCACAGATGTTGGCATTCGTCGGATCGCGCTGACATGGCAGGACGATACATTCTCCTCTGACGGGCCGCTGGGGAACACCGTGTTTGGCCAAGCCGCCCTGATTTGGGAAGATGGTCGTACCGTATGATCGGTGACGTTGAGCTGCGCGCCTTATCGGGCAATCTGGAAGAGCAAAAAATAACGGAGCAGATGCGCTTAGAGCGTCAGCGTGTCGGGCTCGGCGCATGGGACTTCGACCGCGACGCCCGTCGTGCCGCGCTCGATGATCTGCGGGCACAGGATTTTAACGCCACCGATCAAACCCGATCTCTCACCTCACCGGAGCGCGAAATCTCCCCATTCGCAGACGGTGAAAGGATGACTGGCAGTGCCGACGACCGAGATCGCTTTGGCGTTTTCGAGGGTCGCCCGCGACAGACGTTCGTTCCAAGCGGCAATGGCGCAGTCGCGGCATTCGACGCTGCCGATTTGGCGCCAAAAGAGCTGTCTCCGCATGCGCCGTCCGGGCGGATCCGGCCTGAAACGGGTGATCGTCAAGGGCATAACCGGCGCTGGTGGTCTGAACCAGACCTGCAGCACAATCCGACTGAGCACGGCGCTGCGTCATTGTCGCAGCTTCTGGCTGGGTTTGATGCAGCGCGGGATCGCTTCAATGCAGCGACGCCCATACTCCCGGCCAAGTCAGTAGAAACCTTGGCGGAGCGTCAGCGATTTCTGCAAGCCGTGGCATCTTTTCGCGGATCCTCGGGCGTTGCGACACCGCGTCGGATGTCGGATAGAGCATACTCACATGACGCTATGATCGGCGCGAGCTCCATCGTTCGAAATGGTGCTCACAATATGACGGTGGCTTAGTGTGATGAGGCGCGTTCAAGTGCTTCTTCCGCCTTTCGGTCTCGGCCCGTTTTGATGAAAGGAAGACTGGGTGTTGAAATGACAGAGACACATGGACCCGCTACGGCACCTAAGAAAACGGTTTCACAGGTGCTTGGCGAAATCACTTGGCTGCTTACGCAGTCCCCCCTTCACAAGCAGCTATTCATTGGGGATCTCGAGTGGTTTGTTATGCCCGCTGTGCTCTTGGAGCAATTCCGGATCTTTAATGGGCCCCAACACCCCGTCGGCCTCGCCCTCTGGGCGACGGTTTCGGATGAAACGCAAAGCCGTCTGATTTCTGGTGCCCACAAGCTCCGACCAGATGAATGGAAAAATGGTGACCACCCTTGGTTGATTGAATTGATTGCGCCATTCGGGGCGCATGATGAGATTATGCAGGACTTTTCTTCCGGCGTTTTTCCAGGCCGGTCTTTCAAGTATCATCGCGTGTCCCCTCAGGGCATGCGTGAAGTGGCGGAATTTTCCCCGCCGAGCGTGAATTGAGCGCCTTGTGACGGCCTTTCTCCGATCTACGCATTGGCTTGGTTCTGCCATGTGCCTTGCGCTTACCTGCTGTGCGTCCACGCCGGAATCTTCCGGTTTCCGCATTGTTGACGTCTTTCGCTCAGATAAGACCGATGAAGAGCGGGCTTGGCACGCTTTGCTCGAACGAAGTGATGTGCGCCAAGTGGGCAGTGATCGTTTGATTGTCGAAGCCTGGGGCGCGATGGGAACCAGCATGGAGATCGTCGAACTGCGTATGTTGGCGCGCGCGGGTGCGGCGGCAGATCGTCTCGGGAAATCACATTTCGCGATCGTACATATTCGCGACCGTAATCAGCCTGTATCCAACGGATTATTCGGCGACTCGATCTTCGGCGCTGACGAGGTATGGATAGGGACCTACGAGGCGCTGGTTCGTAGTCGCTATGAACGTGATTATGGGTTTGCGACCCGGCAATGGCTTGGTCCGGCCCTGTCAGCTGTCATCGTCGCTTTGGATCCAGATGATCTCGGTCAGAAAGAGGCGTTCGAAGCACTAAATATGTATCACACACTCAACCGAAATGAATTGGTGCGCTAGGCAGGCACGGACAAAACAGATTTGCGGTGAGGGCAGGGGTCTCAAGCCCCGCATTGTGAACGAGTTGCCGCCGTCAAAAATACACACCAGACCCGCACCGCGCCTCACTCGACAATATGCCAGCGCGTCTGCCGGCCAGCGAGGTAGGTCATGTGGTCGCCGTCAAAGCACGCATCTTGCTCGAGTTTGATCTGCGCCAGTTGGCCGTCCCATTCGGGGATCGCGACTTTGACGTTGCCTTCAATCGCGTAACAGGTATTGGCGTGGACCGGCCAGTCGCCGCGGATTGGGGTCTCGCCCTGATTGTCCCACATGCCAATGGTCGGACCTGGGGCATGCCCGAACATCCCAAGGGGATGGGTATAGGTGGCGCAGTCAATCCCCTCGGCGGCGCACTTGGCCAGCGTCTCAGCCAGCACTTGATTGCCGGTGCGGCCGAGCTGGTAAGACCCCGTCAAATGATCCTGCCAGCGATTGCCGACAGCCATTGCCGCCTTTAGCCCTGCCGGGACTTCGGTCTCGCCGAGCTTAGCGATATAGCCCATTTCCTGCGTGTCGGTGCACAGTTTGAGATAACAGATCCCAACATCGGTATGTATGATATCGCCGCGACGGATGATGCCGGTCTCGCCGCAAAAAGCCTGATCCGGCGCGCAGGGCAGGCCCGGGCGCTGAATGTTCATGTGCGGATGAAACCAAGGCGCGAGGTTTAAGTCTTGAAACCGCTGATGCAGGTACCAGGCGACATCCTCTGTGGTGGTCACGCCGGGCGTGATCACGCGCGCCGAAAACGCCTCAGCGATTACGGATCGTGCCAGCGCGACAGCGTGGCCATAGGCCTCCATCTCATCGGCGCTGCGGGTTTCGAGCCAGCGGATGACAAGGTCTTCCGCACTTACCAGACGTTGCTCCAAAGGCGCCGGCAAGACCGAAAGCAATCGTTCATGCAAGCCATGGGTAAGGCCATCGGCCACTGGCCAATCGGCGGAGACATTGATGCCAATCTTGTTGGGGTTTTTCTCAGCGATTAGCGCGCCAAGCGCGGCCCATTGCGCGTCCAAGTCGCCGCCTTCCCAAACCGCCTGATACGGGGCACCGAGCGGATAGCGATTGACGGTCATCATGTCGAACCCGTCTGGATGGCGATGAAACACTAAAATGGTTGTCCGCCGCGCTGCGAAAGCGGGCTGCGGCACCAAGCTGAAATAGACCGGATCTTCGGCATATTCCCGATTGATCACCAGCCACATATCGATCCCCGTCTCATCCATAAGGGTTGGCAGGAGGGTTTCCAATCGATCGCGAGTCATCGCATTTTCCGGGGCCATCCGGTCGCGAAAGGGCAGCACCGCGCGCATCTCGGTCACCGAGCGGCCTTGCTCGAAGACTTGGGCCTCGGGCGGGGTTTGTGCCGCCGCGACCTGCTCGGGCGCGCTAAAGACGCAGAGCGCTGCGGCAAGCGCGATAAAAAACTGCCGGGTCATTTGGGCTCCTGATCTGATGCGGTTCATACAGCATAGCCATACGCCGCCCGGAGGAAAGCGCCGATTGGCGCGGCGCTGCATCACTCCGCGGGTGCGGTCGCGGCGGCATCGTATCGCACGCCAAAGCGCTCGATCTCGCTTGTGATCTCGCCCGCGTCGAGTGTGATCACATATAAGCGGTCATATTCCGATGCTTCATCAATCTCATCGCCGGGATCGCCGCCGAGCGCAGCCGCCAGGGGCGGTGTCGTGTTCGAGTGACCGACGACCAAATGTGCGCCAGGGCTGGCCGCCAAGGTCTCAGCAAACGCGTCGAGATCATCAGCCTCATAGAGCGATACCGGGAGGCCTGCTCGTGCGGCGATGGGCGCCGCGGTCTCTAAGGTTCGCTTCAAATTCGTCGAGTGAATCTGTGTCAAGCCTTTGTCGGCGAGAATGTCAGCCAGGCGCTCAGCGCGCGCTTGGCCTGCAGCGGTTAGCGACGGGTCTGGGCCAGCCTGTTTTTCAGCATGCCGGACGAGATAAATTTGGTGCGATGCCGAGCCTGTCTCCGCACTCGGCGCTTGATCCAGTATGCTGGCGCAGGCGCCGAGCAGCAGGAATGACGCTATCCATAGCCATTTCATCCGTTTTTCCCTCTCCTTCGAACGTTTACGAGCGTCGCCGCCGCGACACCTCCGACCTTACCGGCTTCGCCGCCGGCGCAAAAGCGAACATGCGATGATGCGCTAAAAATGGAACGCTCGCAATCACACCAAACCCGGCGTTGCGCCCCCAATATGACAACTCTGGCGCCGATCCGGCCTCACTCTTGCCGGTTTCGCGCGATACAGCGCCTTTATGGCAGTTGGCATACGGTGGATTTGGCGCGGCGTGGTATGGGGCATCTGCGCGGTTTTATTGAGCGGAGCTGGCTTTCTCGTCTTAGCGCATGTCTCAGCCGTTTTTCCAGTGGCGGGGCGCGCCCAAGTGCCTGCGCCCGGGCCGGCCATCTATCTTTGTGCGGGTATGGCGCACACCGATTTCGCTGTGCCTTTGGCGCTGGCGCGCGCCGATGCCTTCGGGCCCGTCGCGGCGTATGCGCCCGCCAATCTGCCCGACGACACCTATGTGATGATGGGATGGGGCGATTATCGGTTTTTTACCGAAGTCCCGACTTTGTCAGAGCTGCGTCCTCAGATTGCCGTGGCGGCGCTAGCTGGGCAGCACGAAACGGCGCTGCGGGTCCAGCTGATCGCCGAGACCAGTCTGCACGCCTATTGCCGCGCTTTGCCGCTCGACCGGGACGGGCAGGCGGCCATCGCGGCGCACATACAGGGCACCATCGCGGTGCCGCAAATTGTCTTGCCCGAGAGCGAATTTGGCCGGATCTATCTGCGCGCCAATCGACGCTATGGCGTGTTCCACACCTGCAATGACTGGACAAAAAATGCCTTGCGCAAAGCGGGCTTGCCGGTCGCGCGCTTCAATGCGCCATTCGCATATTCGGTAACCCGGCCATTGCAGAGCGTTTTGCAAGACAGGGACGAGACGAGCGGTGGGACGCGGCCCCTATCCGATTTGGCGGCGGGCGGTGTGGCGGAGGTTACGGCGCGCGGCGATGGCGATGAGGGCGCAGCACAGACCGCCAAAAACGCCGAGTAGCCCCGCCATCGCACCGGCTTGACCTGCGCTGATCGCAGCGCGCTCTAGACCGGCATAGAGGCCCGAGAGGGCGAAGCCATAGCCGATCAAGACCCCGCCAATCCCGCAGATCACCCCTAGACGCAGCCCAGCGCTCATTTGACCTTTAACGAGGCTCAGTCCGTCCACGTTGAGCGCGCTGGCAAGCGCTTTGAGGCTTTCCAGAGAGATATGGCCGTCCTGTTCGACGCGCTGCACCGTTCGGGCGCTGAGGCCCGCAGCCGCGGCGAGGTCTTCTTGCGACCAGAGCTGTTCGGCGCGCAACGCTCTGACCTGGTCGCGATCAATGGTGATGGACATTAAAAATCCTCCGGTCGTGCTCAAAGCTAGGCCAAGCTGTTTCGGAAAATCAATGACAAGGACCCGTCAAACGCCCGACAGCGCGCCGACTAGGCCGCGGATATTTTCGATTGGCCCGGTGGACGAGGGGTGTTGAGATAAGTGCCGATCCAGTGAAAGGCGGCGATGAGAAACAAGTCGCCTTGCACTTCCATTTGCCGGCTGAGGAAGAGGCTGCCCAGAAAAGCGCCGACGCACCATTTCCACTTCCAGCGCAGCGTGAAATAATGCGCCGCGCTAAAGATCGCCGCGCTGATGCCGGCGGCCAGCCAGACCGATGCGCCCCAGCTCTCCAGCACTTGTGGCACCGCCAGGCGAAACACCCATTCTTCCCAAAAGGACAGCGCGCCGAGGTAAAGGATCCACCCCAACTTAGCCGCATCCCATCGCCGATCGACACGCCAAGAATGGGCGAGGATCAGCGCGAGCAGGAGCGCCAACACGGCGAGGTAGAGGCCCGGATGAGCCATGCCGCGGGCGAGGCTCGCGGTGAAATCCGCG
The DNA here is from genome assembly GCA_039191105.1 of Pseudomonadota bacterium. Taxonomy (GTDB): domain Bacteria; phylum Pseudomonadota; class Alphaproteobacteria; order Caulobacterales; family Hyphomonadaceae; genus Henriciella. Next base: position 14,851 of record JBCCXW010000053.1, read on the forward strand.
CGCAAGTCTGGATGGGTCAGGCATAGCAAGGCAAGGACAAGGCCGGGCAGGCCATGGCGCAGAAACACCTGGCGAAACGAGCTCAGCCGATCGCCGGTAAAGTCCTTGTCTCGCTGCAAGCGGTGCCGACTGGCGGGCGGAGCTGGGTTCACTTAATGCGCCTCGGCCCAGTTCTGGCCGGTATCGGCTTCAACGACCAAGGGCACGCTCAAGGAGAGCGCCGGGAGCGGGGCGCGTTCCATTGTCGCTCGGACCACATCGATGGTTGCCTCGGCCTCGTCCTCAGGCGCCTCAAAGATCAGCTCGTCATGCACTTGTAACAGCATTTTTGCTTTCAAACCTGCGGCGTCTAAAGCGCCGGGCATTTGGATCATCGCGCGCTTGATGATATCGGCAGCCGAGCCTTGGATGGGTGCGTTAATGGCTTGGCGTTCGGCAAAACCACGTTGCGGGCCTTTGGCTTTGATGCCTTTCAAATGCAGCACTCGTCCGAATATGGTTTCGACTTTCTCGTGCTCAGCGGCGTATTTTTTGGTCTCATCCATATAAGCTTTGATGCCTGGAAAGCGTTTAAAATAAGTCTTGATATAGGCCGACGCCTCGTCTCGCGGGATCGAGAGTTGGCGCGCCAGGCCAAATCCAGAAATGCCGTAAATGATGCCGAAATTGATCGCCTTAGCGCGGCGACGGATCATCGGATCCATGCCTTCCATTGGCGTATCAAACATTTCGCTAGCGGTCATGGCGTGAATATCGAGCCCCTGATGAAAGGCGTCTTTCAGCGCATCAATGCCAGCGATGTGGGCGAGCAGGCGTAGCTCGATCTGGCTGTAATCGGCGCTGATCAGGACATGGCCGGGTTCGGGGATAAACGCCTCGCGGATCTTACGGCCTTCCTCGGTGCGGATCGGAATGTTCTGCAGGTTCGGATCATTCGAAGAGAGACGCCCGGTTTGCGCGCCCGTCATGCCATAATTGGTATGGACGCGGCCGGTGCGCGGACTGATCTGGTCTTGCAGCGTCTCGGTATAAGTCGAGCGCAGCTTAGAGACGGTGCGCCACTTGATCACTGCGCGCGGCAGGTCGTGGCCCTCAGCGGCAAGATCTTCAAGAATGTCGGCGCCGGTTTGCCAAGCGCCAGTCTTGGTTTTCTTGCCGCCCTCTAAGCCCATTTCATCAAATAGGATTTCGCCGAGCTGTTTTGGCGAGCCGAGATTGAACTCGCGCCCCGCGAGCTCAAAGGCTTCCGCCTCATAGCGCGCCATAGACTGACTGAAATCTGCGGAGAGGCGCGAGAGCGTATCGCGATCGACTTTGATGCCATGCGCTTCCATATCGGCGAGGACTGAAACCAAGGGGCGCTCGAGCGTTTCATAGACGGTGGTCACGCGCTCTTTGTGCAGGCGTGATTTGCCTTCCAGCCAGAGCCGTAGGGTGATGTCAGCGTCTTCGGCGGCATATTCTGTTGCCCGGTCGAGCGGGACGCGATCAAATGTGATCTGTTTTTTGCCTGTCCCGCAAACGTCTTTGAAAGCGATGGGCGTGTGGTGGAAATAGCGCTCTGCGAGTTCGTCCATACCGTGATTGTGCATGCCAGCATGCATAACGAAGCTCAGCAGCATCGTGTCATCAATCGGTGCGGCACGAATGCCATAGCGCGCCAGCACGGTGACATCATACTTGAAATTATGCCCGATTTTGAGCACCGCGTCGTCTTCGAGCAGGGTTTTAAGCGCCGCAAGCGCGGTGTCTTTGTTGATCTGACGCGGTGGATCGGCGCCGAACATATCGCTCGAAGCGGCGGCCGGATCGCTATCGGGATCGACATGCGCTAGCGGGATATAGCAAGCCTCACCTGGCGACAGCGCCAGCGAGACGCCGACCAAGCCAGACTCATGCGCATCGAGCGCATCGGTTTCGGTATCGACCGCGACATAGCCTTGCGCCGTGGCGCGCGCGATCCAGTCGTCAAGCGTGTCGACATCGCGGATACACACATAGGCGCTGCGATCAATGGGCACCTGTTCCGCTTCAACGGTCTCTTCCGGCAGCGCGCCTTCCAGCTCAAAGGTCTCTTTGACCCGGCGGGTGATGGTCCGGAATTCCATTTTCTCAAGGAAATCGATCAGCGTTTTGGGGTCTGGGTCGGCGACGGCGAGCGCTTCCAACGGCACTTCGACTGGCACATCATCTTTAAGGGTGACCAAGTCGCGCGACATGCGGATTTGATCGGCATGGTCGATCAGGGTCTGTCGGCGTTTTGGCTGTTTGATCTCTTCGGCGCGGGCGAGCAGTGCGTCCAAGTCGCCGAACTCTGTCAGCAGTGTTGCGGCGGTTTTAACCCCGATCCCCGGCGCCCCTGGAATATTATCCACGCTGTCACCGGCCAGCGATTGAATATCGATGACTTTGTCCGGTCCGAGGCCAAATTTCTCCACGACTTCGTCATGCCCGATATGCTTATTCTTCATCGTATCGAGCATCGAGATCTTGTCGGTGACGAGTTGCATCAAGTCTTTGTCGGATGAGACGATGGTCACCTGCGCGCCTTTGGCCTCAGCTTGGCGCGCATAGGTCGCTATCAAGTCGTCGGCTTCATAGCCTTCCAATTCAAGCGCGTGCGTATGGAAAGCGATTGCCGCCTCCCGGACCAGCGGGAATTGTGGGCGCAAATCCTCCGGTGGTTCGGATCGGTTGGCTTTGTACTCGGGGTACATATCGTTCCGGAACGTATAGGAGGATTTGTCGAAGACACAGGCAAAATGTGTCGGCCGCGCATCGCCTTTTAAGTCTTCGAGTAGCTTCCATAGCATATTGCAAAAGCCCGAGACTGCGCCGACGGGCAAACCGTCAGAGGCCCGTGAGAGGGGCGGCAAGGCATGATAGGCGCGAAAAATATAGGCGCTTGCGTCTATCAAATAGAGATGGCTGTCTGAATTGATCGGCGCGCTCGGCATCGGCTCATCCTTCTGCATGGAGGAAGTCTTAGCGCTGAGTCGGCAAGGAGGGTAGAGGCGCGTGTCAATCTAGCGGTTTTGGTGCGGGATAAGCGCGGGAGACTCCGAAATAAAGCCCAAAGCCAATCAGCAGCGCGACCCCGACGCGCCACACACTCGGGATAAAATAGACAGAATTGCGATAGGTCACGCCCGACCTTGAATCATACGTGCGCGAAAAAACATGCGTCCCGAGCAGACTGTCGCTCCGCGACCCGACGGTTGCGCTATCACGGAAGTGGAGGTTGGCTCCCTTGAAGTGTGTCGGTCCTAAGTATCGATTTCTGTGCGCATTGTAGTGGTTCTCGACCATCTGCTCGACGAGATCATTGTCGTCGATGGATTTGAGCTCGCGGATAATTTGCGGTTGGGTGATCGTGTCAAACACGAGGCCCGCGAAGAACAGGCTCGTGATGATCATCGCGGGTTTCGAATGGGGCATGTCTCGACGCGCCTCGCAAGCGGCGTCCCCGATCTTCAGTAAAGCGAAGAGATCTTAAAGAGTCCTGATTGCTGGCAGTCAGATTTTTTGCGCATGGCCGGGCGCAATCCATGCTGGACGCCGGTGCTTAGGGCGCCTTAAGCAGGGGGCATGAAACGATATTTTTCTCCCAGCACCGCGCTGGCGGTCGTCGTCGCCAACATGATCGGAACGGGCGTCTTTACCAGTCTTGGCTTCCAGTTGATGACGCTTGAGTCGGGCTTTGCCTTGATCATGCTCTGGGTGGTTGGCGGGATTGTCGCGATGTGTGGTGCGCTGTCTTATGCCGAACTCGGCGCCGCCCTGCCGCGTTCGGGTGGAGAGTATAATTTTCTTGGCCAGATCTATCATCCCTCCGCCGGTTTTGTTTCGGGGTGGATCTCCTCCACGGTCGGCTTTTCGGCGCCTGTGGCATTGGCGGCGATGACTTTTGGCGCTTACACCACTTCCTCTTTGCTGCCGGAAGCGTCCGAAAACCTTGTCAATTGGACCGAACGCGGCCTCGCCGTGGCGCTCATTCTTATCTTAGCGGTCATCCATACGCGCCAGCGCGAGACCAGCGGCAATTTCCAAAGCGTCTTCACGGCGATCAAAGTCGTCACCATCTTGGTTTTGAGCATCGCCGCTCTGCTTCTGGTGACAGACTATCAACCGATCAGCCTGCTGCCACAGTCAGGGGATGGCGGCGCGATGACATCGAGCGCTTTCGCCGTGTCGCTAATCTATGTCAGCTATGCCTATACGGGCTGGAATGTCGCGACCTATTTGACCGATGAATTGGAGCACCCGCAGCGCAGTCTGCCGCGGGTTCTGTTCGGCGGCGCCTTTGGGGTGATGCTTTTGTATATTTTGCTCAACGCTGCGTTTTTGCTGACCACACCCGCTGAACGAATGGTGGGTGAAGTGGAAGTCGGTGTGATCGCCGCGCGTTATGTGTTTGGTGAGACCGGCGCGATGTTTACCGGCGCGGTGCTTGGCGTGTTGCTGATCTCGACGGTCTCGGCCATGACCATTGCCGGGCCGCGCGTTTTGCAGGTTATCGGGCAGGACATTCCTGTGTTTCGTTTCCTAGCCAAATCGAATGAAGATGGCATCCCGACCACCGCCGTTCTGGTGCAATCGGGCCTCGCCCTTTTGTTTGTCATCACCGCGACCTTTGATCAGGTGCTGATTTTCGCGGGCTTTACCCTCGCGCTGAACAGCTTGTTTGCGGTCCTTGGATTGTTCGTGCTGCGGCTGCGTCAGCCGGATCTGGCGCGGCCGTTCAAAGTGCCATTGTTTCCGGTCGTCCCATTGGTCTTTGTCGCGCTCTCGGCCTGGACGCTGATCTATGTTGCGATCGACCGACCGCAGGAAGTCGCTGTCAGCTTCGGTCTCATCCTTACGGGACTCATTATCTATGGTCTGAGCCGAGCGCGCACGTCACTGAAGGGAGGAAGTTGACGTGGCACCCGGCTCCCCCCGCCCTAAACTGAAGTGAGAATCTCTTTTGCGGCAGCATGACACTTCGCAATCTCATGATCGAGGCCGACACAAATCCGCGTCCATTCCGGCAGCTCGGCCCAGCGCGCCCCGACCACGCGGACGCCTTTTGCCATCATTTTCTCAGCAAATTCGGCATTGTTCATACCGAGGTCCATATAGATGAAGCTGCCTTGCGGATCTGGGGCAATCGGGCGGCCCAAATCCTCAGCCATGGCGATCAGTTTGGCGCGGCCGAGCTGTGTCTTGAGGCGCATCTCTTCGAAATAAGCGGTGTCCTCGAGGCTCGCAATCGCCCCGACCAAGCCAAGGTGATTGACATTTGAGAGGCGACCAGAGCGCCGCATGTCCATTGCCATGTCTTCCGGCATCAGCGCGTAGCCAATGCGCTGACCCGCCATCGCGTAGAGTTTCGAGAACGTGCGAGCGACAACGACCGGTCGGCCGGCGGAAACGAACTCGCTCATGACGCCGGCAGGATAGTCGTCCGCCATGTCGAGATACGCCTCGTCAATGAAGACCGGCACTTTGGCCGAAGCCTCTTCTACGAACGCTTTCAAGGCGACCGGATCCATCGTTTTGCCGGTTGGATTGTTTGGATTACAGAGATAGACCGCGCCGGTATTTGGGCCGATTTGCGCCGCGATCGCATCGAGATCATAGCCCATATCTTGGGTCAGCGGCGTATAAATCACATTGACGCCGACCTTTTCCGCAACGCGCGGAACGCCTTCATAAGTGGTGGCCGAGGTGATAATGTCGCCGCCTTGGACCGATACCCAGTCTGCAAATGCGGCGAGGATAGGCGAGGATCCATTGGTCACCAAAACCTGTTCTGGCGCAACGCCTTCGCGTTCGGCAACAATACCAGCAAACTTCGCGGTTAGCGGCCTTGTATAGCGGTAAATATTGCCGACTTCTGCGCGCATCGCATCCATCGCTTTGGGTGACGGTCCAAACGGGTTTTCATTAGACGACATGATCGCAATTGCATCCGGATCGATCGCTGGTTCGGCAGGCGTTTCGTCGGCGGAAACCGCTTGCGTGCAGGCCGGTAGCATAGTGGCGGCGCCCATCGCGCCGACACCGGCCAACTTCAACCAGGTGCGGCGGCTTGGCGTGTCGAGAGTCTCGTCTATATATGGCTTCATCGTCTGTCTCCGTTGGGCGTATCGGCGATTATAAGCCAAGGTGCGGTCCAGCGCCGCGTAGACATCAGCATAGAGAAGCGGCGCCACGGCGCACACAGGCGCCCTTTTGGTTTGAAAAGGAAAAGTTCGCGGCATTGCGAATGTCGCACGTCTTTGTGTGACCTGCATATCCAAAGAGAAACGAACCGGTTTGCCAAGTCTAAACTTGGTTTTTTCGAAATCTGCACGCGGCGTCTGCCAGCCCTCGCCTGGATTTCACACACGCTGCCTTGTCCTCAGGCAAAGCACAGCGCGGATGCGGCGTTTCTATCGAGCGGTGATCAGTTCCTGAAACGCGTTGATCCGTGGCACAATTTCATCTTCGAACCGGCGACCATTAAAGACGCCATAATGGCCAACGCCTGGCTGAATATAGTCCATCCGCATTTTGTCGGGCACGCCGGTGCACAGATCGTGCGCGGCTTGGGTTTGGCCGATGCCTGAAATATCGTCCTTTTCCCCCTCGACCGTCATCAGACCGACAGTTTCGATGGCCGCCGGATTGATCAAACGCTCGCCGCGATAGCGGAAGATCCCACGCGCCAGCCGATGCTCGCGGAAGACGCGGCGGATCGTCTGCAAGTAAAACTCTTCGGTCAGATCGAGCACTGAGAGATATTCATCATAGAACACGCGGTGCTTTTCCGCGCTGTCTTCATCGCCCTGGATCAGGTGATCGAAAAAGCGTGCCTGCGCATCGACATGGCGGTCCCAGTTCATGTGCATGAAGCTGGTCAGCTGAACAAAGCCGGGATAGACGCGGCGCATCATGCCGGGCCAGGGCATAGGTACAGTGTAGATCATTTTTTCCCGGAACCACTCAAAGCTGCGTTCTTCCGCGAGTAGGTTGGGGACTGTCGGGGATTTTCGCGCATCAATTGGCGACCCCATATACGTCATCGTCGCTGGCAGAGCCGGATCTTGATCCTCTGCCATCATCGAGATCGCTGCCAGGACGGGCGGGCCGGGCTGACACACCGCAACCACATGGGCGCCGCCACCAATATGCTGTAAGGCCGCGCGGACATGGTCGATATAATCATCGAGGTCAAAGCGCCCGAGCCAAACCGGGGCCATTTTCGCATCTGTCCAATCCGTGATGTAGACCTCGTGAGTCGGCAAAAATGCCTCTACCGTGCCGCGCAAGAGCGTCGCGAAATGGCCGGATAGCGGCGCGCAAATCAGCAGTCGCGGTCGGCCTTTTGGGGCCCCCTCGGTGGCGAAATGGACGAGATTACACCAGGGCGTGGACCAGCTGGTCACCGGCGTGACAAGCCGCGTTTTGCCCCCAATTTCAGTGCTTGGGATCTGCCATTCTGGTTTGCCATAATAGCGGGTGGCGCGCTCGAATACGCTGCTCGCAGCGTGAGCTGAGCGACCTATGGTTGTGTTTGCAAGCGGATTTAAAGGGCTTTCCAGCGCTTGCATTGTGCCC
>JBCCXW010000054.1:0-22270 GCA_039191105.1 Pseudomonadota bacterium
CCCCAAAGACCGCCAATTTCAGCGGCCAATAATTGATCAATTGAAAAATGTAGCTCCTCGAGCGCTGTTTCGAGGCGATGCTCTTCTTCTTCCGGGTCTTCGGCGAAAAATCTTGCCGCCGGAATCACAGGATCATGCAATCGCACCCGCCCCATACCGAGCCCACCGCACAGACTGCGCCCTTGCAAATTCACAGATCGACCATCGCGCGCGGCGTCTGATTGCTCAAGGCCAACAGCATTTGTATGGACGATTTCGGCGAGTACCATTGCAATCGTTTGCAGGCTGTCGATTTCGTCGTCTTGATATTGCCGCTCTGTGCGGTTTTGGACAGTCAAAACGCCAACCACCCGGCCGCCTTTGAGAATAGGGACCCCGAGGAATGCATGATACGGATCCTCGCCCGTTTCGGGACGATAGGAAAAGCTCGGATGGCGCGGGGCGTCTTGGATCGAAAGCGGCTGCGCCGTCTGCGCAATTTCGCCCACCAGACCTTCATTCAAGGCCAGGAAGGTTCGGTGCACCGCATCCTGGCGCAAGCCTTCCGTTGCGATCAGCTCCATCCGCTCATCATCCGTCCGGCGATAGACTGAGCATACGTCTGCCACCATCGTTCCGGCGATCAAGCGGACGACATTGGTGAGACGCGTTTCGGTGTCCGCGTCTGCGGCCATGACCGATCGCAATCGGTTCATTAGAAGCCGGGGGATGGAAAAGCTGTCAGGCATGCTCTAGCCCAGATGGGGCACTCAATTAGCTCGCGTCAAGGTCAAACGCGGTGTGCAATGCCCGCACCGCGAGTTCTGTATAGTCGGCATCAATCAAGACAGAAATCTTGATCTCCGAGGTCGAGATGACATCAATATTAATATTCTTCGCCGCCAGCGCCTCAAACATCGTTTCTGCTACTCCAGTGTGCGATTTCATGCCAACCCCAACCACAGAGACCTTTGCGACGTCGCGAGTGACGAGCATTTTGTCGAAAACGACATGGTTGCGGTTCACATCGAGGACATGTTGTGCCTTCTCACTATCACCGCTGGTACAGGTGAACACCATATTGGCGCGCCCTTCGCCGCGGGCATTGGCTTGCACAATCATATCGACATTGACGCCTTCGCGCGCCATCAGAGCGAACAGGTTGGCCGATGTGCCGGGTTTGTCTTCCATTCCAAGCAGCGTGATTTTTGCCTCGTCGCGTGAATAGGTAACGCCATTTACAACCTGTTGTTCCAAAATTTCATCCTCATTACAGATCCAAGTCCCTGGATTGTCGTCTTCCGGCTTGGCGAAACTCGATAGCACGCGCAGCGGCACTTGGTGGTTCATCGCCAGCTCAACCGATCGCGTCTGCAGCACTTTGGCGCCGAGGGACGCCATTTCGAGCATCTCTTCATAAGAGACGCGCTCTAAGCGCCGGGCTTGCGGCACGATACGCGGATCTGTGGTGTAAACCCCGTCGACATCCGTATAGATATCGCAGGGCACGGCGCCCAACGCCGCCGCGACAGCGACGGCAGTGGTGTCTGACCCACCGCGGCCAAGCGTGGAGACCCGACCAGCTTCGGTGACGCCTTGAAATCCAGCAATCACCGCGACTTCGCCGGCATCGATAGCAACGCCGAGCCCACTTTCCTCATCGAAACCATCAATGCGCGCGGCGCCATGGCCTTCGCGTGTTTTCATTCGCATTTGCCAACCGAGCCAGCTGCGCGCCTTGAGGCCGCGCTGGCGCAGCGACAAAGCCAAAAGTCCACTCGTCACTTGCTCGCCCGAAGCGACCACGACATCATATTCATCATCGAATGCCGGACCGCTCAACTCCGCGCCAGCCGCCCCTTTGGCCAGCGACACGAGCTTATTCGTCTCGCCCGCCATGGCCGAGACAATCACCGCGAGATGCTCGCCTTGCGCGGCGCGATGCGCGATAATATCCGCCACATGCGAGATCCGCTCGAGATCTGCGACTGACGTGCCGCCAAATTTCAAAACAGTGCGCGCCATTGCCGCCTCGTCAAAACAAGCCATTTGAGCTCAACTGAGCAGGCGCTTCCTTAAAGGGCTGAGCCGAAAACCGCAATTAGGATTGCTAAACTCATGGCAGCAATGGATACGATTGAGACAACCAGACCGCACCGCCCCAGCATTGATCCGGCGGAGGTCGAGAAATTCACCGCAATGGCTGCCGAATGGTGGGATCCAAAAGGCAAGTTTAAACCGCTGCACAAGTTCAACCCGGTCCGGCTGGCGTTCATCCGCGACACCGTTGAAACGCACTTTGCCCTCGATCCCAAGGCGCGTCGACCGTTTGACGACTTGCGCTTCTTAGACATTGGCTGCGGCGGCGGCCTTGTGAGCGAGCCTATGCGGCGGCTCGGTGCCAGCGTCACCGCCGTCGATGCCAGCGATGCCAATATCAAAACCGCGATGACGCATGCCGAACAGTCTGGGCTCGACATTGATTACCGTGCTGGCACCGTGGAGGGCCTTATCGAAGCCGGCGAGGCGCCGTTTGACGTGGTGCTAAACCTCGAAGTCGTCGAGCATGTGGCGGACCCGGCGCAATTCCTTCGCGACTGCGCCAGCCTGGTCAAGCCCGGTGGATTGATGATCGTCGCCACCCTCAACCGAACCGCGAAGGCCTTTGCACTCGCGATTGTTGGCGCCGAATATGTGCTCGGCTGGTTGCCACGCGGCACACATGAATTTGAAAAATTTTTGCGGCCAGGCGAAATCGAAGCGCCCTTGGCGAAATCCGGTTTGGACGTCGACCCTGCCCAGGGCGTCAGCTTCAATCCGCTCCTGGACCAATGGCGCCTGTCGAATGATACGAGCGTCAATTATATGATGGTGGCGCGGCGCGCGTCCGCCTAGCATCGCACCTACTGGACTGGGACAATATCCATCAATTCGATTTCGAAATTTAGCGCAGCGTTTGGTGGGATTGGACCGCGGCCCGTTGGCCCATAGGCCAAATCTCCGGGCACGTGGACGAGCCATCGGTCGCCGGGCTTCATCAATTGAAGGGCCTCAACCCAGCCCGGGATAACGCCATTCGTTGGAAACATGGCCGCTTCCCCGCGCTGGAACGCGCTATCGAAAACATCGCCGCCCTGATCGAATCGGCCCTCATAATAGACCACAACGCGGTCATTGAGTTGCGGATTGACGCCGTCCTCACTGCCGGTTTCGAGGATGACATATTGTAAGCCAGACTCGGTTTTTTGGACGTCTGGCAAATCTGGGTTCCAAGGGGTGAATTTTGACCAAGCTTCATCATCGGTGGCACGCGGTTCTGGCGCCTTCACCACTTGCTTGAGCTCAACGCGGAAAATCAAATCGTCACCCGGTTTGATCACCCCGCCCGGTCGCGGATTTTGATCGTATCCGAGCTCTGTGGGGATATAGAACACAAACTCATCGCCGACCGACATCAATTGCAGGCCCTCGGTCCACCCGGGTATAACTTGATTGACACCAAACGTGGCCGATGATCCACGCTCATAAGAGCTGTCAAAGACGGTGCCATCATTGAGGCGTCCATCATACATAACGCTGACTCGGTCACGCGGCCCTGGCGTAGCACCATCCGCCTCGCCTTCACGCACAATCACATATTGCAAACCGGACTCTGTGGTCTGCACGTCGGCGCGTTCCGCATCCCAAGGGATATAAGTTGCGAGCGGATTATCAGGGTCCATTGAGGTATCACCACATGCTGCGAGGATAAGGCTGCTAAGGGCAAGAATGATTTTACGCAAGACAATGGGCTCCAATTTCAGTTCGCCGCTCTGTAAGCTGGATTAAGACCGGTGTCACCTAACGAATGCGGAGGGTTTGCGGGCTCGGGTCGCGGTGAAACACCAAGGTTTTGATCTCATTATCGAAGCGCACATTGACGCGATTGGTTTGCCGCGGGATGGCATCTATCAAAACGCTCTGAGACACGGCCAGCATGTCTAAACCGGCCGGGATCAGCCCTTCCTGATAGACCCAATAATAGCCGCGCTCGACCTCGCCGCCGATCAGGGTCAAAGGGACGGCTTCCGAAGTGACTGGGTCAAGTAAGGCGAACCGCTCGGCCACATAGGCTTCGAATTTTCGTTGCGCCGCGCGGTCTGAGACCAGATCTGCGCGCGCACCGAGCACTTCCATAAGCGTGCTTTCGGCATCATGGATGACCAAGCGGTGGGCAACTTCGACGCGGCAAACCTGAAGCAAACACCCGACCCCGTCTCCTTGAGCCGCGGCGAGACGCACCTCGGTAAATCCAGCCGCCTGCTCGTGCGCTGCAGCAGATCCGAGACCCGCGAAGAGACTGATCCATAAGGCGGCAAGCACGAGGCCAAAGCGGCGCATAGACTATTCCTCCGTCGTGTCTTTTTGGTCCGCGTCTTCGCTCACACCATCCGTTTCCAGCTCGGTCTTGATGTCATGCATAATATCCCGCCGATCAAAGGAATACGGATTTCGAAACTTAAACGCTTCGACTCGTGAGGGTGTGATTCGGCGCGGATAATAATTGTTTTCGAGATCCGCATCCGCGGTCTCCCAGTTCGGGTCGACAATGATTTGCTCTAATTGCTTGCCTTTTTCATAGACCAGAAGCTTGCTGACCCGATGCGGATTGCGGCGCCAGATTTCCGCTGGGATGTAAAGCCGCTCAGTTGTTCCGTCCGTGAACTCTAGGCCGAGAATAATCGGCATGACGAGCCCGCCAATGTTCGAAAATTCCAGCACATAATACTCGGCATCCTCGCCCACCGCGCGGTCAAACGTGACCCGCTCCCAAGGCTCCATATCCTGCAGATAAGCGCGAAACTCGTTCCGCTCTTTATTGGTCACAGTGTAGATATCATTCTCATCATAAAAGTCGCGGATGTCTGGGAAGCGCTCAACCCAAGTGCGCAGCCCCTCTTTTTCATTTGCGATCACACCGATTTTATCAGGTTCGCTTTGGGCATCTTCACGCGAGCGCGCCAAATCGATGTCGGGGTTTTTCGTGTCCATTTCCATGTGGAAAACGCGGTCGAGCGAGATATCAACATGATCTGTGGTGTAGAACCAGCCGCGCCAGAACCAATCGAGATCAACCCCGGAAGCCTCCTCCATCGTACGAAAGAAATCGCTCGGTGTGGGGCGTTTAAATTTCCAACGGCGAGAATACTCGCGGAACGCAAAGTCGAACTTCTCACGGCCAAGGATCGTTTCGCGCAAAATATGCAGCGCCGCAGATGGCTTGCCATAAGCGTTTGGCCCCAGCTGTAGAACACTGTCTGATTGGGTCATAATCGGGACCTGCTCGTCCGAAACCATATAATAGACCAAATCGCGCGGCAGAGAGCGCGTCCATGGGATTTCGGGGTCCCATTCATAGCCGGCAACGCTATCGAGGAAACTGTTCAGGCCTTCATCCATCCACGTCCATTGGCGCTCATCTGAATTGACCACCATCGGGAAGTAAATATGGCCGATTTCATGGATCACGACGCCGATCAGGAATCGCTTTTCGGCCATCGTATAGGTGCGCGTGCCATCATCCTGAAGCGTGGTGCGGGGTCCATTGAAGGTGATCATTGGATATTCCATGCCCCCGACTGGACCATTGACCGATTGCGAGGTCGGATAGGGGTAATCAAACGCGAAGCGGTTATAAACATCCATGGTATGGATCACGGCCGCGGTGGAGTATTTCTGCCATAGATCGCCGCCCTCTTTCGGGTAAAACGACATCGCCATAACCGTTTCAAACGCCGCACCAGGCTGACTAAACCCTTGCGCATCCCAGGCAAACTTTCGCGACGTGGCCCAGGCAAAATCGCGCACATTGTCGGCTTCAAAGCGCCATGTCTTCATGCCTGACGGATTAGAGCGCTCATTCGCTTCAGCTTCTCTGGGCGTCACCACGAAAACCGGGCGTTTGGCCGTCTTTGCGCGCTCCAATCGCGCCCGCTGCCGCGATGTGAGCACTTCTTCTGGGTTCTGTAGGACGCCTGAGGAAGAAACGATATGATCGTCCGGCACAGTGATCTCGACATCATAATCGCCGAATTCGAGCGTGAATTCGCCGCTGCCAAGAAACTCCTTATTGTGCCAGCCTTCATAGTCGGAATAGGCAATCATCCGCGGGAACCATTGCGCCACAAGAAAAATGTCATTGCCGCCTGGGCGCGGATCATCGGGGAAATGCTCAAATCCGGCACGTCCGCCAACCGCATCTTGATCGACGAGATTGTACGCCCAATCGACTTGGAACTGTGTCGAATCGCCCGGCAAAAGCGGTTGTGGCAAATCGATGCGCATGAGCGTGCCGACAATTGTGTTCGGCAAAGGCGCGCCCGCTGCATCAGCAACGCGCGTAATGTCATAGCCATAATCAATATCTGCTTGCGACTGCATCCGGCGCAGCGCATGCAGCGTGATTTGTGGTTTTAGCGCACTCTTCGCATCCAGCGACCCGGGCACTTTTGAGGCGAAGGGGCGCGATCGCTCGGCAATCGAGTCGTCTCGAAACCGGTTCTGATCAAGCTGCAGCCAAAGATAACGCAATGTATCCGGCGAATTGTTTTGATAAGTAACGGTCTGCGACGCAATCAGCCGCCGGGCTGGCTCATCAAGACGAACCTTGATGTCATAATCTGCTTCTTGTTGCCAGTATTCATGACCGGGCTCGCCCGACGCTGTGCGATACACATTCGGGCTGGGTAAAACTTCATCGAGCTGACGAAACTTATCGACGAAGTCACCTTTGGTTTGCTGAATACCCTGAGCTGCCGCTCCAAAAAGCATAAGCACCGCGCCGAACCCTGCCAGCATAGATCGCATTTTTAGCCCCAACCTTTCGCAAAAGTTTAGGCTTCATACGGACCCATGATTCTCTAACTTTCACTTAATACTTCGGGTTTTTTTGAGGCAGAGATCAGTTCGTTCGAGGCGGATAGCCAGCAAGTGCCAAAGCATCGATCACTTCCTGTGTGTGTTGAGCGTCACGGGTCTCCATCATAATATCGAACTCTGCGCCCTTTGCTGGGACGTCGAGCGCGATGCGATTGTGCGTCACCTCGACGATGTTCGCCCCGGCATCGCCGATCACTTTCGAGACCAAAGCCAATAATCCAGGCCGGTCGTCGCCAATGATCCGGATATTGACCAGCCGATTGTCGCGGACCAGCGATCGTGTCAGCACCGAAGCGAGCAGGCGCGAGTCAATATTGCCGCCGCACAGCACCAAGCCGACGCGGCGACCGGCAAACTTGGCCGGATGTGCCAGCAAGGCCGCCAACCCTGCCGCACCTGCCCCTTCTGCGACGGTTTTCTCAACATCGACAAACAGCGTGATTGCGCGCTCGATATGTTCTTCTTCGACCAAGATCACATCATCGACCAATTCGCGCACGACGCGCTCTGTGAGGTCACCGACATCTTTGACCGCAATGCCTTCAGCAATGGTCGCACCGCCGGTTTTCGGCTCGCGACCTTCCAAACGCGCGCGCATGCCAGCATACATGGCCGCTTGAACGCCAATCACACGGATGAAACGATTATGGGCCTTGGCCGCAGTTGCCATGCCGGAGATCAGTCCACCGCCGCCAATCGGAATGATCAATGTATCGAGATCAGGTTCATCTGCGAGCATTTCTAACGCCACGGTGCCCTGCCCCGCCATAATCTCAGCATCGTCAAAGGGATGGATCCAAGCTAAGCCTTCGCGCTCGCAAACAGTCTGGGCAAAAGCCTTGGCCTCATCGAAATTATGACCTTCCAAGAGCACCCGCGCGCCGAATGCGCGGGTGTGTTCGACTTTGTTAAATGGCGTTGTCAGCGGCATCACGATTGTCACCGGGATGCCCAAACGCCGTCCATGATAGGCCACGCCTTGCGAATGATTGCCGGCCGAGGCAGCGATCACACCAAGCTTTTTCTGGTCCTCAGTCAAACGCGTGAGTTTGTTCAAAGCGCCGCGCTCTTTAAACGAGGCGGTGAATTGCATATTCTCAAACTTCACCCAGACTTCAGCGCCGGTAATCTCTGACAGCGTCTTAGAATGACGCATCGGAGTCCGTTCGATTTGCCCGTCCAACACTTTGGCGGCATCCTCTACGTGATCAAGCGAGATCGGCAATTTGGTCGTCATGGTTTTCATTTTCGGCCCTCAAGCGCGCACTCCTAGAGTGCATGTCTAGAAAATGGAAGCTTCCAATATGTGAAGGCCGGGTTTACCAGACGCGCTATGACAAAGCCGCGCCGCCCATTGGTTACTATTGGCGCCATTCTTGGCGCGCATGGAGTACGCGGCGATGTGCGCGTTCGAAGCTTCACAGCCAACCCGAGCAATGTCTTCGAATATGGCCCGCTTCTATCCGAAAATGGCAGCACTCTGCTCGAGCCAAAACGGGTTCGTCCGTCGAAGGATCATTTTATCGTCACGCCATACACGCCGCGCGAGAAAGAAGCTTGGGACGCCCTCAAAGGGCAGCGCCTGTATGTGCCGCGAGACGTCTTGCCGCCGGTCGAAGATGATGAGTTTTATATTGAGGACCTCGTCGGCTTGGAGGTTCTGATCGGAGGCAACGAAAAAATCGGCACGGTCAAAGCGGTGCTAAATCATGGCGCCGGAGATCTGATCGAGATCCATGCCGCGAGCCACGCTAAACCGGTTCTGGTTCCGTTTACGCAGGCAGATGTTCCGGTGATTGACCTCACGCACGGGCGGATCATCGTCGCGACGTTTGACCTCTGGGCGGATGAGACCAAACCGGACGAAGCCGATTAAGCCAATGCCTCTGCCGCCCCCGAAGCCTCGAGAAAGGCCGCAAGCCCGGGTGCGTCTTTCAATGCCGAAAGGGCGTCGGTGACGGACTTAAACGCTCGCGCTGCATAATGCTGCGTGATTTGCTCATACATTTTGCCGTCCAAGGAGACCGAGACGCGGTCCGCCTTTTGCTCTGCCGCCAGCCGGTTGGCTTTGGCCCACGGCAAATAGGTCACCGCAATCTCATCACGGAAGAGCGGCATCAAGGTCGTCTCCAGCTCCCCTAACGCCTTGAAAGGTCCGCCTACGTTTGGCGTTTCCATAAACTCGCTCCACGCGGTGACGAAGGGCGCATTGTCCCGCAGCCAATCTCCCGGGGTTGGGTCCATCAGCAATTGCGAGACCTGCCCGGCAATCGCAAAATCAGCCGCTGATGGCGCGCCACCGAACAAAAACAGGGTTTCTTCCAAATGCGCATTCAGCAAAGAGAAAAAACGTTCGAAGCTCGGCTTGAGTATTTTCTCATTTTTCTTCTCAATACCGACCAAAGGTAAACGGTCGCGCATGCGTTTGATGATCTGATCACGCGTCTTTTTCTTGGCCCGCGGCAGATCGCCATCGAGCACATGCATCATCGTGCGATCGCCCGCGAGCTCGCGGTCTGGCTTTTGCCCCCAACGATAGAAGAACATCAGCTTGTTCAACCACTCATCGGCATAGTCTTCGAGGATCAGCGCCAGAGCGGCGCATGCCAGGTCATCCGGGACGGCAGAGGGTTCGGCATGGTCCGCTTCGACGGTCGCCAAGATGCTCGTCGAGTCCTGATTGGCAGGTCGTTTCGGGGACAAGAGCAGCGGCACTGTCGGCACCCGCGCATGGGCCGAGAACTCTTCTTCTGTGGCCTTGCTGCGACCGACCCACTCAAAGTCGACGCCCTTATAGCGCAGGAAAGATCGCACTTTCATTGAGTAAGGGGACGTCTCAGCCCCAAACAAGCGGTAGGCGGTCATGGTGATCTCTTTTCAATTGCCGCGGGTGATCTACGCCAAGGCCACGTGTCTGCCAAGTCGAATAAGCCGTGGCGCGGCAAACGGCTGCCGCGCCACCTTAGATTTGCAAGCGCGTTTAAGCGGGCTTGCGGAACTTCAGTGTCATCCGGTTTGACTCGCCAATCGCCGCGACAGCTTCGCGCTCTGGGGTCCCGGCCTCCGTTCCGTTAAAGGAAGGTGGCAAGCGCCACACAAACTCTTCCTCCGTTGGCACGTCATTCGGATTGGCATTCAAGTCGCTCGACTCAACAAGCTCAAAGCCTGCCGTTTCAAATGCTGTGATCACATAAGACTCTTTCAAATAGCCATTTGAGCCATTGGCCCAATCATCGCTATTGGTCTCAGGCGCGCTGTGTTGGACAACACCAACAATCCCGCCAGGTTTCAACACACGATAGGTCTCTGAGAGCGTGTCGCCCATGAAATTCGATTCTTCATCGGTGAAGCGGTTAAGATTGTGAAGCGCCCGGATGAACAGCACCGCATCGACCGAGTCGCTCGCCCCTTCCGGCATTGCGGTCAGGTAGGTCGATGCTAAGCCTGCGCCGCCCTCGACCCCCCATTCAGACGCTGTCGTGAGCCAATTTGCGGTCGCTTGCGCGCGCGTGGCAGCCCATTCTTCGCCAAAATTAAATAGAGACCAAAGCTCGTCCGGATAATGCGCACCGATCAGGGTGCCCTCTTCGCCGAGATACGGCAACAGGATCTTACTGTACCAACCACCGCCAGGCAGCGCTTCGGCCACGGTCATGCCGGGCTCGATGCCAAAGAAGGCTAAGGTCTCCGCCGGATTGCGGGCACCATAGCGTGCTTGAACATCTTCTGGCTGCGCCGCCAAAACGGCTGCCAATTTCGCCTCAGCGGTCATCTCTGTCGCCTCGTCAATCGCCTCTTCGATGTCGGCAACCACCTCTTCGACCATCTCTTCCTCCGCCATTTCAGCGGTCTCTTCGACGGCTGCGGCTTCGGCCTCGACGGTTTCCTCGCTCGTCGCACATCCACCAAGGACAAGCGCCAAGACGGCGCTCGCGCCGACCCAGGAAGACTTCGTTTTCAGGATAGAATTCATCACCCACAACTCCCTTTTTGAGATAGGTCGTGTGGTCTTAGCTCAGAAAATTTCCCCTGTCGCGGGATTGTCGCGCTTGGATACAGTTTTTTGTTCACGGCTGCGTGAGCGCCCCGCCTCCGAATGGCTTTCCTCGCCGGCAGCGCTTTTCAGTCCCGCAATCGCCTTTTAGCCTCTGCGCCGAAGGAGAACGAACATGGATCCACTCGCAGATATCGCGGCCACTGTGCCGTTTGCCGGCTTGCTGGGCATTAAGCTGCTGGAGGCCAGCAAAGACAAAGTCGTCGGAACGCTTTTGGTACGCGATGATCTCTGCACCGCAGGCGGTACGATGCATGGCGGATGTATGATGAGCTTTTGCGACGTGCTGGGCGCAACCGGCGCGTGGCTTGCGCTGCCGGACGGCGCCAACGGCACCACCACGATTGATAGCAACACCGCTTTCCTGAGCGGCCCCGCCGCCAGCACTTTGGTCACGGGAACCAGCACACCGGTGCGAATTGGCCGCCGATTATCGGTCTGGCAAACGTTGGTGACCGATCCGGATGAGAACAAAGTCTGCTTGGTCACACAGACCCAGCTGGTGCTGTAAATGACATTGCAGCCGCGCGTGGCAATTGACGCTGGCACGCGCGCCAACTAGGCACTGAAACAGTTCGGGGACAGGAGCGTTTCATCAATGCCGAAAACTGCGTTTGTGACCGGCGGCGCGGGTTATGTCGGCAGCCATTGCGCAAAAGCCTTCGCGGACGCGGGCTGGACCGTGATCACATATGACAATCTCTCGCGCGGTCACCACGATCTGGTGCGTTGGGGCGATCTGATCGAAGGCGATATTTTGGACAGGGATCGCCTGAGAGACGCCCTGCAGCGCACGCAGCCGGATGCGGTCGCGCATTTTGCAGCTTTGGCCTATGTCACTGAGTCGATCGCCGCGCCGGATCTTTACTATCGCAACAATGTCCTTGGCACGATGAATTTACTCAACGCTATGCAGGCGACCGGCGTCACTCAATTCGTATTTTCCTCTTCCTGTGCCACATATGGCATTTGCAACCAGCTGATCACTGAAAACACACCACAAAACCCGATCAATCCTTATGGAGAAACAAAGCGGATCTGCGAGCGCATGATCCGCGACTATGGCGCCGCCAACGGGCTCCGCTCAGTCATTCTGCGCTATTTCAACGCTGCGGGGTGCGATGCGGATGGTGCGACCGGCGAGCGACACGACCCAGAGACCCATGTCATTCCATTGGCGATCCGCGGCGCCATGGATGGGACGTTTACATTCAAGATTTTTGGCGGCGATTATGACACGCCAGATGGCAGTTGTGTGCGCGATTATGTTCATGTGTCGGATCTCGCCGATGCGCATTGCCGCGCCCTTGAATATCTCGCCAAAGGGGGCGCCAGCAACGTTCTGAATCTTGGCACCGGTCGTGGCTATAGCGTGCTGGAACTTGCCGATGCGGTTTCGAAAGTGGCCGGTAAGCCAGTGCCCCGCGTGATGGCGGAGCGCCGCCCGGGCGATCCGCCGTTCCTTGTCGCCAGTGCCGAAAAGGCCGGGCGCGTGTTGGGCTGGCATCCGAAACATTCAGATCTCGATACAATTATACGCACCGCCTGGGCCTGGTTTGAGCAAGAGCAAGTCCGTGTCTGAACCGCAAACCTTTC
Source organism: Pseudomonadota bacterium (assembly GCA_039191105.1). GTDB lineage: Bacteria > Pseudomonadota > Alphaproteobacteria > Caulobacterales > Hyphomonadaceae > Henriciella. The sequence continues at coordinate 12,548 of JBCCXW010000054.1, forward strand.
TCGCTTATTGCGATAAAATGTTCACGCCTTCGGAGAATTTCATCCCGCGCGGATATTCGGGGTTTGACCGTTTACGCCCGATCTACATCGGACACACCATCCATGGCCCAGTGCCCGCGGGCGCGCAAGTGATCGATCTCAACACATTGCATGGCCCTGGCGGCATGCACGGATTCAAGCAATTCGGCTGGGTCTCGAAAGCGCTCAAACACCGCTTGAAGGCCTTAAATCCGATTGCGATCCATGCCAGTTTTGGCAAATCTGGCGCCTATGCCTTGCCCCTGGCGCAGGCGCTCAAACTGCCCCTGGCGGTGACGTATTATGGCGGCGATGCAACCAAAACCGCCAATACCAAAGACTCGCTCTTTCGAGTCTATAATCGCCGGCGTCAGCGCCTCTGGGACCGTGCGGATCTGATTTTGCCTTGCTCGGACTTTATTCGCCGAGAACTTCTCGCGCATGGCGCGCCGGATGCGAAAATGATGGTTCACCACAATACCGCGGATCCAGCGAAATTCAGCCCCGGCCAAAAGCAAAACCTTTTGGTCTTTGCGGGCCGCTGGTCCCCCAAGAAGGGTATAGATACGCTGATTGAAGCGCTGACGCAGCTCGGGCCCGAGCTTAGTGGCTGGACGGTGCGCCTGTGCGGCAACAAACGAGAGGGGCAGCGCGATGCGTTCGAGCAAAGCCTGCATGACAAACTCAACGCGTCCGGCTTGGATGTCGAGCTCGCGGGCTGGGTCCCCGCCGATCAAATGCCGCAGCATTGGGCGGCGGCAAAAATTGCGTGTGTCCCGTCAAAGCGGGCGCCCTCGGGCGATGCAGAGGGCCTGCCTTTGGTGTGTATCGAAGCGATGCTATCGGGCTGCGCGGTGGTCGCGACGCGCCATTCCGGGATCGTCGAATGTGTCCGCGATGGCAAGACAGGCTATTTGAGCGATGAAGATGATGCCGCGGCCCTGGCAGAGAATCTCCGCACACTCTTACACGCGCCAGAACAAGCTGAGCGGATGGGTGAGGCGGGCCGCGCATTGGCGATGGAGGCGTTCAATCTGCGAACCCAAAGCTTGAAATTGCAAGATCACCTATTGCGCATTGCGGGTCAGTCACAAAACGCGACTGACCCGGCTGAGCCGCTTAAAACGCCACTGTGAGCGTCGCTTGGAAGGTCCGCGGGTTCAGCGGGCGGAAAAACGCATTGCCGCCGCTCGATGAGGTGAACGTGAATGCAAGCGTTTCTTCGTCCAAGATATTATCAATATTGAACCGCAGACTGACATTTTCCGGGATGCCAAAATCATTTGGTCCGCCCAAATCGAGATAAGCGCTCCAAAGGTAATAACTTTCCATCACATTGCCCGGACTGGTCGACGCTTCCTTAAAGTCGGCAAAGCGCTCACCCGTATATTTGGTTGACAGGTTTGCGACCAACCATTCCGTTGGCTCATAAGTGATCCCGCCTGTGAACAACCATTCGGGGCTATCCGCGAGCCGGCTGCCGGCCGGATTGGTGCCAAAGCCATCTTCAAGCTCCGTATGATTATAGGTCAGGTTGAAATTCGCATAGAGCATATCGTTGAAATAGTCTGGCTGATACACGCCGGAGAGTTCAAATCCGTAAGACGAAGTTTCGCCCGCATTCACCGAGAAGGTTTCAGGCTGCAGGGTGGCCGGATCCGTCACACTGCCGGTGACAATGCGATTGTCGAACGTTGTATAAAATGCCGCAACCGTGCCGTTGAATTGCGGCCGACTGGTTCGAAAACCGATTTCATAATTGGTCGCCTCTTCCGCGTCCGGGGCCGGCGCAGGGAAGCTCACAGCATCGTCGAAGATTGTATCGGCGCCGCGCGGCAATGCGAAATTCTGTGAGTAGGAGGCGAAGATTTGGTCGGTGGTGTTGAGGTCATACACCGCACCGATCATCGGCAACGGGTCACTCGAATAGTTCGCTGTGACCACTTGCGGGCCAAAGCCTGGCAGCGTGTCGCCACCGCCGGGGTCACCGACACGAATGGCATAGTCGGCAAAGTCTCGAAATCCATCCAGCTCGTAGTCAATGTCTAAGATTTTAGCGCCGACTTCGACATTCAAGCGGTCGTCGAGCAAACTGATCGTGTCTTTAATATAAAACTGGGTGGATTCACGCGTCGCGGTGTAATCGCGGCGGAAATAAGCAACTTCATCGAACAGGACTTGGCCATCGGCGGACCCGTTCGTATTGTTCAACCGAATTTGCGTCCGGTCATAAACATCTTCCTCATACCAGCCGCCAAACTCGATGGCGTGATTGGCGATATCCCAACCGAAATCAAGCACGAAGCCGGTCCGATCACCGCCAACAGTGGACAAGCCATATTGTACTCCGCGCGGGTGCGTAACGCCCAAACCAACATCGAGCTGGTCAGCGTACCGGCCCAGCGTATTGCCATAGCCATCAGGGGATACGCCAAACCCGTCTTTGTCTTCATAATACGCTGTGGCTTTGGTGAAAAAGCTCTCGCCCAGATTGGATTCGAGACTGAGAGAGTACAAACTGTCTTGGCGAATATTGACGCGATCCGCAAAGTAAGACGTGCACGACCCGGTCTGTAAGGGCTGAAAGTCCATATCGTCAATCACGCCATCATTGTTAAAATCAACCGATTGTGGCGCGATACACCCGGTCTCCGGGAGAAATTCAGCATAGCCGAAGTCAAAGCCATTGTTTTCAAAAGTCGATCGAAAGCCGGATGGCGAGTCGAAATCAAAGAAATCGTTTGAGACATATTTCGCCGTCAAAATGGTATCGTCATCGAAGGCGTAAAGCGCTTTGCCCTCAAAATGCTCGCGGTCAATCGTGCCGGGGCCGCGCCAGAGATCACTGTCTGTTTTCGAGCGACTGATATAAGCGGAAAAGCCACCGATTTGGCCGGTTTCGAATTTCAAGAAGCTGCGTTGCAAATTGTCATCGCCAACCGTGAACGAGACAATCCCGCCTAGCTCCGTTGCCGGATCGACCGAATTGTAGGACACAATCGGACCGAGGGACGCGTAACTCGGCAATGAAACATCGCCCGCGCCAGGCGAAGCGACGACGGAACCAAGGTTTTCATTATCGACATAGCGGAAGATTGGACTGCCGCCAAAGGCATCCGATCGGCCCATCGGTACGCCATCCAGCACAAATCCAATCTGTTGGAGATTGAACGCCCGAACCGTGACGGAGTTGCCGAATTCATAAAGGCCCAGCGCGCCATCGGTTTGAACGTTAAATCCTGGCAGCGTCTCGAGCATCTTGAGCCCGGAAATTCCGGACGGTGCCGACAAGAGCTCCTCTCTCGTCACCGCGACCGTATTGGTCGCCTCACCGAGACCAATCGCAATATCGGTTTGCGAAATGCGGCGGCCCTCGACCACGATCGTCGTCATCACCGCATCTTCCTCGGTATCTTCTTGCGCGCCAGCGACAAGGATCGTGCTTGCCAGCGCGACGGATGTGAGCGCCGAAACACCCAGTTTTTTTGTACGTTTGTACATTGTGCACCCCTCATTGTGCTTTTTGTTTTGAGAAACCAAACCGACCGTCACTGCCGCATCAACCACGGGCATTGCTGGGTTTGTTTGTCTGGAGAGAGCTGGTCAGCGCAAAACAGCGTCCGCGCCAAGCGCCTCCTCGCGCAAGCCTTCCAGACCCATCATTGGGCCTTGCCAGTATGGCGCGCTGCCGCAAGCGCGCGAGCACAGCTCAGTGAGGAGTATGATTTTCTAGCGTATCGATTAATATCTGGGCAATGATGATATGAATAATCGCATACTATAGAGTATCTAAACCCCAAATCAGTATAGATACATAGTATTCGTATCGTATATACATTAGAATACAAAAACCCCGGATCCGAAGACCCGGGGCGGACTTGTCGCTTTGAAGGCGCCTTTAAGCCGCGTCGGCTTTGCCTTCGATCAACTGAGGCTTTGACCCTTTTTTGGTCTCACCAATTTCGATCTTGCGCGGCTTTTTGGCTTCCGGAAGCTCACGCACCAATTCGATACGGAGCAAGCCGTTTTTCAAGCCCGCGCCTGTCACGACCACATGGTCAGCCAGTTGGAACCGGCGCAAGAAACCGCGCTCGGCAATACCGCGATGCAGAAACTCACGCTCTGGCTCACCGTCGGCGGTGGCTTTGCGGCCAGCGACCGTCAGCAAGCCATCTTTGGTTTCAATATCGAGATCAGCTTCACCGAAGCCGGCAACGGCGATCTCAATCGCGAATTCATCATCGGCGACACGCTCAATATTGTAGGGCGGATAGCCTTGTGCGCCGTCGAGCCGAGCGGCGCTATCGATCATATTGGCCATACGGTCGAAGCCGACCATGGTGCGATAAAGAGGCGTCAGATCAATGGTACTCATTGTACAGTCCTTTCACGAGCAACTGTGATCTCCAGCGATCTAAAAGCTTGGAGATCGAGATAGGCGGATCATCCGTTTGCCCAGCCCGACCATCGGCACTGGCAGATTTTCCGGTCGCGGCCTGCTTGGCAGCACCTCGACACGGCTTATGTGGAAATGCGAGTTCGAGGATTCAACCCCTTTTTCTGGAGTGATAGGATGAAATCAGTTTGGATGTTTGGCGCATGCGCAATCGTATTGTCGGCCTGTTCGGGCGCGAGCGAAGCCCCGACCGATACGGTCGAAGCAGAGACGCCGGCCGCATCGGAGACGGCGGTTATTGAGGAAGCAGGTCCGATCACGTTCGAACAGGCGGTCGCCGGCGGATGGCGCAGCGATGCGGAAAAAGCCCGTGATGCCTCGCGCAACCCGGCTGAAACGCTCGCATTCTTCGACATAGAGCCGAGTGAAACAGTGATCGAGATTTGGCCGGGATCCGGGTGGTACAGCAATATTCTCGCCCCCTATTTAGCCGCGGGCGACGGAAAACTGATTGCCGCAATTTGGGATCTGAATGTCTTTGAAGGGGAACGATTAGACCGCGTCCAAACCCGCATTGCAGACTATAAAGCGGTCTATGAAGCGGACCCTGACCGCTTCGGAACGCTCGCCTTTACGGCCTTCTCAGCCGAAACAGGGCCGCTCGCCGACCCTGGCACGGTGGACACCGTTCTGACCTTCCGGAACGTCCATAATTGGATGGCGCAGGACTATTCCGCCAAGTTCTTCACAGATGCGTTTGCGGCGCTCAAACCAGGCGGTGTGCTCGGTGTCGTCGAGCATCGACTACCGTCGAGTGCCGAGCAAGATCCGCGTGCCCTTTCAGGCTATGTGCATGAAGACTTTGTCAAAGCCTTAGCCAGCGCGGCGGGGTTTGAATTTGTCGAGGCAAGTGAGATCAATGCCAATCCCGCCGATACCGCCGACCACCCGTTCGGCGTTTGGACTCTACCGCCAACCAGCCGCAGCTCGGACCGCGAGGGCAACACTCCGGAGGGCTTTGATCCTGAACCCTATAAAGCGATCGGCGAGTCAGACCGCATGACATTGAAGTTTGTCAAACCAGCGCCTGAGCCCCTAGAACCGGTCGAGTAAGCGTTCGAGATACTCGCGCTCATCCTCATCAGCTGTTTCATTGTAGCGGCGGCGAAGCTCTTCGAGAATATCCTTCGCCCGCTGGCGCTCGGCTTCATCTGGAATATCGACGCTATCGCTGTCATCGACACCGCCCATCATTGACCGACCGAGTGGATCAGCATTGGTGTCCCCTGGGTTCTGCGGCTCCCCGAGGCGATCGGCGCGCACGGCATCGAGCTCCTCGGCGAGCCCTTCCGCCAGCTCCCGCAATTGCCGCGTTGCCTGCTCTTGATTGCGGATGGCGCGGTTTTCATTGCCATCTTCTAGCGCCGTCCCCGCGCGGCGTTGCGAGCGTTCAATCGCTTCGACAGTGTCTTCATCAAGCAGTCCGCCTGCGCCCTCACCGTCGCCCTCTTCGCCGCCGCCCGCTTGCGATTCGCCCAATTCGGCGAGACGATCAGCAAGTTGGCGCTGTCGCTCAGCTAAAGAACCACCGCCATCATTTTGCATCCATTCGGGCAAATCGCCTGTGCCATCGCCAAATTGCGGATTGCCTTGTGCCCCTGGCATATCTTGGCCCGGCGATGGCTCAGCGGATTGCCCGCGCTCGCCGCGCTGTTCCGCCAGCGTCTCATCATTCAATTCTCGCTGCTCGCGCAACAAATCCGAGAGCTCTCGCATCGTTTCGCTGAGTTCGCGCTCTTCTTCCGGCAAGTCCTCTTCGTTCTCGCCGTCGCCATCGGCTTGTTCGCCCGGCAGACCTGGAAACCCTTCGCCGGACCCCTGTCCCTGCTGGAATTCAAGGTTCTCCAACATATTGGTGATGTCGGCGAGCAATTGGCGCGCTTGATCAGTGGCGCCAGTTTCGGTGAGGTCTTCAAGTGCATCAAGCATGTCGGAAAAGCCTTGCCCGCCAATTCCTGGCCCGCCAGGCCCCTCTGAACTGTCGCGATTGTCGGGAGCGGGCTCAAGCCCATTCGCGAGGGCTTCCGCCATTTTCGCGGCGATATAGCGCTGCGCAGCGTCTTTAAACGCTTCCATCAGACGCTTGATCTCTTCTTCACTGGCGCCGTCGCGCAAAGCATCTTCAAGCGCTTTCTTGGCCGCCATTAACGCCGCATAAGCATCCGCAGCCGAGCCATATTCTGCCCTCAGCGCCAAGGACCAAAGCAGCGGTTCGGTCGCCTTCGCTTCATCTGTGGAAACCGAAGCTTCAAGCGCATAACGCGCCGTTTCGAGCCCCGAATAGACGAGGACATCTTTGAAGTAACGCGGCGCGTCATACGTCACCGCTTCCAGCATCACCGCCCCGCGGCGGACTCCGGCGGGGGCTTGAACGAGCCGCTGGGTCGCCGATACGTAATAGTCGCCCGCGGTCACCGAGTCTGACGCGGTGTCCGGATCTGCCGCATATGGGTCATCTTCCCGCAACACGGTCACCCGGATATCTTGAATGGCTTTCGCCATCGGTTGGAGCAGCAACTTCTCAGGAAGTTTGAAATAATGCGGTTCGCTCAGGCCCGTTTGCCCCGCCCCATCGGTGGCGACAAGGCGAACTTCGACGCGCGCGCCCGCCCACCGATTGCGGGTTAAGTCGAGTTTCGAGTCATCTTCCGCTTCACGCGGGCTGATGCCGCCGAGTTCAACGGCAACGAAATCACGCGCGCGATCCGATCCTTCGGGTTTAATCGCCAGCTGCAGGCTGGCCACGCCATAATCATCGCTCACCGTCCAACTGAACTCTGTCCGATCTCCATCCCCAAGCACAGGTAAGTCGACGAATTGCACCGTCGGTGGATCGTCGGGCGAGGTTAGGATGGCCCACGTTTTGCGCTCGCCCCACCAGCGCACCGACAAGTCACTGTCAGCATCGACCGTCACTTCGGTCTCGAATGCCCCGTCCGGTGTGGGTTTTAAGGTCGTCGAGCGCCGTCCATCGGCCGTTTTAATGCGCAACCTCGGCGCGGACGGTGCTTGCGCGCGAACGGTGAGCACCGACCCGGTGGGCACCCGGACTTCGGTTTGTGCATCATCGAGGAAAATCGGCGCTCGACCGGTATGTTCCGGCGGTGCGATCCAGGCTTCAACGCGAACCGAATCGGCCCCGAACAAGCTCCCATAGTCAGGATCAAGCGCCGCCATCATTCGGGTTTGAGCTTGATCCCAGTTCAGCGCCAAGACCGCAGCGATCATCACCGGCGCGATAAACCTTAAGTGCAACGGATCCAATTGCCGCCAGATCGCCGCAAATCGCGGTAGAGTCAAACGGCGCACCGCATCGCTCAAGCGCGATTCATGCGCCCGCCACAAAGTCATGCCCGCTCGCTCGGGGCGCGCGGGGCGATCAATCAGCGTTGTTAACGGCCTCAAATCGGATTGCCGATCGAGCTGGTCAATTGCCTGTTTGCGCTCAGGGCGTTGATATCGGCGCAAACCGCGCCAAGCCGCAATCAGACCCCCCACCAGAAAGGTCAGCGTCGCCAGGGCCGCCATGCGCGGCGATGAACGCTCAAATATGCCCAGAAAAACGCAGAGCAAAAACACCGAGACCAAGGCTCCAAGGGGCCACCAGGCCCGCCAGACGGCGATCCTGTGCAACCCACGATACGTGCGCGCGATCAGGCGTTTTGCGCCTGGAATTTGGTTCAAGTCAGCCAATCTGGCATCTGCTCCAATTCGATCATCTGTTCAAAACTCGGCCGTCTTCGGACGATGGCATATTGATCGCCATCGACCAAGACCTCGGCCACGAGCGGCCTGGCATTGTACTGACTCGAGAGCACAGCGCCATAGGCACCGGATGACATAAACGCAATCCGTTCCCCTGGCGCGATTTCGGGCAACGTTCTCTGCACAGCGAATTTGTCTGTCGACTCACAAATCGGACCGACAATATCAAACATCGCCGTCGGCGTGCCATCCGCTGCTTCCTGCAATGGCAAAATGTCGTGATGCGCCTGATACAACGCTGGCCGCATCAGATCATTCATACCGGCATCAACAATCATGAAGGTCCGGTCCGGCGCCGGTTTATGATACAGCACCTCGCTGATCATAATGCCCGCATTGCCCGCAATCACGCGCCCCGGCTCAAGAACCACCTGCAGACCAAAGCCCTCGGTCACCTCGCGAATCATTTGCGCATACTCTGCCGGGGAGGCCGGCGCATCGCCGTCGCGATAGGGAATGCCGAGGCCACCGCCGAGATCGATCCGGGTCAGATCATGCCCGGCCGCGCGGAGAAACTTGACCAGGCCCATGGTTTTCTCAAACGCGGCACGCATCGGCGTCAGATCGCCAATTTGCGAGCCGATATGGACATCGACACCCACCGCCTCAACCCCGGGCAAAGCTTTGATTTGATGGTAGAGTTCAGGCGCTTCGGCCCATGGCACACCAAATTTATCGCCCGCTTTCCCGGTTGAAATGTTCGGGTGTCCGCCCGCTGCGACATCCGGGTTCACGCGCAAAGCAACAGGCGCCACATGGCCCAGGCCCATCGCGACTTCGGACAGCGCGATCAGTTCTTCACCGCTCTCAACATTAAATTGGTGAATGCCTTGCTCCAAAGCGAGCTGCATTTCTTCGCGGGTTTTGCCGACGCCTGAAAAGACAATGCGGTCCGGCGCGATCCCGGCAGCGCGCGCCCGCATCAGTTCACCTCCGCTGACCACATCGGCGCCGCATCCTTCGCTGGCCAGGGTTTTGAGCACGGCCAGGTTACCATTGGCTTTGACCGAATAGGCGATCAGACACTCCATGCCTTCAAACGCCGCCGCGATCACGCGTGCGTGCCGCCGGAGCGTCGCCGTCGAATAGACATAGACCGGCGTCCCCACCCGGTCGGCAATCTCATTCAGATCGACGCCTTCGCAATGCAGGCGGCCTTGTTCATAGTTAAAGTGATGCACGCGTCTGCCTTCGCTCAGCCAGGACCAATCTCGCCCATGCTCTCTTCTTCCACATCGACGTCGGGCGCAGGCTTTGGGATTTCGCCGCCAAGAGAGTTGAGATAGACTCGGTTATGGTCGAACTGCGCGCTGAGATAAAGCGCGGCGGAGTCGACCGGTTTCTGGGCCTCCTCAGAGGGTGGATCCGAAAAAATGGGCGGCGGGCGCTCCAAGTCACCGCGCAGACCACAACCGGCGAGACTGGCCATTGCTGAGAGCGCAAGCGCGCTTTTGACGAGAATTTTCATCTGATCAACTCCTATC
>JBCCXW010000055.1:0-21948 GCA_039191105.1 Pseudomonadota bacterium
AACTCAATCAGCTGATATCCGATCCGCGACAGCAATGACGCGCGTATCGCCGCTGAGCTTGGATAAGCTCGATCCCGAAACGCAGGCGATGATCGAAAATGCCGAGCGATTGATGGGGTTCGTCCCGAATGATGCGCTGGTGATGGCGCGCCTCCCACACGTGACCAAGGCGATGTGGGGGTTGGTCGCGGCGATTTATGGGCCCGGGCAGGTCGACAATGGCTTGAAGCGCTTGATTGGGGAAGCGGCCAGCAAAGCGGCAGGATGTTTCTATTGTTCCGCCCACGCCGCGCATGGCGCCAAAGAGCAGGGCGTGGCGCAGGAAAAAATAGATGCGGTCTGGTCCTTCGAAGACAGTCCGCACTTCAATGAGGCAGAACGCGCCGCGATCAATCTTGCGATGAAGGCGAGTGTCGTTCCGAACGAGACGACGGATGCTGACTTCGAGCGCTTGAAACGCCACTTCAACGACACCCAGATCACTGAAATCGTGGCAGTGGTCGCCATGTTTGGGTTTCTCAATCGGTGGAATTCGACGCTGCGAACCGCTCTAGAGCCAATGCCGCTCGCGTCCATTGAAGGTCTCCCCATCGGATGAGCGGGGCTTTACCGCGAAGAATCTCAAAAACGGTCAAAAGTCTGTTTGACCTTCTGATGCGTTCGCCCTAATTTGTCCGGACAAATTTGGAATATGCATGTCTGCCACTTATAAATCTCTTCTTTTCGTGCCGGGCGCGCGCCCTGACCGTTTTGGCAAAGCGGCCGCAAGCGGCGCTGATACGATGATCATTGATCTCGAAGATGCGGTCTTGCCGGACGCTAAGACCGAAGCGCGCACCGCGGCGCTGGCTTGGCTCACAAACCGGGGAGAGGTGCGCGCTGGCATTCGCATTAACAGTCCGCGGACCGCTGAAGGCTGCGCTGATATCGCCGCCTTGGCCGACTCCGGCTGCACGCCTGACTTTGTCATGGTGCCTAAGGCGGAAACCGGCATTGATTTGGAAATCGTAAGCGAAGCGCTTGGCCATGGCGCGCCTGTGATTGCGGTGATCGAGAGTGGGCGAGGCCTCCGGCGTGCTTTCGATATCGCCAAGCAATCCCAAGCAGGTGTGCTGTTTGGCGGCGCTGATTTTAGTGCCAGCCTTGGCGCCGACCTCTCGAACTGGGACGCGATGATTGTCGCGCGGGGAACGATTGCAGGTGCGTGTGGCGCCGCTGGCGTGCCTGCTTATGATGTCCCTTTTCTAGATGTGGAGGATGCGGCTGGCCTCGATGCCACAACGCGCCAGGCCAAGGCGATGGGGTTTGCGGGCCGAGCCTGTATTCACCCCAGCCAGGTCGAGACGGTCAATGCCGCGTTCCAACCAACACCGGCTGAGATCCTGGACGCCAAAGCCCTGATCAAAGCCCTGGAAGAAAGCCAGGGAGGTGCAGCGCTGCACAAAGGAAAACTCATCGACCGCCCGATCATACTGGCGGCTGAGCGAACCCTCGCCAAGGCTGGCGAGAAGAGAGGATAATTATGGTTCAAAACTGGAAAGAGGTTGGCCCCAATCGTTATCGCGAAACCTTTGGGCGCTATTTTGAAGACTTTCACGAAGGGGACATTTACGAACATCGCCCCGGCAAGACAGTCACCGAGTATGACAATCATATGTTTACGCTGCTGACGCTGAACACCCATCCGATGCATTTCGATGCAGAGTTCGCGGCGGCTTCGGAGTTTAAGAACAATCTCGTCGTTTCGCCCTATACACTGGCTTTGCTGATCGGCATGAGCGTGACAGATTGCTCTCAAAAAGCCATCGCCAATCTCGGTATGGACGAGGTCAAATTTACCGCGCCAGTTTTTGCTGGCGACACGATTTATGGCGAGAGCGAAGTGCTCAGCAAACGCGAAAGCAAGTCGCGGCCCGGCCAGGGTATCGTCACCATCACGACGCGTGGCTACAATCAGGACGGCACCATGATCTGCACCTTCAAACGCAACATGTTGATCCCGTCGCGCGGCAATGCCGTCGAAGACAAAGTTGAGAACTATTAGGAGGCTGACATGGCAGACACAGCATATATGACAAGCGAGGCCGCCGAAGACGAACGCCTGATGCTCGACGCGATCGAAAAATGGATCGAGCAAAAGGTCAAACCGGTGGCGATGGAACTCGAACACGCGAATGAATATCCAATTGAGCTTGTCGAGGACATGAAAGAGCTCGGCCTATTTGGCGCGCTGATCGATCCGGAATATGGCGGGCTTGGCCTGTCAGCGTCGCTCTATGCCAAGATCGTGACCCGCATCTCTGAAGAATGGATGAGCCTGACAGGCATCTTCAATTCGCACTTGATGATGGCGCAAATTGTCCAGCGCTTCGGAACCGATAAGCAAAAAGACTACTGGCTCCCGAAATTCGCCACCGGTGAGCTGCGCGGCGGGCTGGCCTTGACCGAGCCGAATGCCGGCACTGACCTGCAAGCTCTAACCACTAAGGCTACACGCGTCGGGGACAAGTATGTGGTCGAAGGGGCGAAGACTTGGATCTCCAATTCAATTGAAGGCCATGTCGTTGCTCTGCTGTGCAAGACCGACCCTAGTGCGCAGCCGCGCTATAAGGGCATGTCTATCCTGATCACGCAGACGAAAAATCCCGAGACGATGGAAGATCTTCCCAACGTCACCAATGGCAACAAGCTGTCCAAGCTTGGCTATAAGGGCATTGATAGCGGCGAGTTGATCTATACGGGCTATGAGTGTGATGCCGAGCTCAGCCTGGTCGGCGGCGAAGAAGGCAAAGGCTTCTTCATGGCCACTGGCGGACTAGAAATTGGCCGTATCAACATCGCTGCCCGTTCGGTCGGGATTGCCCGCCGCGCGCTGCAGGAAAGTGTTGCCTACGCGCAAACCCGTCAGACCATGGGCAAGCCGATTTGTGAGCATCAAGCGATCCAGCTCAAGCTCGGAGAAATGGGGGCCAAAACCCGCGCCGCCGAATTGCTCGTGGAAGACGCCGCCCGCGCCTATGACACCGGCGCACGGATCGATATGGAAGCCGGCATGGCCAAATACTTCGCCTCGGAGACCGCCCTTGAGGTGGCGACGGAAGCGATGCGCATTCATGGCGGCTATGGCTATTCGAAAGAATATGTGATCGAGCGGCTTTACCGCGACGCCCCGCTCATGTGCATTGGTGAGGGCACCAATGAGATGCAGCGCATCATCATTGCCAAACAGCTGGTCAAGCGGAACCCCGTCTAATGTCCGATCTGCCGCTCAAAGGCATTCGTATTCTGTCCGTCGAGCAGTATGGCGCTGGCCCATATGGCACGATGCTGCTCGCAGACCTTGGTGCTGAAGTGATCAAAATTGAGGATCCGGCACGCGGCGGGGATGTCTCGCGCTCCGTCGGGCCATACGGGCTGGGCGAAGGCGACAGTGAATTTTTTCAAACCTTCTCGCTCGGCAAGAAATCGGTCACACTCGACCTGAAATCGGAGGCTGGGCGAAAGCACTTCGAAGCCTTGGTCAAAACCGCGGATGCGGTTGCCAATAATTTGCGCGGCGATCAACCAGACAAACTCGGCCTAACCTATGGCGCGTTGAAGGCGATCAATCCAAAAGTCGTTTGTGCGCACCTCTCTGCCTATGGTCGCAAATCCGAACGTGCCGCCTGGCCGGGCTATGATTATCTGATGCAGGCCGAGGCTGGCTTCATGTCGATGACCGGCGAGCCGGATGGGCCGCCCGTCCGCTTCGGCCTATCCATGGTCGACTTTCACACTGGCAGTCAGATGGCGACGGCCTTGCTCGCCGGGCTGCTCGGCGCCAGCCGAACTGGGCAGGGCTGCGATGTTGATGTCTGCCTGTTCGACACAGCGCTGCATCAGCTCTCTTACCCCGCCACTTGGTATCTTAATCAGGGTCACGTCACAGGGCGCCTGCCGCGCGGCGCGCATCCCTCCATCGCGCCCAGCCAATTGGTCAAAACCAAGGATGGCTGGGGCTTGCTGATGTGCCAGACGCCGAAATTCTGGAACTTGTGGTGCCAGCTGACAGGCAGTAATCTTGGACAGGATGCGCGCTTCGCCACCATTCCGGCGCGGCGCGAAAACCTCGCAGCACTGAGCGACGCGGTGGACGCCGTGATGATGGCCAGGTCGACAACAGAGTGGCTGGAAGTTCTCGGTGGCAATGTCCCGTTTGCGCCAGTGCTCGATATCGGTGAAGCGCTCGATAGTGATTATGTCGCGCATGTCCAAATGACGGCGCGGGTTGAGCATCCTGACGCTGCCAATGGCGTGCGCACGCTCGCGTCTCCGTTCCGAATCAATGGAGTACGCCCGACCCTCACGCGCGCTCCGAAAATGGGGGAGCAGAGTGAAGACCTTTTGGCTGAGGACGTCTCCTCGTGAAACTCGAAGGTCTCAAAGTCCTCGACCTTTCGGCTTTCTTGCCAGGGCCGCATATGACGATGATGATGGCCGATCATGGGGCCGATGTGATTATGGTCGAACCCGCCAATTCCGTAGGTGAACCAACGCGCATGATTGGCGAGACGACCAGCGATGGGGTGTCGGTCTGGTTCCGCAATATTGCCCGCGGCAAGCGTAGTTTGAAACTCAACCTCAAAGATCCGGACGGGCAGGACTTGTTCCTGCGACTCGCAGATCAGGCCGACGTCATCGTGGAGGCGTTTCGGCCAGGCGTCGTCGCGCGGCTCGGGGTCGCCTATGAAACCGTCGTCGCCCGCAATCAGCGCATCATTTACTGCTCGATCTCGGCATTCGGCCAGAACTCCTCGCTGGCGAAAAAACCGTCGCATGATACCGGCGTGCAGGGGCTGGCAGGGTTGATCGACCTCAATCGGGGGGTTACCGATAACAAACCGACTATGCCAAACGTTCCCTTCGCGGATGCCAGTGCCTCCCTGATGGCGCTCTCTGCCATCCTCATGGCGCTTTATCGCCGCGAGCAAACCGGGCAGGGCGATTACATCGATCTCGCGATGTATGATGCGGCGATCGCTTGGACCCCGAACGTGCTCGGCCCGACCTTTGGCGAGGACCGCCACCCGGTGCCGAAACAGATGCGAAGTTTTGGCGGCTCAGCCCTGACCAATCTATATGAAACCGCGGATGGTGAGTTTCTGGTTTTCAGCGGACCAGAGCTGAAATTCGCCACCAACCTCCTCACGGCGCTTGGGCGTCTAGACCTGATCGAAATCGCAAAATTACCGCCCGGCCCGGAGCAGGCGCCGCTGCGGGCCTACTTTGCTGAAACGTTTAAATCCAAACCGCTCTCCGAATGGCAGGCCTTTCTAGACCCGATCGATTGTGCCTGGTCCTGGGTCCGGAGCCTGAAAGAGGCATTCGATGATCCGTTCACGACGGAACGGGGCATGGTCTTTACCGATGCGGACGGCCATCGTCATGTTGGCCCGCCGATCAAGTTCCAAAACGAGCCACCGCGGCCAGACCCGAGCGTGCCGGAGTTTGGCGAACACAGTGAACAGATCGCCAGCGAAGCCGGGCTAGCCCCCGAGGCGATTGCAAGCATGATATCGAAAGGCGTGATATGAGCGAGTTCAAATTCCCCGCTCACAGGGCCCACCTTGGCGTCTGGGAGGGTACTTATCGTCATCTTGATCTGCAGGCCCAGGAAGAAGAGCTGATCCAATCGCATGTGATCTGCGAATTTCCGGAGACGGATGTGTTCTACCGTCAAACGATCAAGCTCAAACACGCGGATGGTAGCCTTACGAACGCTGGGTTTGATGGCTATGATCGCGGCGATCATCTCTGGTTCGACACGCCGACTTTCATCGGCAAAAGCTGGGAAACCGAAGACGGGGTCGTACTGCTCAATCTGCGGCGCAAGGACGAGCCCGGTGCGCACTTTGTCGAAGTCATCATCATGGGCGACGACGGCAAACACCGGGCCCGCACCTGGCACTGGTTCAAAGACGGACAGCTCTACCGGCGAACCCTGTGCGACGAGGTGCGCGTCGGTTAGCGTTTGGTCCGGTCGAGCCGCATCTCATAAGCAAACCGACCCGCCGGGTGTAGGCTTTCTGAAAACAAAATAATGCCACCGGCCGCATCCCGATAGCGGCGTACTGTGCGCAAGGCCGGAAACCCTTCAGAGACATTCAGGCGCTTGGCCTGGCTCTTGTTGAGCGCGACGGCTTCCATGCGTTGCACCACGCGTTCAACGTTCACCTCATGATTGGCCTCGATCCATTCTGAGATAGATCCGGGCAGCGTCGAAATCGTCTCCAGATTGGGTGCCAGATCAGCGCGGATATAGACCGCTGTGATCGCTTGCGGCGGTTGATCCGCCACCTGCCGAAAACCGATCAACTGCAGATAGTCCCCGGTCAGCCCCAATCGATCGAGTGTTTCATTGTCGGCGATTTGCGAGGTGGTGATCTCGAAATGCGCATCGCGGGCATACTGCAGGATGGAGTCAAAATCCCCAATCGGTTGCGCAAAGGCAGGGGCGCGGCGCTGCGAGACAATGGTTCCGGCACCACGGCGACGTTCGATCAGTCCATCATCGGTGAGAATGCGCAAAGCGTCGCGGGCCGTATGCCGCGAGACTTTATGCGCATCGCAGATCTCCATTTCGGTAGGCAGGGCCTCGCCAGGTTTGTATTTCCCGCTTAAGATCTGTGATCTGAACAGTTCGGCCAATTGGCGGTAGCGCGGTTTTTGTGTTGGCATTTACAGCCCTTTCCGTATCTGACGCCAATGCTCCGCGAGCTCGTCGCGAAAGTCTGGGGCAGCGATGCCGATAAGCGCTTCGGCGCGCGCATCGATCGATTTATACCTGAGGTCTGCGACGCCAAACTCGGTGATCACGGTATCGACATCTGCCCGAGCAATCGAGGTCGCATCGTCCGGCAGGCGTGGAACGATGCGGCTGATCGAGCCTTTACTGGCGGTCGCGGCGAGCGCCAGAATTCCGCGGCCACCGGGGGAGACTTGCGCGCCTCGCAGGAACTCGACCAAGCCGCCTGTGCCCGAAATTTGTCGTCCATCGATGAATTCTGCATTGGCTTGGCCAAATAGGTCGACCTCTATGCAGGAATTGATCGCCTTGAAACGGGGCAGGCGCGCCAGTGTTGCAATCGCATGCGTTTCTGACACCGGCGCGAAACGAATTCTGTCTTCCCGTACAACACGTTGGTAGAGCGCATCCGTGCCGATCGCGACACCGGTCGTGATCGCGCCCGCTTGGTCAGCGATTGCACCGGCGTCCAAGAGCTCTATCAGTGGGGTCGACACCATGCCGGCATGTATCTTCAAATCAGAATGTCCGCGCAGCGCTTTCAGGGCCGCTTGCTGGACATTGCCAAGCCCAAACTGAAGCGTGTCGCCGGGCGCACACTGGGCCGCAATGTGCTGGCCGATTTGTTCAAATGTTGCAGGTAATTGCCTCTCGCTGACCTGCACCAGCGGGTGGTCACATTCGGCCACGACTGAAAATCGTTCGATCGTTTCTGTTGGGCCATTAAGGGGGGCTTTCATCGCGGTGTTGATAAGACCAAAAACCGGGACGTCTTTGCGCCCGAGTATAAGCGGTGAGAAATCCGCCGATACACCCAGGCTGACCTGTCCCGCCGGGTTTGGGGGACTGATCATCACAATCGCACCATCCATCTTGGTCTGCGATAGCCAATTGGCGCTTTGGGAGTAGTTGAGCGGCAGGAAGTGCGTTCGACCCGCCTCGAAGCTTGGGCGTAATGCTGAGCTGATAAAAATCGATTGGGCCGTAGCGTTTGAACTTAAGTTCGCCCAATCGGTGGCATTCACGCCTGGTATCCAGATACCAAAAAACTCAATCCCTTCAGCGAGATCAGGTCGGCTCATAAAAGCGTCTCGGATCGCTAAAGGTTCGCCACTGCACCCAGCGACATAGATGCGCGCCTTTTCAGGAAGCGCGGTGCGAAACGCTGCCAGATGGTCTACAAGGATTTTGGTCGTCATATTTTGTTCGCTGACGCAACTTTCCGGTTCACTCAACCACAGTCTTTGTGTAAACACCAGAATATGTCCGGACAAATTTCAGAAAATGCAATTCTGTCAGAGCTGTGCGATTTTCTCGCGCGGCCTGTTCAAGACGCAGACAGACGCCGGGCGCGCCTGCATTTGCTTGATTGGATCGGGTGCGCGGTTGCCGCCAAGCAGGAGCCCGCCGCCCAAATTCTTCGCGGGCAATCGTGTCACTCAAGCGCTGATCGTGCTTTTCAGTGGGGTGGGCTGGGCAATATTCTGGAGATGGACGATGTCGATAAACAGGCTTTGTTGCATCCAGGCCCGAGCATCATTCCGGCCGCGCTTGCGGTGGCAAGCGCTCAAAGCACCTCGATGGAGGACTTGCTCAGCGCGATCGTTGTCGGATACGAAGCGACCATCCGCCTCGGACGCGCTGTCGGCCCCGCGCACTATGCGATGTGGCACTCGACCGGCACGTGCGGTGCGATTGGGGCAGCGGCTGCCAGTGCCACCCTCCTCGGTTTAGATTGCAACCAGACGGCGCACGCATTGTCATTGGCCCTTAGTCAATCAGCGGGCCTTTGGCAGACGCGGCATGACCCCGCCAGTATGGGCAAACAATTGCACACCGCTGTCGCGGCGCGTGCGGGTGTCAACGCGGCTGAGTTAGCGCAGGGCGGATTTCGCGGCCCCCTCACCGTTCTGGAAGGTGAGCAAGGCTTTTTCGCGGCGATGTGCCCGGATGGTGATGTCAGCGACATTGTAAAAGACGCCGGCGCCAACTGGCATATCCATGACGTCAGTTTCAAGCCTTGGCCTGCCTGCCGACATGCCCATGCCGTCATCGATGCTGCACTCGAATTGAGAGCAAAAGTCAATGTCAATTCGCTCGAGGAGATTGAGGTTTGGACCTATGCCGATGCGATCAAATTTTGCCACCGCCCGGAGCCGCAATCGGTGATCGAAGCTAAATTCTCCCTCCAGCATGCGGTGGCAATCGTCCTCCTAAAAGGGGCGCCGAGGCTGACGGATTTCGAGCCTGCAGCGTTTCAGTCGACCGAGGTGTCCGAGTTGAGACGCAGGGTTCGGGTCGGGATCGACGAGCATCTCAATCAAGCCTATCCCGCTCGGTTTGGTGCCAAAGTCATTTGCCGCGATGCGGAAATCCTCGTCTCTGACGCGCTCGGCGATCCGGAAAACCCGATGACCGAAAATCAAATCCGCGAAAAGGCGAAGACGCTTATGATCGCAGGACGGGTCGAGGGGCCGTTGAGCGAAAACATAGTGTCGACTGTTTTGACCGGAGGTCCTTCGACACAGACCCTTCATGACCTGATGAGCGAGGCCCTCGCATGACAGAGATGGTCGACGCCTACGTTCGGCACGCGCTCGAAACCGAGTTTGATGCCCTCAGCCAGGAAGCTGTCCTCGCAATTAAAACCTTTCTGCTCGATACACTTGGTGTCGGGATTGCCGGCGCGGAGGTTGAGCTCACCAGTCTTGTTCGTCAATCAGCCGGGGCCTGGGCCGGGCGCGGGCGGGCCAATGTCTGGGGGCCCGGCATGTCGGCTACAACGCCTGCGAATGCGGCCTTCATCAATGGCTTTCAAATTCACTGTCAGGAATTTGACTGCGTCCACGAGCCTGCCGTCGTGCATCCGCTTGCTACGATCCTTGCCGCCTTGATGGCGGAGTGCGATGCGCAAGGCGATGTCGAGGGAAAAGCCTTCGCGATCGCACTTGCGGTTGCCGTTGACCTCGCTGCCGGGATTGGAGTGAGCGTCAAAAGCCCGATCAAGTTTTTCCGCCCGGCCAATGCCGGCTTGTTCGGGGCGACTTTGGGCGTTGCCCATCTTCGACAGTTTTCAGCTGAAACGACCAAAGATGCCTTGGGATACGCGCTGGCGTTCAACGCGGGCACAATGCAGGCGCATGTCGAAGGCAAGCCGGCTTTACCCATTCAGATCGGCAATGCCGCGCGCGGTGCGATCATGGCCTGCGATCTCGCCAGTCGCGGCGTTCCCGGCCCACACGACAGTCTTGAAGGGCCATTCGGTTATTTCTCACTTTTTGAAGATGAGGCCGATCCATCTGCAACCATTGGCTCGCTCGGCAAGGTCTGGCGGATCGCTGAAGTCAGCCACAAACCATTTCCGACAGGGCGGGCCGCGCAAGGCGGCATCGTATTGATGCAGAAGCTGCGCGCCCAAGGCGTGACGGCAGATCGTATTGAACAGATTACCCTAACAGCGCCACCCCTGATCAAGCGCCTCGTCGGACGACCGATCCAAGCAGAAATGGCGGTGAACTATGCGCGCCTCTGTTTCCAGTATTCAGGCGCGATCGCATTGCAGCGTGGTCAAGTCGGGCTCGAGGATTTCAATTCTGAATGTCTGAGCGATCCTGACACTCTGGCCTTAGGCGCACGGATTGAGGTTGAGGATGATGGCTCTACCGATCCGGCAGCCTTCACGCCGCAAGTCGCAGAAGCTACTTTGAAAACAGGTGAGCGCATCCGGGTGCAGATTGATGCGCTTTATGGCTCGCCCGCTGATCCGATGAGCCGCGAGGCGCATCTGCAGAAGTTCCGCAACTGTGTCAGTTTTGGGTTCGGGGAAGTGCGCGAAGATATTGCGACGCGGCTTATTGAGCTGACAGATTATCTAGAGGACGTGCCGGATGTTTCGGTTTTGAGCCGCCTCGCTGCTGGACTGGAGACCTGATCATGGCAGGACAACACAATACCTATTTCAACAGCGTCGATTGGGAGGCGTTACAAAAAGAGCACCCAATCGGAGATGCCTTTCTCAAATTCGCGAAGAAAAGCGAAGATGAAATCCGGGCGCATCAGGAAAAGCTCTTCGCTCGCTGCGTCGCGCGCGCCTGGCAAACGCCTTTCTATCAGCGCCATTGGGGCAAGGCGGGAGTTAAATCCGGAGATATCAAAGGCCTGGAGACGCTACCGCAGCTGCCCATGTTCGATAAGGCCGATATTATGGAGAGCATCGCCCTTGCCCCTCCGCTGGGTGACTTTGCCGGCTTCGAATCCTATCCCGATGGGCGCCCGCCTGTGATCATGCATACCACGTCTGGGACAACGGGAACGCCGCAAGTCTTGCTCTTCGGAGCCAAGAGCCGCGAGACCCAAAATCTTTTGCTCGGCCGCTTGTATCGGTTCCAAGGCTTGCGGCCGGATGATGTGGTGCATTCGGTCTATGGTCACGGTATGATCAATGGCGGTCATTATGTGCGCGAAAGCGTGATTCATTGGACGAGCGCGATCTTTATGTCTGCCGGCACCGGAGTCGAAACCCGGTCCGTGCGCCAGGTCGAACTGATGCGAGATTTCGGGGCGACCGTGATTGTCGGCTTTGCCGACTATATCAAAAAGCTCGCGCGCGTTGCCGTTGAACAAGGCATTGATCCGGTCGAGGATCTCAAGATCCGAATGGTTTCAGGGCACCTCGGTCGAGAGGATAAGCAAAGCCTTTCAGACAGCTGGGGTGGGGTTGAATGTTATGACTGGTATGGGGTCGGTGACACGGGTTGCATTGCCGGTGAAGGGCCAGACCGGGATGGCCTCTACGTTATGGAAGATGCTCAATTCCTTGAAGTCTGCGATATAGAGACGGGCGCGCCTTTATCAGATGGCGAACAGGGCGACATGGTCTGCACCTGTCTCTACAAAGACGATATCTATCCGATCATTCGCTTCAACACGCATGATGTAACCAAGATCAAAACCGGCTCATCTTCCTTAGGCGTGAATTTCAAACGGATCGAAGGCTTTCTCGGGCGCTCTGACAATATGGTGAAGATTCGCGGCATCAATATTTTCCCGCAAGCTATGGGGCCGCTGCTGGAAGAGGTCAGTAGTTTTGCCGGTGAGTTCATTTGCAAAGCCGAACGCGATGCGTCTGGTCGGGATGAGTTCATCGTCTGCGCCGAAGTCAATGGCCCGCATTCAGACGCCGAAGCCGAAAAGTATAAAGCGCTGCTAAAGCAAAAGATCGGGATTGATTGCGCCGTCGAACTATCCGCACCAGGTGGTCTTGCAAATCTGACTCAAACCGAAGTCCGTCAGAAACCAATCCGGCTGATTGATGAGCGGTTTAAAGAATGACCGCCGATTATCGCAATCGAATTCAGCGGTTTAACCCAGCCGTTAATGCGTTCGTGGACGAGACAGACGAGCCCGAAAGCGGCGGCCTGTGTTGGGCGGTAAAATCCAATATTGCGGTCAAGGGCCTACCCCTTACAGCCGGATGCGATGCCTATCGCGAACGCTTCGCGCAAAACGATGCTGAGACCGTCAAACGGATTCGCACATCAGGCGGAACACTGCTCGGGACGGTGAACATGCATGAGGGGGCGCTCGGGGCGACCACCGATAATGCAGCCTATGGACGGACCCGAAATCCCTGGAACCCAGAGTTGACGCCTGGCGGGTCTTCCGGTGGATCCGGCGCCGCCGTGGCTGCAGGTCTGTGCGATATCGCGCTCGGGACCGATACGATGGGCAGCGTGCGGATCCCGGCCGCTTACTGCGGTGTACAGGGACACAAGCCGACCACCGGGCTCGTTTCAAATTCGGGCGTGGTGCCGCTATCGACGACGCTTGATCATGTCGGGCCGCTGGCCCGAAACGTCGAAACCTTGTGGCAGGGTATGCAAGTCATCTCCGATTGGGATGACCCTCGGCCGTTGCAGATCGCTGACCTGGCGCGTTTGAGGATCGGGGTTTGGACCGGCGCAGGACAGGTGGACATGACGCCCGCGGTCGCCAAAGCGTTTGACCGCGTGCGAGCCATGGTGACTTCCGCGGGGGCTCAGCAGATGCTCGTTGAGCCGCCCGTATATGACTATTCGCGGTCGCGGCGCGCCGGCTTGCTGGTCTCTGAAGTTGAAGGCGCGCGAGAGCATGCAGTCACCCCAAATGGTTCAAGGCCTGAAGGGCTGTCCGATACGTTTTACAAATTGCTGCACTGGGGCGTGCAACAGCCCGAAGGCAAGGTCAGCGCCGCCTATGCCCACATTGATGAGGTTCGCAGCGCCGCCACTCAGCTTTGGGACAGCATCGACTTTGTTATCGCCCCGACGGCGCCACAGGAAGCGTTTTCGTTTGAGGCAAGTGTCCCGGCCAATCAGGCGGATTTCACCGCTTGGGCCGATTTTGCGCGGTTGCCCGCGACGGCGGTTTATTCAGGTCTGAGCGAAGTAGGGCTGCCGCTTTCCGTGCAAGTGATCGGACCTGAAGGCCATGATCGCGAAACCCTGAGGATCGCGGCCGCGCTCGAGCAGATCTTCGGAAAACCACCCATGCCGCCGGGTTATGAATGGTAGCTATTTGAAGGTGAATTTTGGGGCGCGTTTTTCCAGGAAGGCGCGATAGCCGTCTTTGAAATCTTCGTTGGAAAACCCGTCGACAAATAAATCGCTCGCCTGCGAAGCCTGATCTGACCATCCGGATTGCAAGCCTTTGATCATCCGCTTGGTGGCGCGCGTCGACCATTGCGAAATCGCCGCGATCTCCATGGCTAAGGCGCGCGCAGCCGCGACCGCGGTACCATCTTCGACCAGGCGATCGATGAGATTCATGTCTTTGGCTTCATCGGCGAGGAAGATGCGGCCCGTGAACAAAATGTCCTTGGTGGCACCGGGACCAATCGTTTCGAGCAAGCGGCGCGTGTCGCCCGCCGGATAAACGAGGCCAAGCTTTCCGGGTGTGACCCCAAACTTTGACCGCGCACTCGCCACGCGTAAGTCGCAGGCCGTGGCGAGGCTTACGCCGCCGCCGACACAAGCGCCTTCGATCGCCGCGAGGGTTGGCTTTGGACATTGCTCCACGGCGTTCAAAGCCGACGCGATCGTATCGCCCGCCGCTTTGGCGTTCGCCTTTGTCGCGTAGGTTTGTTCGAACTCAGAAATATCCGCGCCGGCGGCAAACGCGCCGGCGTCGCCGCCATGGATCAGCAAGACTTTGGTGTCGGGATCCGCGATGGCTTGTTCGACCAGTTCCGGGATCGCAGCCCACATGTCGACGGAAAGCGCGTTGCGTTTGTCGGGCTTGTTGAGGATAATTTCGGCCAACGGAGCGGCGCGATCCAGACGAATTGAAGCGGTCAATGGGCATCCTCAGCAAACGCTCCAATCGGAGCTGGTGCGCCTGTATTCGCAATTAAGGCCTTGCGACGCAAGAAGCGTTGGAAACCAGCCGGACCCATCCGGCTGCCGCCCATGCCAGACAGTTTGAAACTGTGTTTCTCAGCTTCATGGAAGAGCGCTGTGAGCGCTGCATCGTTGAGAGACACGCCGCCCGCTTCAATCTGACGACCAACCTGTTCGGCCTCCTCCAGCGTCCCAGCAAAGACCGCCGCTGACAGGCCGAACTCGGTATCATTGGCAAGAGCAACCGCTTGGTCGATCGTGTCGAAGGCCATGACTGGTAAGATCGGGCCAAACGTTTCCTCACGCATCACCGCCATGTCATGTGTGACATGAGAGAGAACGGTCGGGCGCAGCCATGTTCCGCCACCATGATGTTCAATCTGTCCGCCGGTGCGCACGCGCCCACCGCGGTCGACAGCATCTTGAATATGAGCTTGCAGGGTCTCGGCTTGTTTATCGAAAATAATCGGCCCGATATGGCCTTTACCAATGTCCGGCCAGTTTAGTTCGACCGCTTTCGCCTTTGCGACCAATTTGTCGAGAAAGGCATCATGGATGGTGCGCGCGACATAGATGCGCTCAATCGATTGACAGGCTTGCCCGGTTGAGAGGACCGAGCCCCGCAAGGCGGCATCGGTGGCTTTGTCGAGGTCTGAGCTTTCCAAAACGATCAAGGGATCTTTGCCGCCCAATTCCAGGAAGGCTGGGATCATGTTTGCGGCCGCTGCAGCCGCGACTTTTCGACCGGTCGCGACCGAGCCCGTAAAACAGATGGCGTCGACATGATCGATCAGGGCTGCACCCGTTGCAGCGTCGCCTTGAACGAAAGTCAGCACGTCTTGAAGACCGGCCGCTTCAATCGCCTTCATCACAGGCTCGACAAAGCGGGGTGTGACCTCTGAGGGTTTAATCATGACTGTGCAGCCTGCCAACAAGGCCGGGATTGCGTCAATCATGCTCAGCGTCAGCGGGAAGTTCCAAGGACTGATCACCCCGACCAAAGTGTAAGGCACAAATTGTGGCGCGTGTCGGATGGCTGGGTTCATTCGCCCCTCGGTCCATCCGTCGGGCAGCAGGTGAGGGGCTTGCGCCAGCCACCCATGGATCGCGCCGATCGCGCCATCGACCTCGCGCCCAGCAATGCTACGACGGCCTGTGTCGACACTGAGACGGGATGCGATGGCCTCATGATGTTGGCTGAGCGCATCTGATAGCGCACCCAGTTTCGCCATTCGGCCATCGAGCCCAAGCGCTTGCCAGTCCTGACCCTCGGCGCGCAAGCGATTGGCGGTGCGTTCAATTGCCTGTGGGGAGGTCGCGGTGAAAGAATAGTCGAGCACGCCTGTGCGCGGGTCGCGAGCCTGCAGCGTGGTCATGGTCTAGCCGAGCCCCAAGGAACCGGGATTGACGATGCCTTTCTCGTCCACGGCGTTCTTGATCGCCTCGACCAGCTTCCAGGTCGCTTCTTCGCGACCTTCTTTATACGGATAGGTGCGTCCGATCTGGAAATGTGCGCCGCCATGTTTGCTGAACACATCGAGCACGACTTGCCGGGCTTTTTCGACCACGGCCGTGGCTTCTGGATTGGCTTTGTGGCGTGAGATCTTTTTCATCCAATCGTCGCCGACGGTGTGCTCATGAATCGGCCAGACTTCTTCCGGCCACAGAAAGACCGGTTCGATTAAATAACCCGTTGTGCCGAGGCTGGTGATCAGGAATCCGGTGAGAATGTCATGCTTTTCGAGTTCGTCCGACATGGCGTCGAAGCCCGCTTCAATCTCTGCCCAGGTCGCCGGACCTTCAGAAACCGGGACCAGGCCGTGGATTGGCACCCAGCGCTCGCCTTGCGGGCCGAGAATATTGTTCATGGGTCCAAACGGATTAGCGCGGATGATCTTCGGAATGGAGTTTTCAATCTCTTTGCCGCCAAGCTCGGCCGCGATGCTTTTGAGGACCTGAATATCTTCTTTCACACCGGCGGCGGAGCGACCTTCGACGCAAACGTGTAAGGAATAGTCCACCTTGTCCATGAAGCCACGTCCAGCGAGAGCGACTTTGGCCCCCTCCCGCAGGCCTTTGAGCAAGGAGCCCTGGCTCTTCATCACATTGGTCAGCGCTTTGGCGTCAGAGACCAGGCTCGCCCGCGCTAGGCGGACTTTGGTCAGGTTGGGATCAAAGCCGAAAATTTCGCAGGCAATATCCTCGCGCATCATCTGCGCCATCGCTTCAGCGCAGGCGTCGCGCGTCGCGAACTCAAAGCTCGCTGTTTCCTCCGCTTTCGGCAATGGGATCAACCGGAACGTGGCTTCGGCCTTGTAGCCGAGCGCGCCGGCATCCCCGCAAAACAGGCCGGTCAGGTCAGGTCCGTAATAACGCCAAAAGGGTTTGCCATTCTTGGTGCCGCCCGTGCCGGTGCGCACCAGTGTGCCGTCAGCAAGAATGACGGTGATGGAAAGTAAGCTTTCACCGGTCGTGCCGTACTTACCTGCGCCAAAAAAGGCATTGTTCTGAGACAGGCCGCCGCCAATGGTCGAGCCAATCCCGGACAGTGGCCCCCAGAACGGCGTTCGCACGCCATGGGGTTTGAGGGCGTCATACAGCTCAGCCCAGGTCACTCCGGCTTGCACGGTGACGTACATATCGTCTGTGTTCACTTCGACGATATTGTTCAGCTCAGACATGTCGAGAATGCCGACATTTTTGCGATCTGGCGTGTAGCCTTTGGTGTAGGAATATCCGCCCCCGCGAGGGTTCAATGAGATACCTCTTTCATGCGCGGCCCGGATGGCAGCTTGCATATCTCCAATCGTTTTCGGGGTCGCGACGAAGTCTGCAGTTTCGCCTTTGGCCCAGATGTCCTGGCTCATGAAGTCGCGCGAGGCCTGGTCGTCTTTCAAGCCTTCCTCGCCGAGCTGTTGCTTGAGGACGCTGGGAAGCACGGAAGCGGTTTTGAGATCGTCAGCCATAGTCAAAAGTCTCCTAGAATGAGGTCGGCGTCCAGAGGCCGAGAAATGCAGCAATCAAAAGCAGTGCCCAGATGCCGGTCACGAGAGGACGGGCACGATTGAGCGTGGCGGCGAGGTCGGCTTGCGCGGTCTCGGCGTCAGGTCCAGACAGGCCCATCAATGCCGGGCCCAATGGTTTAAGGACGCCGCGAATAAATAGGCCGAGCAGAATGCATCCCACCAGCGCCAAGAGTTTGAGCGCGAGAAATATGGGGAGGACGAGCATACCGAAAAGACCGGCAATCGCCCAGCCTCCGAGTGCCAGCACCAAAGCCCAGCGCAGAGCAAGATCAAGCTTGCGCAATGGCTCGGGCGCGGCTCCGTGTTTGAGGTGTAGATGCCAGGCCAGGACGAGCCAGAGCAGGCTGGCGACGAGGATCGCCCCGACAATCGGCCAACCGAGAGTCAGCCAACCCTTGCTCTGCGCGAGCACCAGGCCTGTCGGCAGCGCCAGAATGAGCGCGGTGCGTGGCGCCATGTCGACATCGCCAACAATCTTGGCCGCCATCAAGCGGCGATCCGCACTGACATCTGGCTGAGTCAGAAAGCGACTGGTATAAAACGCCCCGAGGTCCCCGCCCAACCAATAGGCGAACACCAGGACATGAATAAGCGTGAATAGGGCTTGATCGATCAAACCAGCGATCCTCCAGATTTAAATGATATATCATTTAAATTGCCGCTGGCGAGGGTTAGTTTATCACTTCTCGGTCGTCCAATCGGTTTCTGCCGCATTGTTGCGGTTGAGTCGCATATGATACTCAAATCGATCTGCACGGTAATGGGCGGTAATATCCTGCACCGGGCGTCCGCTTGCATCCTTCATGATCCGATGGATGCGCAAAAGCGGTGAGCCAGGCGCAACGCCGAGATTGGCCGCAACGGCAGGTTCGGCTTGAGTCGCGGTAATCGTTTGTTCGGCTTCAACCGGCGCATGACCTGCCTGTTCAAGAAGTTTGATTAAGGATTCAGTCGCAAGTTGAGCGTCCTCATAGCCTTCTGCAATGTCATAAGGGATATAGGTCACGAGATAGGAAAAGGGTTCGCCATCGAGGCGACGCAGGCGCACGATGCGCTGCACGCTCTTGCCGCCTGTCAAATCAAGCGCTTCAGAGATGGCTGGACTGGCCGTGCCGATCGTACAGTCGAGCAATTGGACTTCGGTTTCGAGCCCCATGCGCGTCAGACCATCAATCATGGTCTCGAAGCTGCCTTTTACAGTTGGTGCCGCGACATCATAAATTACAACCGTGCCGATGCCGCGCTGACGCCGCACCAGACCCGCGACGGCCAGTTCATTCATCGCGCGCTTGACGGTAATTCGCGACACACCCAGGGCTTGGGTCAAATCCTGCTCGGCCGGCAGTCGGTCATTTAACTGCATGGTGCCGTCCATGATCCGGGCGCGCAGCAAATCATATATTTGCTGATACAGCGGGACGCCGGCGCTTTCATCAATGTCGGCAGGCGTAAACGTCATGGAACCGGTATCTGGCATAGTGGCAACTCTTTGCTTCTAAATTCGCTCTACAGCGCCTAATGGCAAACGCCAAGTCGAGCGCTCGCGGCGCGGTTTTGCGGTTGAATGCGTAGCACAGCCCTGTAAAAGATATATCAATTCAGTTCTGGAGATTTTGATGATTCGAACCTTCTTTTCAGTGGCGACCGTTTTCGCAATCTCGTTAGGCGTTGCGCACGCGCATGAACATGGTGATCAAAAAGACGACGTCCTAAAAGCCTGGGTCGACGCCCGAGCTGGAACCGGAGAGGCAGTGCACTGGATCTCTGAAGGCGGCGTCTATGCTTATCCGTCCGGCGAAAAACTGTTCGGCATGATCGGGTTCGACAGCTCGACCGTGATCTGGCCGGAAGAACCTGGCGATAAGGTCATCCACCTGACGCGCAAGACGTTCACCTACACGGATGCGGAAACGGACGAAGTGCTAACGGAGTATAATGGCCAGCCTGTGACCCCGATCGCCTATCCGTATCAAATGATCGAATACCGCTATGAAGATGGTCGTATCTATGGCGACGTCACCCAAGGCACCGGTGACCGGGTTCAGAAAATCATTTCAAAAGATGGCATCGCCGCCCGCAAGATGGGCGATAGCTGGGCATTTACAGCTGCTGTGTTTCTCGACTTCCCACTGCCGAATGGAACGCAATACGAGGCCTGGGAAAACTATGATTTCTTCATCCACCCGGAGGGCAGCGTAGAAGAGCCGTATCAAATGAGTTGGCAACGCTATGGTGCGCTGCCAGCCTGGGCCGGCGGCGAGCGGGCGATCTATCACCTGCTTAACCACCGGGTCGAAAGCCTCGATGAGTTTCCGCCAGAATTGCTCGCCTGGGCGCAGGAGCACAAGCCGCAATGGCTAACACCACCTGCCGATCTGGCGGAGATTGAAGCCATTCAGCGCGCCGATACAGGATCCGGATTTAGCGACTAGCCTATGATCGGGCGATCGAGCTCAATCAGCTCGTACCAGGTCGCCATATAGCCGCCCACGCCGCCCCGGACAAAAATGAAATCGTCCTTGGTCACCCACATGTCATAGCTGGGATGCTGGGTCCCGCCCATGCCGGGCCCTTCATCATCGACATAGCGAAAGTGGAAACACTCAAACGTGCCGGCCTCGACAGTGACCGTCTCGTCGCCAACATATTCGAGGCCGATATTCACTTCCGAGACGATGGGCGGTGTTGCGCCGCGATGGTCGGGTGAGGGCAGAAAGACCCGAACTTGACGCCGGGTTGGGCCGTTCGAACGATCAATCACTCGGCACATTTGAGCATCGCCAATAATGGGATGGGTGCCAAAGCCGTCAAACGGGCCGTCAGTGTCCATTCGTTGTGAAAGACGGCCAATCGACGGGCCATAGCTTTCGCACTC
The DNA here is from genome assembly GCA_039191105.1 of Pseudomonadota bacterium. Lineage (GTDB taxonomy): Bacteria > Pseudomonadota > Alphaproteobacteria > Caulobacterales > Hyphomonadaceae > Henriciella. The sequence continues at coordinate 20,062 of JBCCXW010000055.1, forward strand.
GATGGAACCTGCGCGGTTTGCATCCAAATTGAACTTGAACCAGCCTGAGCCCATGAAGTCGTCGCCGACGGTCAAACGAACGTGACAGTCCATCGGATTGAAATGCTCATCGGTGGAGTAAACGATATCGCGCATGACGGTTGGGTCCGGCTCGTGGATTTCGCAATGCGCGCGCACCGTCATTTTACCATCACTATGATGGGTGATGTTGAAAATCTCATCGCCGCGAACCTGTCCCATCATTTCGGGTTTCTTGGACGTGTAGCGAATCCGTCCGCGAATGCGTTTGTGCTTCATGCGGTCGGTCATGCATTCAGTCCTTTGGACAAGTCCCCGGTCGGCCCGCCAGCAGCGCGATGGGCGATGGCTTCGGCGCTCTCCCAGATTTTTCCGCCAATATATTGACCGATCGAGTTAGAAAATTCGTGATACGTTATGGTCTCATACATTCCACACGTGATGTAAGGATCGCCGTCCATCAGAGCCTTCGCATCGGCGAGATCGTCGGCTAGGACCAAGAAGACTGAGCCGACCAAGGCGTCACCTCCAGGCTCCCGGATCGGTCCGGCGGTGACATACCGCGTCCAATGTTCCTCAACATGGTCAAGGTGGCCTTTGAGGTGAGTCGCGCGGGGGTCAGCGCTATCTGGACCATCGCGGCAGATGACGAGATAGCAGGTCTTGTCGAGGCGTGGGACGTGCGGGGGAAGCGCGGGAAAGTCCGTCATTGGAAGGCTCCTATTTAAGTACACCGGTCTCAACCAGCCGATCAATCACGGCCTGTTGTTGAGCGATGGCGTCTTTGCGTTCGATCATCTGCGCGTCGGGCGTGCGATTGGCAGGCGCGTGATTAGCTTGGCCATAGGCGCTGGCAAAGGCTGCATTCGGCAGACGCGAAAGGGTATTGGTCATACCGGTCTTGCGGCGGGTTTCGCGCAAAGCGCCAATGTCGAGCACGGCGTTGGCATTTAGGGTCTCGCCCTGATTGGCCTCGGCGAGCGTGCGTCCATACCAATCGAGCACGATAGACATGCCGTCCGTCGATGCGGCGGGTACCGGCGTTCCAATGATTTGCGCGCTATTGGCGGAGACCACGTAAGCGATGTTCTCGATCGCACGGGCCTTCTTGGTGATATGCTTTGGTGTCAGGGTCGGGGCGCCGACTTCGCTGGTTGGATGGCAGAAGACCTCGGCCCCTTTGAACGCCTGCATGCGCGCGATTTCGGGATAAAGGATTTCCTCACTGGCAATTGAGCCAAGCACGCCAATCTCCGTATCCACAACCGGGAAGACTGCGTCCTCGCCATAGACATCGAGATACTGGTCCCAGACATCATAGGGGCTTGGCGTATAGAGCGAGATCATTCGGCGATAGCGCAAGGCGGTGTCACCATTCGGCGCATAGATCACATTTGACTGGAAGTAGAGGTCAGGGAAGTTGGCGTCGGTCTCATAATGATTGGAGCAGAGATAAATGCCGAACGCTTGCGCCAGACCCGCCAGCTTGTCGGGAAAGGCGTCGTCCATCGGGATCGCGGCTTTGTCCTGCCATTCTTCGCGTGTTTCGCCGAGCGGGAAGCCCGTCATCCAATATTCGGGCAAGACCACCAGTTTGACGTCATAGCCGTTGAACCCTTTCAAAAAACCCTTGGCGGACCCGATCTGACCGCGCACGCGATTGATCGCGCGGTCCATGCGTGCGCGCGCGTCTTCTTTGGATCGATCCTGATTAACGGCGTCGCAAACGGTTTGCAGAGCGAGAGCGGAATAGCGCATTGGCGAGTTTCCTTGAGCAAGCACCGGAGCAGCGAAGGCCGTAGCCCCGGTGCTGAGTAAAAGGCGCGGCGGTTCATGAGAGGACCTCCTGGAAGGCGGCGCAGCAGTCTT
>JBCCXW010000056.1:0-21564 GCA_039191105.1 Pseudomonadota bacterium
TCGGAGTCTTAGGCAATGGGTCCCAGGTATAGATGCCCGCACCGATCAACAACACCAGGATCAATGCCGTGAAGCCGAACGCAATTTTTTTGATCATCGCCCTTAGACTTTAACCGGTGGTTCGGCATAGGAGACGGTTTTCCAGATCACCTCATCCGGGGCTTTGAGCATTTGCTGATACATGTCTTTTGGATAGGCTTGGTGTGGTTTTTCCGGATCATAAGGGGGCTGCGCGACCGCTCCGCCGTCGCCATCGTAAGGATCTGGCGCCATATATTGCGCCGCTTCCGCTGCGCTGATCCCGACTTTCTCAAGCACGGCGGGGTCGACCCACGCCTTTTGATCGATTTCCGCCTCAGACGTCGCAACTTCCAAAACCAAATTATCCGGTCCACCAAAATAAACCGACTGGCAGATGCCATGATTGATCGGTCCGATCACATTGACGCCTTTGGTCCGGATCCGGTCTCGGATCGCGAGCAGCTCTTCGGGCGTGTCCACTTTAAAAGCCAAATGCTGCAACGTCCCTGCCGCGCTTGGTCCGGCGCCATTGCCGGCATGCGTGACGCCCATTTCGCTTGGAATGTCCTTGACCGCGGGCAATTGAACAATCGAGAAATAGCAATGATCGTCCAAATGCATGAACGCATGGATGCCACCCGGCACGCCATGCATATCAAAGATTGCAGAGAGCTTGCAGCCCAAGACGTCCGAGAAAAATTCAATATGGCTTTTGATATCCGCGGACATGATGGCGAGGTGATGGATGCCGGTTGCTTTGATCATGGCGCCTGCTCCCTTGTCTTTGGGTCATACTGGACTCACCGTCGCAAAAGGCCAAGACTTCACCATGCGGGAGGTGACCATGGCTGAACTGGTCCGAGAACCATATTTGGTGCTGCACAAAGAAACGTCAGCGTTCAAAGACGTCTATGGCGGCGCCGGGGAAACGGTCGTGGTCGAGTGTATGAAGATCGCACTCAAGGACACGCGCTCTAAGTCGGTCATTGTCTTTTCGCACCCGATCGGATCGGGGGCCTTTTTGCCGCTTGTGTCGGCTTTGGCCTATGCTGGGCACCACGTCATCTATTGCAATCCACGCTATCGCGGCAATGACACAGCTTTGATCATGGAGAAGTGTGTGGCGGATCTTGGGGCATGTTTACGACACGCCCGCGACAGGCTCGGTTATGAAACCCTAATCCTCGGTGGCTGGTCTGGCGGCGGATCATTATCGCTGTTTTACCAAGACCAGGCCGAGACACCAACGCTGACACATACCCCGGCGGGTGACGCTTATGATTTGACGGCGCTCAACTTACTGCCCGTGGATGGCATCATGCTCCTGGCCGCGCATATCAGTCGCGCGATGACACTGACCGAATGGATCGATCCCTCGATCAAGGATGAGAGCCAACCTTTCATACGCGACCCAGAGCTGAATGTTTACGACCCCAAAAATCCCAACCAACCCGCTTACACGACCGCATATGAAGCGCGGTACCGTTCGGAACAAGTCGCCCGCAATCGGCGAATTACAAACTGGGTGAAAGATACATTGGCGGATCTACGCAAACGCGGCGAGGATAGCGCTGAGCGCGCCTTTACCGTTCATGGCACCATGGCCGACTTGCGTTGGACCGACCCGACGCAAGACCCCTCCGACCGGCGCCCTTATGCGTGTTATCTTGGCGAGCCGAAAGTCGCCAATGATGGCCCGGTTGGCTTGGCGCGGTTTTCAACGCTCCGCTCGTGGCTCAGCCAATGGGGGTATGACACCACAAATGCGACCGGCCTCGGAAATGCGGCTCGGATCAGTTGCCCGGTTTTGGTGATCAACAATACGGCCGATCTTGCTTGCACCCCGAGCCACGCGCAGCGACTGTTCGACGCGGTCGGCCATGATGATAAAGAACATCACGACATTGCCGGCGCGGATCACTATTATATTGAGCGCCCAGACCTGTTGCCAGAGGCCGTCCGAATATGCACCGACTGGATGGCGCGAAAAGGGTTTTAGTCTGCGATGGCGCTTCAGTCTAAGGTCGTGGTGCAGGCGGCGCCATGGTTACGCCGACTTGCTGTCATGCTCAGCTTACTCGCCGCCATAAAGCTCGATTTCAGATATGGCGCACCGACTATGCGTGAGCATCGTCTCCAAGCAGGTTACGCGCACCCGATCGGTCAATACCGGCTTTGTCATCTCGGCGACCGTCCAAATGTCAGAGTTTGGTGCGCTAGATGCTGCAGAGGCACGCTCTGGGTGGTAGGAATATCCTGATCCAAATGGTTGAGAAACGCGCTGTCCGCCGGACCCGATCTCGTCATAAGACACTGTAAAACTGAAGAGTGACGCCAGGCTCGACCCAGTTCCGACGGGACGGACACGCACCCGGTTAATGTATTGCGGGCGGGGCAATTGGACTTCAATCCATTGTTTTGAGGACGACGCCTCGCCAAATGAAAGCTCGTCCGAGATCCAGGCACGTTCGCTGAGCAGTCCGTCACCATCAATTGAAAAGAACACGTCGCCGTCGATGACCTTTTCTGCAGAATTTCCGACTGAAGAGGCTGCAACTGAGACCCCAGGAAGCCGAGCGAGGTTCTGATAGCCACCCGGCACGATGCAAGGCGCGACATAGTTTTCGCCGTCATTGTCGCGACTGCGACAGTATTTGCGACTAAGAACGCCTGGACCTGCGACGCTAGCGGGATTGCAAACATCACCACCGAGCCCAGAAACCTGATCAAGGCACTGATAGGGCAGGCACACCAGATCGGGCTCAGAAGTGGGTCGCGAAAAGGTGGCCTCGCCCGTCGCTTGATAAGGTATAACCACCCCATAGGGGCAAACCATCGGACGGCTTCGAGGTTGCTTAGATCCGGGTGCGCTTGTCCCACCGAAAAATGCATCGAGACTGTGATCATTTGGTGCATCGCTCGTGCCCGGCACCTGGCGATAGTCTAGGGTGGTTAAGAGCGGATAGTGTCCCGATAGGTCTGTCCCGCGATCAAGACCATTGTTTTCGCCATCGGCAGTTTGTCGGAAAAATACACTGCCTGAGCGGACGGGTTTCGCGCCCACCCAAAACAAGTGATCCAAAATCTTGGACTTGTCGCCGGGCGCCTCTGGGGGACCGCATGCATCGATTTTGTCATTGGTTTCAATCATGATCCGGTTGAGCTGGCAATCATTCGAAAAAGGCATGGAGCTTTCGGTCAAATAAACCCGTCCCGCCGTGACGAGACCCTCGACAGGCGCTGTGATGGCGCGGAGCTTTTGAACCAAGTACTCGGTTTCATTGCGGCAAGTGAGCGCTCGACCCTCGAGCTGCCCAGATTGCCGAAAGTGATTGTTCAAAATGGGATCGAAATTGAGGTCGCCGGTAAAGACAATTCTTTCAGAGCTGTCTGACGATAGATTGGTCTGTTCAGCGATGAACGCGGCGACCTCACGCATTTGCGAAAGGCGCGCGGCGCAACGTTGACGCCCCCCTTGCATGTGAGAGCCGAAAACATGGTAGATCTGGCCACCCTTACCGATCCGAACATATTGCACACCCTTAGCTGCGCCTTTATCTGGACCATCCGCGAAATCATAAAGTTCGAAAGCATCGCCAAGGATCGATCCGCTTTGCTTGCGGACGCCAATGAGCACCCCGGAATCAAGGCCAGCTCGCTCGGGGTCACCGCAATAAGTCTGATGGACCATATCCGCGTCAGACTGATCAGGATAGATCTCGGTATCCGGGCTCAGGCGCTCATCTTTTGCATTGTCGGGACACTCTAAAAGGCTGGTGATGCTACCGCCCTCGGGAATCCCATTCGGCCGCACAGATTGAAACGTATAAACCACTTCCAGAGCGGCCTTTAGCTCGCGCCTTGAACCATCGATGGAAACGCGGTTTGAAAGGGCCTGCGAGGCCTCAGTGAACACGACCACATCCGGTTCAACCGCTAAGACGGATTCTGCAGCCTCGCGGAATCGACGATCGCGCCCATTTAGACCGCCGCAATTGCCACCAAATGGCAGGAGTGACCGCAATACGCAGTTAAGCAAATTGGATTGCGTACCATCATCACTTGAATGGAGATTGTAGCTCAGCACGCTTAATACGTTTTCGTCCGCCAAGGCGGCAGCCCGCGTGCCGACGCGGAATTGCAAGGTCTTTAAGCCTTGGCCCGTCAGATTGGCATCGCCGCCATCTGGATGTGGCAACTTCGCGTACTTAGTGATCGTGTCCGTAGAATAGGTCGCGTTTGGGTCTGGAAACCGCTCACCCGCACCGCGCACATAGCCTGAATCGCACAGGGTGAGCGCATAGCGCTCGCCATCCGTCTCAGACGCTCGATCTGGAAAGATGACCACGCCCCCGTTTGGAGAAGATAAATCCGCACCATCAGGCCCTTCTTGCAGGACGGGATTCACATTTGCGTTTACCGCCATATGCAGACGGCCATCCCGGAGCGTTCTGTCGTCATCTTCTAATCGGCCTTCCACAACATTTACGCTGTACTCAAACTGTCGGCAGACATCAGAAATCGACCAGGACTCTGGCGCACCGCGATCCGCAGCAGCGACCACCCGAAAACGGTCGCGTGATCGACTCGTTGATCCGTTGCTGACTTTGACCGATTGCACCATAATCGGAGACGCGATTTCGCTCTGGTTCGGATAGATTTTCAAGAATGAGTTCTGGACATTGACGCGTCCAGGCGAACACCCTTGGCGGAACCGGAAGCGATGCTCGCGCGAGCCTATCGCCGTATACTCAATCGCGGCTGGTGCTGAATACGTCCCATTGGCGTCAACGTTGATCGAGAACGTACAGTTATCATTTCGCTGAGGCTCACCGCCCCGCCATTCCCACCATTCGATCGTCAGGCCAGTGCCATAAGGCAAGCCGCGCTCAGACCCGTCCGGTTGATACTGATTATACGTGTCGGACCCAGCATTGAGGTCTTTGGGGTCTTCGAGCGTAAGTTGAACAAAACTCTGTGCCGCAACGGGCGCCGACGCGAGTAGCATTGCGCCCATGGTTGCAGTAAAAGCACGCCGCGCGCACATAATTATAAATACATTCATTTTCAAAACTTCCTCCCGGCAAATAAATTACCAAATCACTTTTTTGAAACAATATATTTATAGTTGAGTTTGCAGAAAATAATTCTATTTTCCATTTTATGGAGAGGTAATTCTGATCGGGAGTTTGCGGCATGTGTGCCCGCGGGCCGAGTTTTCGAACATCTTGATTGTTTTGTCCGCGTACCTCAGTTTGAAACCGTCTAAGCGTATCGGGGATCCTATGCGAGATGAAGCAACGCGCCTTGCACAATATATCGATGCTGCAGATCGCGTGGTGATTTTTACCGGCGCCGGCATCTCGACCGAGAGCGGCATTCCGGATTTTCGCTCGCCCGGCGGCGTTTGGTCAAAAATGCAGCCGATTTACTTCCAAGACTATGTGTCTGATCCAGACGCGCGCCGCGAGGGATGGCGGCGGGTGTTTGAGCGCACAGCGGGTTGGACCGGCGCCCGTCCGAATCCGGGTCATTTCGCTATCGCAAAATTGGTCAAAATCGGGAAAGTCACGTGTGTGGTGACCCAGAATGTTGATAATTTGCACCAAGATGGCGGCGTCCCAGATGACAAAGTGATCGAGATCCATGGCAATGCCTCTTATGCAAAATGCCTGAATTGCAGCAAACGCTACGAATTTGAAGCGCTCCGCCCGCGCTATGAAGCGGGCGAAGACATCACCTGCGACTTTTGCGGCGGGTTGGTCAAATCGGCGACCATCTCGTTCGGCCAAGCCATGCCAGAGGACAAAATGATGCGGGCCGAAAGCGAGGCCTTGTCGTGCGATTTAATGATTGCGCTTGGCTCGTCACTTGTCGTCTATCCGGCCGCGAATATCCCGCTGATCGCCAAGCAAAATGGCTCAAAATACGTCATCGTCAATCGTGAGCCGACCGATCATGACGCCTATGCCGACATGGTCATCCAAACCGAGATCGGACCACTCTTGCGCGAGACCTTGTCCGAGCTCGGATCCCCCTTGGCATGAGTGACGCATGGAAAAAAGCATTGCGGTTTGCGGCCCTGCCGGGCGCCGCGAAAGTTCGATTTGAACGCCGCACGCTGGTTGAGGATGGAACGCCGACGACCCGTTATGCTCTGCGCTCGGTAACAGCGACTGGCACGGTGATTGGGGATGATCGCGATTATGATCTGCTCAAAGCTGCGATGCACCCGCTGGAAGACCTCAGTGAGCGCGAGCCTCAAACAGAATTGGGCGTAGAACTCGACCTGCAAACGAACGCCCTCACGTGGCACCCTGCGCGATAAAAGCGAAACAAACTCAATAGACAGAAGAGACTGTGGGTGCGCCCTTGTGGGCCGCGCGCGGGTTTTCAGTCTTGCCCATTTCTTGCACTGCAAACAGCCTCTTCACGCTGGGGCAAGCGATGCCCATATATGCATAGCGGATACGGTCTGCCACGTAGATTTTCATGAGGGAGGACGAGCGTTTGCTGGTCAACATGTTAAAAGGGAAGTTACACGCCGCCACGGTAACCCAGTGCGATGTGTACTATGAAGGCTCGGTTTCGATCGACCAGGACTTGCTGGATGCCGCTGGCATTCTCCCGAATGAGCGCGTCGACATTTGGAACATTACCAATGGTGAACGGATTTCGACATATGCGATCGAAGCCCCACGCGGATCACGGGTGATCGGCATCAATGGTGGGGCGGCGCGCAAGTTCGCCCTCGGCGACCGCGTGGTGATTGCCGCCTTTGTGCAAATGGAGGCCGAACTGGCCCGGCAGCATCAGCCGAACGTGGTGCTGATGGATGAGCACAATCGGGTCAAGCCGCGGCACACCACCCCTCAATCGAGGCTCGAGCACGCCTAACCCGCCGCTACTCAGCTGGCTGTCTTAACTCGAAGGTGACGTTGACCGTGACCGAATAGTTGACCTCGCCCGTCGCGATTGGCGTCGACGCGGCGGCGCTGCGCGCTTCCATCATCATCGGCTGTGGCCCGGGCTGCAATCCCCCCGCTTCCGAGAGGGTCACCACGCGTGCCAGTTCATAGCCAGACGCGGCCGCATAAAGTTCGGCTCGCGCAATCGCGGATTTCATCGCCAGTTCGCGCGCTGCATCCATGGCGGCGCGGTCATCCTCCAAGGCAAAAGTCAAACCGCTAAATGTGTTGCCTCCGGCGCCGACGAGAGCGTCCATCGTCTCTCCAAGACTGTCCAAGTCACGCACTTTAACGGTCACCTGATTGCTCGCGCGATAGCCAGTCAGGCGCGGGCCTTGGCCGGACGACCGGTTGGAATAGTCATATTGCGGCTGCACCGAAAAATTAGACGTTTGCATGTCGCTGCGGTCAATATTGGCGGCGGCGAGCGCTTCAAACACCCCGTTCATTGCCTCAGCATTGGCCTGCATCGCCGCTTGCGCGGTCTCGCCTTGCGTCTCAACGCCGGCATTCATGAAGGCGATGTCCGGCGCGCGCTTGACCGCGCCTTCGGCCGACAGTGTGAGCGTCGTTTCGGGCTGAATGGAATTCGGATGGGTCGACGCCAGCGGCTCGGCATTTGGTGTCACCGTCGGGGTCGGCGCTGCCGCTACGGTCGGCGTTGCGGGCACCGGATCGGTCGCCGCCACCTCGTCTGACGCGCCGCCACAGGCCGCTAAGAGGAGCAGCCCTCCGCCCAGAGACGCGGATTTCAATCGCAGGTTCATGGATGCCTCCAATCGGTTCAAAAAACTTGCAGTCCCTATTGAATTGCGCCATTGCGGCGAGATCAAGTCTGGCGTTTTATGCCGCCATTCATCTTGGACACAAGGGCCTGTAGCTCAGTTGGTTAGAGCGGACCGCTCATAACGGTCTGGTCGGGGGTTCAAGTCCCTCCGGGCCCACCAGGATTTGCGGCTACGTTACTCCTCCAGCGTTCGCAGATGCAGGACGATCGACTCGATGTCTTGGTCGGTGAAGATCATTTCCCAAGGCGGCATGGCTTGATCGACGCCGAGGCGGCCGCCGCCGAGCTTGATGATGGTCATCAAATCCTCATCCGAGCGCGAGGCTTGATAGATCGGGTCGGAAAAGTCCGGCATATTGTGGCCGAGCTCGATATACAGGTCCTTCGCTTCATCGCCATGACAGGTTGTGCAGTTCATGGTGAAGTGTTCGCGGCCGAGATCCGCTGAGGCCATCACCAGTTCGCCGGTCTCGTCGCTGGGTTCCGGCGCCTCGATGACGGAGCCATCATCAATGATGAGTTTCAGGATCTCACCTTCCGGGGTTAGGCCTCCGCCCATCGTGGTCAGTAAGATTTCACCCTCTGGCGAGCGGGCAAACGAAGTCAGTCCGCGCTGCGAGTATTGGTCCGCCCGGCCGATGATTTCTGAGGTTTCGACTTTTTCGCCCGTGCCCTCAATGGTGAACAGATTGCCGGAGAAATTGTCGCCGAAAATATATTTACCATTGAGTTCGCTCAGGCGCGCGTCTTCGATTACGAAGCCGCCGATAATGGCACGGTCATATGCGGTGTGGACATAGTTGAAGATCGGCTCTTTTTCGACGCCATAGAGCGGATCCGGGCGCGGCTTGCCGGACTCGACATAGCCCTCGGCAAACGGCCACTGATAATTGCCGCCTTTTTCAATGATATTGATTTCTTCCCACGTCGCTGCGCCGACTTCGCCGGCCCAGATGCGGCCTTGACGATCGAACGTGAAGCGGAACGGATTGCGCAGCCCCCAAGCATAATACTCTTCGAGCGCATTCTGAACATCCACCAACGGATTGTCATAGGGGATGTAATAGCCCGCAGTGCGCGTGATTTCCGGCGCGCGCTTGGGCGGAAAGCTGACGTCTCCGCCTTGCCTATCGACATCGATGCGGAAAATGCCGCCTAGGAAATTCTGGTCGATGGTCTGATGCAGGTCGTTATTTAATCGGTCCCCGACCGAGAAATATAAAAATCCGTCCGGCCCGAAGGCCAGGTTGCCGCCATTGTGCGACGCATTCGGTTCTCCGCCAAGCTCGACCAAATTGAACTTGGACTCATAGCGCGCTTCTGGCGTTGATTGCGAGAGGTCCAGGCTGACCAGATAATTGGTCTGCGCCGCTTCGGTGTAACTCGTATAATACACGAACAGATCATTGTGCCCGATCGAGGTCCCATAGTCGAAATCTGGATGGAAGGCGAAGCTCTGCGCGCCGGTTTCCAGATAAACCGTTTTGACGTCCTCAGAGAGGTCGAACAGCATTTCCTTACTGTTGATCGGGTCGCGCGTATCGAACGTGTAAAAGCCGCCAGCCCGCTCCAAGACGAAAGCGCGATTAGGATCGTTCGGGTCGAAGCGGATCATCATTGGCTGTAAAAAGGTCAAACCTGGATAGGCATTGGTCGTGGTGTAGCGTGCACCTTCCGCGAGGTTTGGCAGCATCGCCATCCGGAAGGCCGTGACGCTGTCGGCAAACTGTCGATCGGTTTTGAACCAATACGCGAGCAGAATTGGCGTCGTCGTAAACATCACGGCTGCAAGCGCGAATGGAAACGGTTTGATCTGGCCGGCGAGACCAAATCCAGATTTGATGACCTTCCAAATCGCTGCCAATCCGGCGCGAAGATCGAAGCGATTTGAGCGCTCTTCGAACACTGCGTGCACCAGACAAAATGCGAGCACGCCAAGGACCGCTGCCCCGAGCAGAAGCTCGGGATCGAACACGGTCATTGAGAAAAAGAACAAGGCGACCGACCCTATCGTGATCGCGATCGCAAACGCATAGACTTCGATCGCGGTGCGCCGCGCCGTCGACGGTAAAATCGGTCCGAAAATCAGGTTCGACACAAGGAAGACGAGGAAGGCAGCGCCCGACATAAACCGCATCGTCGGCAACAAATCTTCCGGGCGCGCCACGGTCCATACCGGGATCAGTGTCCGCGGAAAGAACTCAAAGTTTTGGCCCAAAACATAGGCCACAGGAATGATCAGTGCGACGCCAATCGCCTGGATCAAAGCAAACGCAACAGATCGTGTAAAACGACCAGCGAAAATGGTCGGCATATTCTATGTCCCTTAGAAATCGCTGTCCGCACATTGGACCAGCCGAAGTCAATTTTCCATAAATCCGCATTCAAGAATCGTGCTACAACTTGTCGCGAGTTTCAGAAAAATTAGCGATTTTCGATCAAAGGCTCGGTTATTCGCGCTAATTCGCTGAAAAAGGTCTCCGAAATGCTTGCTCTTAGGCATTTGCCCAAGCTCTTTATGGGCTGTCTCATGGTCAGCTTTGGTACCGCTTATGCGCAGCCAAACACCGACCAAGACAGCACCGACTCTGATGCCGTTTCGACAGAAGACACGATTGTGGTGATCGGTACGCGGATCGACGACAATGCGAGCGCGCGCGGCGCCGGCTGGAGCCTAATTTCGCGCGATGAGATCGCATTGCTCCCGGTGACGCAAACGCTCTCGGCCCTGCAAAACCAGGCCGGGGCACAAGTGTCTTCGAAAGGCAGCGTTGCCGGCCGAAATTTCATTTCACTGCGCGGCGGCGATGACAACTTCGCGCAAGTTTTGGTCGAGCAGGTGAAAGCCAATGACATATCCACCACCTCGGGTGGGAGCTTTGATTTCGCCAATATCGATCCGAACTTCATCGACCGTTTGGAAGTCCTCACGCGCCCCTCATCGGCGATATATGGCGCTGATGCGATCAGCGGTGTGATCTCAGCAAGCCTGCAGACCTATGACGCCGCCACACCCGGCGAGTTATGGGGCGAATGGGTGTCAGATGAGGAGCGGCAATTGGGTGGCTATTATGGCGCCCCGATCGGCGATTTCGGCCTTCTGGGCGGTCTTTCGCATTATGAGGATGAAGGCAATGGCGGCGAGTTTTACGACCGCGACAGCCTCCTTATTTCTCTCGCCAATCATCGCCCAGACGCCATGCCCTTGCGGCTGGTGGCGCATCTATCTGAGACGAAAGCGGCTTACTTCCCCGAAACCAGCGGCGGGTTCGAAGCCGCGAGCGTGCGCGATTTGGAGACGGAGACTGCGGACCAAGCCCTGGTTTCGCTGCAGTTTACGCCATGGCGAACGGATACGTTTGACTGGGAGGTGACCGCCAGTTGGTTGAACCGGGACGCAGAGACGCAATCGCCGGGCATCGTCTTGTTCGGTGAGCAGGCCGTGCCAGCCTCCTCCGGCAGCACTGAATTCGACCGTATTGATGCCAGCACATTCATTCGCGGCGCGGCTCTGCCACTGAACGCAAAATATATTTTTGGCGCCAATTGGAGCCGCGAGGATGGGATCTCAAATGGCGCGTTCGATTTCGGAGTCTTGGTGCCCGATCGGTTCGAGCTGGAGCGCGATACGATTGGCGTGTTCGCTGAAACCGAGCTGATTTTCAGCGATCAGCTCTCGACGACGCTGGGCATTCGGCATGATGATTATGAGAGCGAGACGCAGACCACCGGCAAAGCCGATTTGGTCTATCAGTTTAATGCCGGTCAGACCGATCTGTCCGCGCATTGGAGCCAGGGATTCAAACTCCCAAGTTTCTTTGCCTTAGGGTCGACTCTGGTTGGCAACCCGGATTTGGTCCCCGAGGAATCTGAACACATCTCCGCCTCGCTCGCCCATGCGATCACACCGCGCCTGACCGTGCGCGCAACCGTATTCCAGAACGTGTTTGAGAACCTGATCGAATTCGACCCCGATCTGTTTACGAACATCAATTTGAGCGAAGTCGAAGTTGAGGGCGTCGAACTCGAGGCCGAGCTGACGCCAAGCGATACGCTGACCCTTACGGCGTTTGGAATATTGAGCGACTATGAAGTCGATGGTGAGGCAGCGGAATTGCGCCTGCGGCCAGAGTCACAATGGGGTCTAGACGCGTTTTGGACCCTCAATCGAGGTTTGGCGCTGAGCGCCCGCGCCGCTTATATTGGCGAGCGACAGGATAATTTTTTAGCCGCCGGCAATGTTGAGCTCGACGATTATGTTACCGTTGACGTGAACTCGGTTTGGTCGCTGTCGGATCGCGCGCGTCTTAAGCTCGGCCTGCTTAACCTGTTCGACGAAGACTATGAAGAAACCTTTGGCAATCCAGCGAAAGGCGCGCGGGTTTTTATTGCGCTTGAGGGCGATTTCTAAGCACTGCTCATATTGGGGTTGAGAAATGCTTTGAGAGCTTCAAACCTTGACCCTGATAATTGCTCGCCTGACCGCCATACAGCGCATACGGGCGCGATGTCATCGGCTCATAAACCAGTTTCGCAACCGGCTGACCATGCTCGAGAATGAAGGGCACATCGCGAGAGCGAACCTCTAGGACAGCGCGGCTCCCTCCCGTATTGGTGCCAAATCCAGGATCGAAGAAACCAGCATAGTGCGCCCGGAACTCGCCAAGCTCTGGAGCAATCGGCGCCATTTCTGCTGCCTTGCCAGCCGCCACTTTGACCGCCTCTCGACTGGCCAGAATGTAAAACTCTTCCGGGTCGAGGATTAAACGACTGCCATGCGCGTACAGCGGTTCCCAGAATTCGTGGACATGATGTTGGCCGATCGCGCGCAAATCAATCAGGCCTCCGTGTCGCTTTGCGCGCCACCCGACAGGCCGCCCTGATGGTTGATCGAGGTCAATCGATACGGTTTTCTCTGACGTATCGGCACTCCGCCCGCGCCTGAGCCGCAATTGTGCGAGGCGATCTCCGGGACGCACCAAGATCGGGAAGGTCCGCGGACTGATCTCCAGCCATAACGAACCTGAATACCCCATGGGCACATCGTCAAACGCTTTCGACCGATTGGTCACAACCCGCGTAAAAACGTCAATTCGGCCGGTTGAACTTTTTGGATTGGCGCGTCCTGATATGCCAGCGGGCAGGCGCAACGTCTCTTGCAGCGGCACCAGATAAACGCAGCCCGTCTCGAGCACCGCGCCGCGCGAGGTCAATTCAATCCGGTGCAGTTCCGTGCCGGGTTCTTGCAGCACATCTGCGACGCTGCGCCCTTTGCCGGGCAAGAAGCTGGCGCGGATGCGATAGGCATCGAATGCCAGCCGCAGGTCGAGGCTGGCGGGTTGGATTTGGGTCTCATCCAGGTCGTCTTGGGACTTTATCGCGCCATGTTCGAACAGCTTTAACAGCTCGTGATCCGGTAAAACGCCCCGTTTTTCATCCGCCATGGCTTGATCCTCTTACAGGCTAAGGCTTATGACGATGCGCTTCGAATGCAAAGGATTTCGCCATGACCAAGCACAGAGAGAATTGGGCCCTCGCCACCAAATTGGTGCGCGAAGGCACCATGCGCTCGGCGTTTGGCGAGACATCTGAAGCGATGTTTCTGACCTCCGGCTACGCCTATGACAGCGCCGAGCAAGCGGCTGCGCGGATGGCCGGCGATGAGGATGGTTATGTTTACTCTCGCTATGGCAACCCAACCAACCAGATGCTGGCGGAGCGGCTGACGGCGCTCGAAGGCGCCCAAACTTGCCGCGTGACCGCGTCTGGAATGGGGGCGATTTCTTCCGCGATGATTGCCCCTTGCCGTGCCGGGGACCGCGTGGTCGCCGCCAGCGCCCTGTTTGGATCGTGCCGACATATTTGCTCGACCATTTTGCCGCGTTATGGCGTTGAAACGGAGTTTGTTCTGGGCAGTGACCTTGACGCCTGGGCGCGCGCTTTGTCCAAGCCGGCACGCTTAGTGCTGATTGAAAGTCCCTCCAATCCACTGTTAGAAGCGGTCGATATCGAAGCGGTCGCCAAGCTTGCGCATGCGGCGGGCGCACTGTTGGTGGTGGACAATGTCTTTGCCTCACCCGTGCTGCAAAAGCCATTGGAATTGGGCGCTGATATCGCTGTGTATTCCGCGACAAAACACATGGACGGCCAAGGGCGGGTTCTGCTCGGCGCAATTCTTGGTGAGAGCGCTTTTATCGAGGAGTTCATCGATCCGTGGCTGCGCCATACCGGACCAGCCGCTTCGCCGTTTAATGCTTGGGTGGTCTTAAAAGGGCTTGAAACGCTCGATTTGCGGGTTCGCCAAGCCTGCTCAAATGCGGCTGAACTGGCAGACGCGATCGCCGATCATCCGAATGTGCGCTTGGTCCACTATCCTGGTCGCAGCGACCATCCACAATATGAGGTTCACCACCGCCAAATGTCGCTCGGTGGGACTCTTGTCGCTTTCTCGGTCAAGGGCTTGCAGCCAGAAGCGTTCACGTTTCTCAATCGCCTCGAATTGATCGATATTTCAAACAATCTTGGGGACACAAAGTCGCTCGCCTGCCATCCAAGCTCGACGACCCATCGCGCTTTGAGCGAAGAAGAGCAAACCGAGATGGGTCTAGATGAAAGCTGGATCCGTTTGTCCGTCGGTTTGGAAGACGTCGAAGACCTTAAACGCGACCTTGTGCAAGCGCTTAATGGGCTTTGAACGGGTTCGAGCCCTCGCAAGACGAACATGTTTCAATCGCAGGGTTTTCGTCTAAGCGCTCAAGGCTGATATCGGCGCCGCAGCAGACACAAACGCCATATGTCCCGAAGGACAAACGCAGGAGCGCACGCTCGATCAGAGCGAGCGTTTCTGTCCCACTGCACGCGGCATGGGTGTGTGAGGGACCAGGCATAGGCTGGCTCGCTGGTTGGATCGAGTCGTCACGTTCTTTACGTGAATCTATCCCCCTTGCGTCCACCATATCCCCATTGGCTGGAGCTTGCGGTGTCTTCATATCGATATCCTGTGGACTCTTTAAGAGCTTGGCAAGCCTAGTAGGTCAAAAGAGTTGCGCTAGATATCGATAAACGGAACGAACAGGGCAGGAGATGGGTGTATGACTCCCGAACGACCCTTGAAACTAACGGGCGTGAGCAAATGGTTTGGCAACTTCCAAGCGGTTCGCGATCTCGATTTCGACGTCCCGCAGGGCTCCATCGTTGGGTTCCTAGGCCCAAACGGCGCCGGCAAGTCAACCAGTCTGCGGATGGCGCTCGGCGTTTTGTCGCCCGATCGCGGGTCTGTAAGCCTGTTCGGTGCACCGCCCAATCTGCATGCGCTTAAGCGTGTCGGGTTCCTTCCAGAAGAGCGCGGGCTGTATAAGAAAATGAGCCCCCGCCAAATCATCACTTATTTCGCGAGGCTAAAAGGCCTGTCGCATAGCGATGCCAGGGCCCGTGCCGATGAATTGCTCGAAATGATGGATCTTGGTGCGTTTGCGCGCAGCCGAGTCACGCGACTCTCGAAAGGTATGGCGCAAAAGGTTCAGATTCTCTCAGCGCTGGCGCATCGACCTGACTTTTTAATCCTCGATGAACCGTTTTCAGGGCTCGATCCGGTTAATCAACAAACCCTTGAGAACCTCATCGTAGAAGAACACAAACGCGGCGCAACGATTGTGTTTTCAACCCATGTCATGGAGCACGCCGAGCGCTTGTGCGAGAAAATCGTCATGATGGCGCGCGGGCGGAAAGTCTTTGACGGCACGCTCGAAGAAGGCTTTGCCGCGCTTGGTCGCGCGGTCCATATCGGCGTCGGAGATGGATACGATCTTGGTGCGACCTTGGCGCCAGCTGGGTTCGATGCTGTCCGCGAAGCCGATCATTGGCGGATCAATCTGCAACCATCGCAAAGCCCACAAGATGCCTTGCGCGCGGCGATCAATCTGGGCGCACCGATCACCAGTTTCACCCCCCAAGAGGCGCGTTTGCGGGATGTTTTTGTGTCCCTGGTCAGCGAAGCCGAAGCACAAGACCTCACCGATACGCTTGCTGCGGATGCCGCAGAAGGAAGAGAAGCCGCATGATCCGTTCGACTTACCTCGTCGCGCGCCGCGATTATCTTGGTTATGTGACCGCTTGGGGGTTTTGGTTGGGGCTCTTGTTTACCCCAGTCATTATCGGCATTTTTATTCTCGCCCCCACCTTCGCTCAAAACGCGCAACCAACTCGATATTTCACAGTCATTGAGACAGGCTCCGTGTTCAAAGACGCACTGCGCCGAGAAATGGCAGAAAGCGAAGCGCGCGCTGCGAGAGGTTTGCTGGATCCCTTAGCGATTGCCGAAGAGCGCGAGAGCGAGACTTTAGACCTGTTCGATGAGGCGCGCGAAGATGGCGCTTCCGTGGAAGCGGCTTTTGTCGCGGCGGGCGGCAACCCAATGATGCTCCCGAGGCGCGACTTTGTAGAAGTCGATCCGCCCGTCTCGACGAGTGCTGCGCTGGCACCCTATATGATGGCGCAAGCCTTGGTCGACACACCGGAGGGGCCGCAACCCTTGTTCGCGGCTTTTGTCGTCAACGAGGATACAGGGGAAATCGAGTATTGGTCGGAAAACCTTCAAGCCCGCACGCTGATCAATTTCGCGCGCAGTGCGGAGCGCGAATTGCAGCTGGATCGAGCGCTGGCGGCCGTGAATGTCAGCCGCGACGTTCTCACCCAAGCGCGTGAAGCCCGCCGCGATGTCAAACAACAACGCGTGCGCACCGGCGGAGATGACACCATCGAAACAGAAGTGACGCGGACGGACCGGGCGCCGTTCGTAGTGTCTATTATGATGGCATTTTCCCTCTGGTTTTTGATCTTTTCAGTGATCAATTATCTGCTCATGGGCACGATCGAAGAACGGTCGAATAAAATCTTCGACAGTCTTCTGACATCGGTCAAACTCCCGCATTTACTGGCCGGGAAACTGATTGCCGTTTTGCTGCTGGCCTTAACTCTGATGGGGTTTTGGAGCATCGGCTCTGGGATCATCACTTGGTTTGCGATTGACAACCTTCCTGCAGATCTCGCTGAGGGCCTCGGCTCGCTGGTGACCGCAGCCGCAAATCCGGTTCTGTTCGTGCCCGCGATTATCAGTTTCGTCCTCGGATATTTGATGTATGGCTCCTTGTTTCTGGCGCTTGGATCGCTGTGCGATACGATCCAAGAAGCGCAAACCCTAATGACACCGCTCTTTGTGACACTGATGGCGCCGCTGGCGATGCTCGCCTTTGCCATACAAGACGCAGAGTCCGCGCTGATCGAAATTATGGCTTGGGTTCCGGTCTTTACGCCCTTCCTTTTGATCTTGCGGATGCCGACAGAACCCCCGATTTGGGAAGTGCTCGCACAGCTGAGCTTAATGGCGTTGACCACGCTGCTGATCCTCCACCTTGCGACGCGCGTCTATCGCGCCGGGGCGGTTCATGGTGCTGGCGTCAATGATGTCTGGGCCTTATTTGGCAAACTCGTCCCTGGCCAGAAGGGCGCGGCCTAAACCGCTTGTTCTTCAACCGTTTCGAACGAGTCCGCGCGCGCAAGCTCGGGGAATAGCCGGGTCCAAAGCAACGCGATCCCAACCGCCACTGCACCGCCAAATAGGACCGCGCCAACCGGTCCGAGTAAGCGCGCAGCGACGCCGCTTTGAAAGTCGCCCAGCTCATTCGACGCTGAGATGCAAATGAAGGACACAGATGTAACCCGGCCTTTCATTTCATCCGGGGTCGCAAGCTGGATCAATGACGCCCGGACATAGACAGAGATTTCGTCTGCAGCGCCCGTCACCACTAAGGCGAGTAAGCTCAGCCAGAACAGGTTCGAGAGGCCAAACACCAAGGTTGCCACACCGAACAGACCGACGCACCAAAACATCCATGCGCCGACATGCCGAGAGAGCGGTCGACGTGCGAGCAGGAACGCCACTGTTAAAGCGCCGAGAGCGGGTGCGGCGGCGAGGAATCCCAAGCCGACTTCGCCAACTTCAAGAATGTCGCGTGCGAAGACCGGTAGGAGCGCGACGACACCGCCGAAAAACACCACGAACAAATCAAGCGAAATCGCGCCCAGCACGATCTTGTTGCGCCTGATATAGCGCAACCCTTCAAACACCATATCAAGGCCGCGGGCATTATCGAGTTTCTCATGTTTCGGCGTCTGCGCCGTGGCAATTGCGAGAATGGCAAAGGCGATCAGGCCGAACGCGACCGAGTAGACGAGCGACAGTCCACCGGCGGCCAAAAGCAAGCCGCCAAGTGCAGGACCGATAATTTTCGCGGTTTGGAACCCTAAAGAGTTAAACGCAATTGCGACCGGCAATTCCGCCCGTGGCACCAATTGGGGATACAGCGCGCTCGCCGCCGCGGGCGTAAATGCATTGACCACGCCCAATAGCACCGCCACAGAAAAAATCACGGGCAGTGCCTCGCTGGCTGGCAAAGCGATTGTGGTGAGAAGCGCGGCGGTTGCCACCAATCGAAAGAGATTGCTGACCACCAGGATCATTTTGCGATTGAGGCGGTCGGCGGCTTGCCCACCAATCAAAGACAAAAACAAAACCGGCAGAAACATTGCGAGACCGACCAAGCCGAGCATGAATGCGGACTCATTGATGCTTAAACCCAATCCGCCATCTTCGATCGGATCGCGCGCCAGATCATAGACCTGCCAGCCAATCGCGACCGCCTCCATCTGCCGCGCCGAGGCCACAGACACACGCATCAGCCAAAACTGCAAATACGCTCGGTGGCGGAAAATCTGGAGAGAAGGAGCAAGCGCCATGGCCGCGTCCTAGTCGGCTTTGCGGCGAGTGCAATTGGATAAACTGTATTTCCGCAAAAACCAGAAGGGGCGCGGGCCTTTCAGCTCGCGCCCCAATTGGTTTTAGTCGTGTCGCGGGTGCAGCTTCCGTTAGGTCCCCACGGTCGCGTCTCGATTAAGACCTGAAACTTCCCGTTCTGCTTGCGCAGTTTTGTTAAGTCCCACCATCCAGATCCCCGTTGCCGGTGTTCTTTCTGGCCTGCGTTTCGGATCGTGCCCCGTTCGCAGATATGGCTCTACTTCCCCTGTCTAGTTCAGGTTCCGCAGACGCCGCGTTGCCTTTCCCTTCATCTCCGCCTGGCTCTTTTGCGCCCCCCATTTCTGGAGTTTGCTCCTGAGCCCGCTTCGTCCGGGCGCGACGTTCTTTTCGATGAGCTTGCGGTGGCTTCCCGTGCCGCCCTTCGAACAATCACACAATGCCTCAGCAGCGCTGAGAGTCGATAGTCGAAGGGTGGGATTCGATCGCCTACACGCCACTTATCCACAAAAAGCCAAGTTCTGTGGACGAATTAACTATTTCGTTCCGGATTCGAACCAAACTTGTTTTCAAGTCGACAGGCCAGACATGATCGATATACGGCGTTGGTTTTCACCGTCTAGCGAAAACCGCCTAAGGCGCGATTAATCTGCCTCGTCGATGAATTCTACGCCAACATCCGTGCGCGTGCGCCAACACATGCGCGCGCGACGCTTAATTCCGTAACGCGCGATGTTAACCGTCATTCCATCTAGTAGACTGTCGCCGTTTTCAAAGCGTAAGCGTGTGCCATCCGAGGACAAATCCAAAGCGATGCCCTTTTTCAGAAAGCGTCCACTGTTTGAAATTGCAACAGCATCGGCATATACGTCGCGGCGGTTCGACCGCCGACGTTCAGCCATTTCTGGCGCTTCAACTGGTGTATCTGAAGCGCGATTGCCCCGCTTAAGCCACCTCAACACGTTTTATCTCCTATCAGTTTAACCTAGGGGTTCTGCAAAACATGGGCCAGTTTATTTGGACTCAAGATCGAATGTCGTCGGATCGATCTTTCGATAGAAACAAGCGGGGCGTCCAGTATGGCAGGCGCCGCCGGTCTGATTAACCCTCAGCAAAACCGCGTCTTGGTCGCAATCTATGTAAACATCAACGACATGTTGGGTGTTCCCGGAGGTTTCGCCTTTGACCCATAATTCTTGTCGAGACCGGCTCCAATACGTTGCTCGACCCGTTTTTATCGTCGCTTCGAGCGCATCTGCATTCATCCAAGCCATCATCAGCACCTGATGTGTCTCAGCGTCCTGCGCGATTGCAGCAATCAATCCGTCGGGATTGAATTTCGGTCGCAGTTCAGACGTTTCGTCTTGTTCCGTGCCGGACAAAGGGGGCTTAAATGACATTTTCGTCCCTTAAAATAGACTGATCGCTTGGGCCATAACCCAAAACATCGAGGATTTCATCCGTGTGGGCTCCAAGTTTCGGGCCAGCCGAAACCACACCGCCCGGCGTCAGATCGAGTTTTGGGACCGGGCCCTGCATCGGTACGTCTTTTCCCACCAAAGGCGAAAAAATGTTTAAGATCGCGGCGCGCGCTTTAATGTGAGCATCTTCCAAAATCTCTTTCGCAGTGTTGACGGGCCCACACGGTATGGCATTTGCCTCGCACAGTCGCAGCACCTCTTGCATGGTCAGATTGCGGGTCCAGACTGAGATCATGTCGTCGAGCTCGGCTTGATTCGCACCGCGCGTATCATGCGTGGCATATCGCGGGTCGCTCGCCCAATCGGTACCGATCATATCGGACAAGCGCTCAAACAGCGTGTCTTGGTTGGCGCCAATAATCACCATTCCATCCTGACACGGATAAGCGCCAGACGGTGCAATGCGCGGAAGAATGCCGCCGGTGCGCTGGCGGACATGCCCGGCCAATGCATATTCCGGAATCAAGCTCTCCATGAACGCCATCACACTTTCATAAATCGCGGCATCGACAATCTGGCCGCGACCTGACTTTTCCCGATGATAGAGCGCCATCATTGTGCCAAGCGCAGCGAATGTGCCGGTCATCGTATCGCCCAGACTTACGCCTGCCCGGGCAGGTGGGCGATCCGGCTCGCCGATCAAATGCCGCAATCCACCTTTTGCCTCGCCAACGCTGGCATAGCCGGGTTTGTGGCTCTCTGGACCTGTCTGGCCGTAGCCCGACACCCGCGTAATCACGAGGCGTGGGTTGATCTGATGCAAGACAGCGGGGCTCAGTTCCCACTTTTCAAGTGTGCCGGGACGAAAATTCTCGACCAGCACATCCGCTGTCCCGACCAATCGTTTCATAATGTCTTGGCCTTTTGAGAGGCGTAGATTGAGCGTCAGAGACTTCTTATTGCGCGCAATGATCGCCCAAAACACGCTTTCTTCATTGACCTTCACGGCGCCCCAATGCCGGGCGGGATCGGGCCGATCAGGCGCTTCCACTTTGATCACTTCGGCGCCAAAGTCCCCCAGCAGCTGACCACAAAACGGACCCGCAATAAGCTGGCCGAGCTCAATCACGCGCAAGCCGGAAAGCGGGGGTTGTACAATCGGTTCTGTCATTCCTTTTCAATGCCCGCTAAACCCCGGGCATGACAAGACGTATTGATATTGTTGAGGTCGGTCCGCGCGACGGTTTACAGAATGATCCCAGCACGTTGAGCACCGCGCAAAAACTGGAATTTATCTCCAGACTGGAGGACTGCGGCGTTAAGCGGATGGAGTCGGGATCCTTTGTCTCCCCAAAGGCGGTGCCTAAAATGGCTGATAGCGGGGATGTCTTTCGCGGCCTCGATCGCGGCAATAGTACCCGACATATCGCGCTGGCGCTGAACGAAAAAGGTGTGCGCCGCGCGATCGATGCAGGCGCTGATGAAATCAATTTTGTGCTTGTGGCCGGTGAAGGATTTGGGAAACGCAATCAAGGTATGACCCCACAGGAGAGCGCA
>JBCCXW010000057.1:0-21283 GCA_039191105.1 Pseudomonadota bacterium
AATTCGCGAGGTTGAACCGCTCGACCCGCTCAAACCGGAAAAGGTGAGCGATCGCCAGCATTTGTGGTTTCGCGTCGGCCGCGAGATCGACGAGCAGCCTTGGCTGCATCACTGCTTGATCGCCTATGCCTCGGATATGGCTTTGCTGGGCACTGGAAATCGCCCGCATGGCGTCTCTTGGATGACGGGTGAATTGATGTCCGCCAGTCTTGATCACGCGATGTGGTTTCATGCGCCGATCAATTTTAGCGATTGGCATCTCTACACGATGGACAGTCCCTATGCTGGCGGCGCCCGCAGCTTCAATCGCGGCGCCGTCTACACCCGAGATGGCCAATTGGTTGCCAGCGTTGCGCAGGAAGGGTTGATGCGACCGGTGAAGCCGAAGCCGAAAGCTTAATCGGCTGGCGTACAACGCTTCGATAAACAAAATGACTCAGATTGGATTGTTGCGAAACACCCTGATAAAACGTCGAAACTTGGACAGCTCATTTTCTGTAAATATGGTAACAGCGGCGAGCATAGCTCGCCGCAATCGATGAGTTTACAGTATGGTCTAAGCAGCCCAGCGGCGATGAGGCAAAGACAGTAAGTTGTTTGGTTCGTAATAGTCAGCGACGGTTTTTAGATACTCTCGACGATTCCGAGTCGCGACTTCGACTGCGACGCGCTGTAATCCCACAATCGTATAGTAGGAATGAATTCCATACTTGATGTTATAAATCGCGGTATCGAGAATATGACAGAAATTGTCTGCATCGCCCCCTACGGCATCGATGCGCCGGTCAGGATCTGATTGGTCTGGTATGATCCATTCAATACGTAACAAGCTCATATTAATTGGGTCCTTCGGGCCCTCTGTGCACCCAAAGAGACTTGACGCGAAGCGCTGACCGTGGTGGATTCCTCTTGCAGCTGCACCAAGTCCCTTATGGGCAATTTTGATCAACCCGTCATTTTTTGGATATAGCCATCCTCTAAATGACGGGACCTTCATTTATAAAGGCGTCTCAGGATTGAATCGTCTGACCGCTACGTCAAGATAGAATCTACAAGATATCCGCAACGAAGTTCGCGAACCACTACATCTTGTAGCAACTACGGTTAATCTCACCATTTCGGTTAGGAGAACAAAGCCGGTATATAAGTCGTTTTTTATGCGGGCGCCAAGTCCCTCGAATTGTGCGGTTTTTTCCGAGTTGTCCACAGATTTAGCCTACGGAAAGAATGTATAATTACGGATGTAAAATTGCCGCCCGACTTTTGAAAAGTTGGACGTTCTTGATTTATCTGTCCTGTGGATAAAATTATTATCACCAAATCAGATAGATAGCGAATCGTTGGCTCGAGATAAAAGTTAAGCCGCTGTTAACTGTTCTGGACCATTTGATAGGCAATTGTTAACGATATAAACGCCTGCCATTGCTGCCAGACGTGACATTTGTGTCTGACGCAAATCACCCTAGGAATGGCCGGTCAACTTAGGCTGCCAGGGGGCTGACTATGAACTTGCTCGAGCTTGTTATCGTCGCACATCGCTGCCGCTCGACCCATCACTTTATTGCGTTTGACGCCCTGCAATTGCTCCAGGGCGAAGATGCCGGTGATTGGAAAAATCTGCTTTTGAAACATCACGTACCGCTGCTGAAAGGCGCAAAAGCGCCCGATCACGAGTTTAAAGACTTCCGCAATCATGTCTTGCACGTAGAAGAGGGTGAATGGGGCGGCGCGCGCGACGCCGCTATGGAGTGGTATGGCAAAGCGGTGGCGGCTCTGCGCGCCCGCAAATGGTCAAAAGCCGCTTATGCGTTGGGGGTGCTGACGCATTATTATGCCGATCCGGTGCAACCCTTTCACACCGCACAGAGTGAGGAGGAAGGCCCGATCCACCGCTCGCTGGAATGGTCGATTGTCAAATCTCGCGACACGATCAAAGCGCTGATCGACGCCCGGGGCTATCCGACCGTCTATGCGGGGGCGCAACCGGGCTTTGTCTCCGATATGGTCTTGGCGGCCGCGCGCTATTCGAACCCGCACTATCAGACCTTTATTGATCATTATGATGTGCACCGTGCCGTCAAAAATCCGCCCGATGGGCTCGATGAAACTCTGCTCGATTTACTGGCCGACTTGATTTCCTATGCCACGGCGGGAGTTGCCGTCTTGTACGAACGCGCCTTTGCCGAAGCGGGCGTAAAGCCGGAAAAAGTGGATTTGGACCTGCCCGGCTATTTTGCCGCTTTGGACATCCCGATCCGGAAAATCACGCGTCGTATGGCCGATGCAAAAGACCGCAAAATCGTGACCGCGATGTATGAAGAATTTGTCGAAACGGGCAAAGTGATCAAGACGCTGCCGGACGATGACAAAGCCATTCGTGCGGCGCATTGTAAGCAAGTCTTACGTAAACCGCTGGGCTGGCTCGATGCGATGACGATTAAGCCCATTGGCAGCAAACATGTGCCCCTGGCGGCGCCGCCGAAACCGGTGGAGTATCAGCTGAAAGTGGTCCCTGTGCCGGTCCAAGCGGACGCAGACACCGCGCCTGCGCGCCCGACGCGCACGCCGACGGTTGCGCCGGATCCAGAGGTCTTCGACGCGGAAGACGCGATGGTCGACATCCCACAGGAGACGCAAGCTCAAGACAAAGAGCCGGCGTTGAAATTGGTAGAATCGAGCGATCCGGATCCGATCGAGGCGGTGTCAGGCCAAGTATCAGACACCGCGACCACAGCGGCTGCGGCGATGCTGGCGGAACTCGATGCCGCAGACGATGCCGGAGATGAGACCGACGACACGCCGACAGAGCGGAGCCCAACGATCACACGCGACTCGCCAGTGATCGACGCACCATCGATTGGTCCGAAGACCGCTTCGCGGCTTGGGAGCGTTGATGTTCACACGATTGGCGATCTCTTATCCGCCGATCCAGCTGCGACCGCTGAGGCGCTCAATGTGCGCTATATCAAAGCCGACACGCTGATCGATTGGCAAGACCAAACACGGCTGATGGTGGAAGCACCTGGCTTGCGCGTGCTGGACAGCCAGATCCTGGTCGGCGCCGGAATTCGCAGCGCCGAAGATCTCGCTAATGCGTCGGCGAAAACGGTGCTTACCGCGGCGACCAATTTTCTCGACACTCCGAAGGGCGCGCGTGTCCTATGGGGCGGCGAGAACAATGTCGACAAAACCGAGGTTGAACACTGGATCGACCTGGCAAAAGCTGCGCGCGGGTAGGCGATTTAAAACTGCTTATCGATGATCGCGCCGATGACGTTTGAATAGTCATCCGTCCAAGGCCGTCCGCCGTCGCTTTCAAGCTCGACCCACGCGTCATTTTGTTTGAGATGCGCGAGCGCTGCTGGGTCTCTGGCCAAGACGACGACTTGGCTGGAACTGGCGCTAAAGGCGTCCCCCTTTTCCTCAGGGGCTTTGATATAGAATTGATACAAAGCGGGCACGTTCAAACGCTCGGCAATGCGGACCACCACGGGTTCCAGGCTGAGATACTTGTTCGAGACATGGATCATCAGGACGCCATCATCAGAAAGGCGCGAGAGATAGAGCTCAATCGCTTCCAAGGTCAGCAAGTGGACTGGGATTGAGTCCGAGCTAAACGCGTCAATCAAGAGCAAATCAAATTGGCCTGCCGGTTCCGCCGCCAGCGTCAAGCGCCCGTCGCCGAGGACGATCTCCGCGTCTGGCGTACATTCCGAGAGATACGTAAAGTAAGCTGGATCCTGCGCATATTTTGCAACCAAGGGATCAATTTCGTAAAACGTATAGGTCTGCCCTGGCTGCGCATAACACGCGACAGACCCGGTGCCGAGGCCGACCGCACCGATATGACCTGTCCCAGTATAGCTTGAGAAGACCTGTCCGATTGGGGTCGCGGGGGCATAATAAGTGGTGGGTTGGAGCTTTTTATCCTCGGCCAAGAATTGCGCGCCATGCACGGTCGTGCCGTGCATTAAAAGACGATGCTCGCCACGCTCAAAGATTTTTACAACGCCAAAGAAGCTGCGATCGGACATGCCATTGCTGGCTGGGCTTGCGAGCATGGAGATGCCGAGCGCACAAGCGGCCGTCACCGCCGGTCCGGCCCGTGTAGTCGCCGTCATAACGATCCCGACAATCGCAATCAGATTGAGGATGCGGAAAGGCAGATAGAAGGTAATCTCATCGCCTTGGATCAATCGAAGCGCCGCGGCCATGGTCAAGGCGATGATCGCCGCTGCGGTCCACAGCCGAGTTCGGCTTTGCCCCATCCAGCGCAAGCCCGGACGGATCAGTAGAATAGCGACCAATCCGAGCGGATATTCGATCACAGAAGTGAAGATGACCGGGACCAAAAGCGCGTTGAACGCACCGCCTAAAACCCCGCCGAGCGACATGATCAGGTAGAACTCGGTCAAGCGATTGGCTTCGGGGCGGTCTTCGGCCAAGGCGCCATGGCCGACCATCGCCGCCAAGAAGAGCACGAAGAGGTGCAACACCAATGCGAACAAGAGCGGAATGCTGAAGAGACTTGAGAGCGCTAAAAAGGCAACCGCGACGGCCAAAGAGAGCAAGCGAACCGAGACCGAAAGCCGGATCGCCGGACGCTTCGAAAACACGATAATAAAGGTGCTGATATAGAGGATCAGCGGCAGCGCCCAGAGAAACGGAACGCTGGCAATATCGGTCGAAATGTGAGTGGTGACGCCGACCAAGAGGCTCGACGGCACAAAGGCACAGGCGAGCCACCAAAGACGCTGGCGCCAGCGGCCTTCGGTGCGCGGCGTGGCGGCGGGGGCATCCGCGTCTGCAATGGCGGGAGGCGCGCCATTTCCCGTCGCCAAAGCGACCAAGCCTGATGCGAGCAAGAGCACAGAGAGCACACCATAACCGGCCGTCCAGGCGCTGGTTTGAAGCGCTACGGGCAGTAAGGGCTCGAGCAACAAAGGGTAGGCCATCAGACCGATGAGCGAGCCAATATTGCTGGCGCTATAGAGATGATAGGGGTCATGCGCATCATCCCGCCCGGACCGGCTATACCAGATTTGGATCAGCGGGGCTGTGGCAGCGATCACCGCAAAAGGCGGCGCAATCGACAGGGCGAAAACGCCGATCAGCCAAAGGGTTGGCTGCGTTGGATCGGGTGTGCCGAGCGCGCCTGAAAGTTGAAATGGCAAGACCAAGGCCGCTAGGGCGAGCAATCCGGCATGAATGCCAATTTGCGCGCGCAAGGAGACGACCAGGTGATTGAGCAAGTGGGCGTAGGCATATCCAAGCAAAAGCGCCGCTTGGAAGCAGACGAGCGACACGTTCCAGACGTTTGGTGCGCCGCCCAGCAAAGGCGTTGCCATCTTGGCAAAAATGGGTTGGACGAGAAAGACCAGCGCGGCTGAGAGAAAAACCGTAGCAATGTATGGGCTAGCACCAAATTGCGTCGCAGATTGACGGGCGGCCCGGGCCGGCGCGGCAAGGACTCTGTTCATGAATTTTCCACCTAATCACTTGAGATAAGGCATCGCAGATGAGCATGAACATTTCGTTGATCGCAGGCCCGAAACCCGCCATGGTTTAAGACTATTTTGAGCATAACATGAGCTGTTTGAGGAGCGGCAATGCGTGACTTATGGACCTGTTTGCTCTCGATTTTGGTCTTAGCGAGCTGTGCGCCGGACCGGAATCCGACCCTGGATATGGTCGAATCGGCGCCAAAGGCGTGCCGCGCTGTGCAGCATCTCGGCGACCCCTATACGATTTGCACCTATGCCGTCGCCGACTATGATATCCGCTTGTTTCACAGCGATGCTGATGGGGTGCCATTTCGCCAATTCGACACGCTTGAGCGCGAATTGGACGAGCAGGGCGAGGCCCTGGTCTTCGCGATGAATGGCGGTATGTATCACGATGACCGCCAGCCTGTAGGCTTTTACCGCGATGCTTATGGCGACCAAGCCAGCGTGAACACCAATGATGGGCCCGGCAATTTTCACCTCAAACCAAACGGCGTGTTTTGGCTGAAAGGCGATCAAGCTGGGATCACCGAAAGCCAGGCCTATATCGATCAGGCGATCGATCCGACCTATGCGACACAATCAGGCCCGATGTTGGTGATCGGCGGCAGCCTGCATGACGGGATCAATCCAGAGGGGACCTCACGTCGGCGCCGAAACGGCGTCGGTGTGACCCTGGACGGTGGATTGGTCCATTTTGCGATTTCCGATGTCGCTGTCACATTTTATGAATTTGCGACTCTCTTCAGAGACGAAATTGGAGTCCCGAATGCCCTCTTCTTGGACGGTCAAGTCAGCCGTATCTACGCCCCTGAAATCAATCGCGATGAGGCCGGGACGGATCTTGGGCCGATTGTCGGTGTGATTGAGTAATCATTCGACTTGCACGCGGTAACGGATCGCGAAACTGGGGGTGGCGCCAGCGACCGCGCCGTTCATGGCGCCTTGGAACTGCAATTCAAATCGGTCTACGCTCGGGTCAAACGATCCGTTTGGGGTGATGGCAACGCCGCCGCCATTGAGGAAGGTCACCCCATCTGTGGCATCGTTCAGCCCGCCATAGACCAAGCTCAATCCACTGCGATTGGCACCGCTGCCATCCGTGAATTCAAAGGGTCGTCCAAAGCCGTCAAAGTCCCCGGTGAAAAGGCTGGTCTGACCGTCAACCACATCGCCGATCGCGACTGTGCCGAGATCTGCCGAACCTCGGCCATGATTGGTCACCGTAATTGTGTAGATCGCCCAGGCGCCTGGGATGCTCCGCGGATCACTCGCCTGATTGATCGGGTCGCGTTCAATCTCAACCGTTTTCGCCACTGAGAAATCAGGCGTTGCGCGGTCGAAACACAAATCATCGATATGCCAATAATCAAAGTCGGAACCACTGCCGCTTGCGAGTGTGAATCGGACCTGGAAATTGCTATGCCATGCCGAGTCCGGAACCGTATATGTGCGGTCGAAAATTTCACCTTGTGGGCCGCTTCCGGGGAAGGTCTCTAATGTCACCCAAGCATTGGCGGCGCTTAAATATTGCAGCGTCAGATTTTCGCCGGCGTCGGGGTTTTCACTGAACGTATCCGCCCCGCGCCGGATCCAGACGCGGATCTCGCCGAGCTCATTTGAATCGAATGCAATCGAGGTGCTGGTCACACTGGCGTGCCGCAGAAACATCGCATTTGACGCGGATTGGAACGTATCCGCATTGACGCCTGCCCGCGCCGAATTGGTCGCGTTCCAATTGCCAAAGCCGTTTTCAAACCGTTCGCATAGGCCGATACCGAGCCCGGATGGCAGCTCGATAGGGGGCGCGGTCCCGGTTTCGATCAGCTGGACATCGTCGATATGCCAGTAATCATAACCGATCCCGCCATTGGCGGGCGGGCCGCCACTGCCGCCGGTTTGCCGAAAGCGCAATTGAAAGCCCGCATGTAACGCGCCGGCGGGCAGGTCGAGACTGATATTCGTCACCTCGCCATCCGCGCCCGCGCCTTGTAAGACCGTCAAGGCCGTCCAGGCTCCACTGGCGCTCAGATATTCAAAGACGAAGTCTTCGCCAGCGTCGACATCTTCGCTGAAACTGTCATCGCCTTGCCGCAGCCAGGCCGTCAACGTGGCCCCGATCGCGCTCGACAAATCGATCACCGGGCCCGTCACCGTCACCGCGCTGCCACGCGTAAACGCGGAACAACTGCCCGACTGTGCCGTCTGTGTTGAAACGCCGGCGAGGGTTGCGTCAGAAGCGGTCCAGAAGGGGGCGAGCGTGCCACACCCCGTGCCCGCATCAAATGTGTCGGAGAATAGGACATCGCCCGGCGCCGCGCGCGCCAGACCAGCGGGCATGACAAAGGCTGCGCTTAGGGCCAATAAGAAATAGCGATGTCCCCGATTCATGGCTTGGCCCTAGCGCGCCGGTCTTTACACTGGCTTAATGGTCTGGATTAAGCGGTATCGGAGATTTCGCGCAACCCTCATCTATCAATCGGGCAATTGATAAAATAAGCTTCTTCACATCAGGGGAATTTAGCATGAATCAACTAAGAGTAGTATTATGAAGGCCGTCACCCTGACGGACGCGCGGCGTGAGCGTTTGATCGGACAGTTGCAAACCCTTTATCGATCGGAATTTGACGAGGACCTATCGGCGTTTCGCGCCGAACAGATATTGGATTTGATGCTCAGCACACTCGCAGCCGGGGTTTATAATCAAGCCGTTCAAGATGTCCGCGCGCACCTTCAGTCGAAACTCGACGACTTGGATGGGGAGGTCTATGTCGACGATGAAACCTAAGCAAAGGGCAGAGCAGGGATGGCGTTGACCGTATACGGACTTAAGAATTGTGACACGTGCAAAAAGGCACTGACCGCTCTCACCGCGGCTGGCGAAACGGTTCATTTCGTTGATATCCGCGCGGAAGCGGACCTGGCGACAAAAGTCCCGCAATGGCTTGCAGCGGCGGATGTCGAAGTGCTTGTCAATAAACGCTCAACGACCTGGCGGACCCTATCAGACGCAGAGCGCGGATCCGATCCTGAGGCGCTTTTGATCGCCCACCCAACGCTGGTCAAACGGCCTGTGATTGAAACCGGGGAGGCGGTGTTTGTCGGCTGGAGCAAAGCCACGCAAGCGGCGCTTATATAGTATGCAGCGCACCCGGCGCGCCGGGTCTGAGCGTGCGCCTGCTTGGTCTTGGCGCAGATAGCCGCTATGGCAGAAAAGATCGCGAACAAGGTGCAGGGCGGCTCGTGCAAGAAGTGGAAGCAAAGTGGATCGAGCGCCAATTGCGCGCGTTTCCAGCGGACTCGCTTTCGCCCGTGCTCGACATTGGCAGCCAGACCTTGCACTTCCGAACCGAGGAAAAGCCATTCATTCACAATGATTTGTTCGCGCCGCTTATGGCCCGCGGGGTGACGATTATTCATTCCGACTTGCAAGCAGGGGAAGGCATCGACATCACCGCCAATCTGCTTGAAGAGGACGGTTTCAATCAGATCAAAGCAACAGCCCCTCGGACGGTGTTTTGCAATAATGTATTGGAGCATGTCCTCGATCCAGCGGAATTCGCCAATCGCTGTTTCGCGCTCCTGCCGCCGGGCGGGCGTTTGGTCATCACGGTGCCGAAAAGCTATCCGCACCACCGCGATCCAATCGATACCATGTTTCGCCCCAGCCCAGCGGAAATCGCCGAGCTGATTTCTGCCC
The DNA here is from genome assembly GCA_039191105.1 of Pseudomonadota bacterium. Taxonomy (GTDB): domain Bacteria; phylum Pseudomonadota; class Alphaproteobacteria; order Caulobacterales; family Hyphomonadaceae; genus Henriciella. The sequence continues at coordinate 9,205 of JBCCXW010000057.1, forward strand.
CGCACCAGATCCTGGTCTCAGAGGTCATTGCGACGGGATCTTATCGCGACAATCTCAAACGTCGGCCATGGATCATTTATCGCCAATTGCTGCGCTTGCCCTTCCCGTTTCTCGGTTGGACCAAGTGGAAGCGGTCGATGAAGAAGTTTTACTGGATGATTTGGCCCTATCGTCAGTCCTGTGTGGTGATCCAGAAACCGGTCACCGCCGCCGCCGCGGATTGAGATAGAGGTCTTCCTCTTCATGGTCCAAATTGGCGTGGAGGCGGCCGCGCAAGACCTGTTCGGCGAGCTTGCGAATGTGATTGCGCCCGGCACGGTTGAACTTCAACACCGCACAGACCAGCTCAAGCACCGCCTCAAGCTTCCGATCAAAATGCGCGGGATCTATCCGCACCATCCAAGCGCCACCAAGATTGACCAATTGATGATCCAGAACGCCAATTTTGCGCCCGCGCTCGTCATAGAGGCTGTAATCCGCGCCAATGCTGAGAACGTGTCGGCGCAATGTATAGAAGCGCACGCGGTCTTTGGTCTGAAGGAAAAAGGTGAATTTTTCCGGCATAAAGGGCCAGGCATCGACCGCCCGTTCAAGATGAATAATCTGATTGTGCCGGGCGAGATTAATCGCAAAAACGGGCGTCGCTTGCCCGCCTGAGCCAAGTGACAATTGCAGGGATCGGCCGAGCATCATTTCGGCGGTGCCGCGCCATCCAAGCGTTTCTGAAAACAGTTTTATGATCAGGCGCCGCTCAAACCCATCACTTCCGTCCCAAGGCTCTTGGCGATACCCGAAAAGGGCCTCGCGCTTGCCATCAATCACGGTCTGGCCGAACAGTTCCATGTCTTTGGTGAATTGATCAGACGCCGCCTCGTTTTGCGTCCGCTTCATAATCCCAATTTCGGCCGTGTTCAGATCTGTGGCCCAAAAGTCAACTTTAACTTTGCGCCGCTTGGTTTTGCGCGCACCGACTTTTGCCGTTGAGGCCGCTAAGGCCGTTCCGTCCGCCATAAAAATCTCCGCATTGGCAAGAATCAGTTGGCTCCGTTTTCAGTCTTAGAGGTCAGGATTTGGTTAACGGATCGCGATGTTTCATTAACCGATCTGGGTTTCAGCGCTGCCTCTCTATGCCACCCGACCACAGCATGCTAAGCGGACAAAAAAATACAGAGCCAATTCACGTTTCTTGAAACGCCTTGTGGAGCGGCTCTATGCGCACGACCCTTTCTCGCCTTGCCTATTCATCCTGGTTTGCGAGATGGACGCATGCCTTTGCCGAATGGCGCGTTTCGCGTACCAAACCCCGCGTACCAAAACGCGACAAAAACGGCTTACCTCTGCCCAGCGCCTATCTGATCGCACGTGTCGCCGGGAGCGTGGCCTGGCAGGAATATCTCGAGATCGGAGCGAACGCGGTGCGGGTGTTTCGCGATATGCTCGCCCGCCATGGCGAAGATTTGGAGTTCGCCGAGCGAATTTTAGACTTCGGTTGCGGCTGCGGCCGGGTGGCCCGCCATGTGCCGAACCATAGCCGCGCTGAGTTGTACGGAACGGACATCAATCGCCAGCTCGCACGGTGGAGCGCAGCAAACTTGCCGGGGACCTTTCACACCAATCGGCTGATGCCGCCCTTGCGCTATCATGACCAATTCTTTGACGTGATTTATCTCTTATCGGTGTTCACGCATTTGCGGCAGGAGACGCAGCAGGCTTGGCTCCAAGAATTTCATCGCATCCTCAAGCCTGGCGGCCATGTTTTGATCAGTTTTCATGACGAAGACCATGCCGCAGTCGCCGCCATCGGTGTCACGGCAGACGATGTACGGCGCGACGAATTTATCGTTCACAATGACCGCGCTGAAGGGTCCAACTATATCTCGACCTATCAATCACGGGCGCAGTTCGCGGCGCAAGCAGCTGTGCATTTCGAGGTCTGTGAAATCCTATCCTCGCAAGAGAGCGGCGCCGGACAAGCGGTCGCGCTGTTGCGTCGATCTCCATAACGTACGGCAACGCGGCCCTGGCGACAAACCTCACCTGGCGTATGCAAATGCGCTGGAATAACTTACTCTGCCGCATGTTTATGTTTCAGTGGCCGGATCGGCAGGGTTGGCGGTTTTCGGTCTTTTGTCTGCTCGCGTTTTGCGGCCTAGCGCTGCCGTTTGGACTTTGGACAGGCCTTTATTCGTGGGCACCGACACCGCTCAGCTGGTCGCTTATCGGGTTCGCGCTCTATCTGTTCGTCATCCCAGCAGCCTTGGAAGAAGTGGTGTTTCGCGGACCGCTCTTATGGTCGCAGGCGCGAAAAGAGTCGGTTCCCGTTTGGCTGATTGTTGTTTCCCTGAGCCTGTTCATCGTCTGGCATCCGGCGAACACGTATGTCTTCATGCCGGAAGCGCGCGACTTGTTTTCTGATTGGCGGTTCCTGACGGTCGCTGGCGCTCTGGGCTGTGTTGCGACTTTGCTGGCGCTTCGGACGCGCTCACTGTGGCCGCCAATTGTGTTCCATTGGCTCGTTGTCGTGGGGTGGAAGGCGCTTTTTGGGGCACCTGATTTTGTTTGATCGCAGATCACCAAAATTCACAGTAGCCAAATTGCGATGCGCATTCTAAGTTAATGAAATCCGAGGGGCGCGTTTGGAAGCGCTGAGATCGGGCTGCCTGCCTCATCCGACACGAAGTCGAGGGAGAGGCATCACCGCCCGAGCACCCTTAGAACCTGATCCGGCTAGCGATTTTGCGAACCGGCGTAGGAACGGAGCATGCCATTGGCGTCAGTCGCCGCTTTCCCCCCTCCACCGCCTGAGGTGGCCGCTGTGTTATCAGACAGCCCGGCCATTGCGCGCGCTCATCTTACGCAATTGCGGACCCTGATCCTGGAGACCGCAGCCGCGCATGCTGAGATTGGCCCGCTGATCGAAACGCTGAAATGGGGCGAACCGTCTTATTTGCCGAAACGCTCGCGCACCGGGACAACGATCAGGCTCGGTTGGGATGAAGCAGGCCAAGTCATCCGCCTCTTCGTCCACTGCCAAACCACGCTGATCAAGGACTGGCGCGACCGGTACGAGCCGGAGCTGAAATTTGTCGGCAATCGCGAACTGCGCCTGCCAACCAACAGACCCCTCCCCATCGCTGCCCTGCAACACTGCGTCGCCATGGCGCTCACCTATCATTTGAGGAAGAGGACCCAATGAACAAACCTGTCAACCAAGCCGAATTCGAAACCCCCGAAGTGACAACTGGTCCGCTGCCTTCAAGCCGCAAAGTCTACACCCATCCGAAAGCTGATCCCTCGCTCAGCGTGCCGCGCCGGATGATTGATCTGCACCCAAGCGCCAATGAGCCGCCCGTTCCGGTCTATGATACGTCCGGGCCGTACTCTGATCCGAGTGTCACCATCGATGTCGAGAAAGGCCTCTCACGTCACCGAACCGATTGGGTGCTCGAACGCGGGCATGTCGAAGCTTATGATGGCCGAGACGTAAAACCGGAAGACAATGGCGGCGCGACGGGCAAATATCTCGCGCGTGAATTCCCAACCAAGCACACGCCTTTGCGCGGCACCGGTGACGGCCCGTTGACGCAATTTGAATATGCCAAAGCGGGGATCATTACCAAAGAGATGATCTATGTCGCTGAGCGTGAGAACCTTGGCCGCCAGGAAGCCCTTGCAGACGCGCAAGCACAGATTGACCAGGGCGAGAGCTTTGGCGCGGAGATCCCTGAATTCATCACGCCGGAATTTGTCCGCGATGAGGTCGCTCGCGGCCGCGCGGTGATCCCGTCCAATATCAACCATCCAGAGCTGGAGCCGCAAATCATTGGCCGCAACTTCCTGGTCAAGATCAACGCCAATATCGGCAATTCTGCGGTCGCGTCCAGCGTCGAGGAAGAGGTCGAGAAAATGGTCTGGGCGACGCGTTGGGGCGCCGACAATGTCATGGACCTTTCCACCGGCCGCAACATTCACAACACGCGCGAATGGATCATCCGCAACAGCCCGGTCCCGATCGGCACCGTGCCGATTTACCAGGCGCTGGAAAAAGTGAATGGCGTCGCCGAAGACCTCACTTGGGAGGTGTATCGCGACACGCTGATCGAGCAGTGCGAGCAGGGCGTCGACTATTTCACCATCCATGCCGGCGTGCGGCTGGCTTACATTCACCTCACCGCCAACCGCGTGACCGGCATTGTCTCGCGCGGTGGGTCGATCATGGCGAAATGGTGCCTGGCGCATCATGAAGAGAGCTTCCTCTACACGCGCTTCGCCGAGATTTGCGACATCATGCGCGCCTATGACGTGACCTTCAGCCTCGGCGATGGCCTGCGCCCCGGCTCGATCGCGGACGCCAATGATGCGGCTCAGTTTGCCGAGCTCGAAACCCTCGGCGAGCTCACCAAGATTGCCCATGCGCGCGGCTGCCAAGTGATGATCGAAGGCCCCGGCCATGTGCCAATGCACAAGATCAAAGTGAACATGGACAAGCAGCTCAAAGAGTGCGGCGAGGCGCCGTTCTACACGCTGGGGCCGCTGACCACGGACATTGCGCCGGGCTATGACCACATCACGTCCGGTATCGGCGCGGCGATGATTGGCTGGTTCGGCACCGCCATGCTCTGCTATGTCACCCCGAAAGAGCATCTCGGCCTGCCCGATCGCGACGATGTCAAAACCGGCGTGATCACCTATAAGCTCGCCGCCCATGCCGCTGATCTCGCCAAAGGCCATCCGGCGGCGCAAATCCGCGATGATGCTTTGAGCCGGGCGCGGTTCGAGTTCCGCTGGGAAGACCAGTTCAACCTCTCGCTCGACCCTGAAACCGCGCGCGACTATCACGATCAGACGCTGCCGAAAGAGGCACACAAAGTGGCGCATTTCTGCTCCATGTGCGGCCCGAAATTCTGCTCGATGAAAATCACCGCTGAAGTGCGCGACTATGCCGAGGGCCTGTCGGACAATGAAAAAGCCGACTTGCAACGCCAAGCCGACGAAGCCCGCAAAGGCATGGAAGAAAAGAGCCAAGAGTTCCGCGGCAAAGGCAGCCAGATTTACTTGAACGCGTAACCGCGACGCCGCTCATCCCGGGCTTGACCCGGGACCTCCCATAGCAGGCCCGGTCTCGCTCACCCCTGGGTCCCGGGTCAGGCCCGGGATGACAGAGCGCGCGCGATCTCTTTCCCGCGCCTCCCGGACGTGATCCGGGATCTCGTACCACAGGGTCCGGACGCCCCTTAGGCGATACCGGGTCAAGCCCGGGACTGTCGGGGGCAACCCCCACACGCCGGCGGCAGCCGATTTCCCATCTGGGCCTCGTAGCCCGTCCCGGACCGCGCCTCCCGGACGCGACCCGGGATCTTCCGCCACAAATCCCGAAAGCCCCGCATGAAATCCCTGGTCGCGCCAGGGAGCGGCAGGAAGTTCCTAAAATCGGACGTTAGCTGGAGCCCGATTCACGTCTGATTTGGGTCAGGAGCGGACATTAGCGCAGCGACTGTCGTGGGGCGAATTTAGGACACTCAGCAGCACAAGATTTGTTGCAAATTCCGATTATCCTTGCCGCCCAAGCTAATCGTTGTAAGCCTAACCCAGTCCAAAATTCAGGTTTCCTTTCATGTGTATCAATCACGACCGACTGGAGGTTCTTGGGATGAAGCGGGTGTACACAATAGTAGCGAGTATCGCTGTTGCATGTCTTACAGCGTGTGGGAATACGGATCCATCCAGTCAGCCTGCCCACAGTAGCGATTTCTTTGACGGGCCTGCCACGGTTCAAGAAGCATTAGAATGGCGTGAAGAAGCCTTTCAAAATCAACATGCACTCGGATTTGGTGCGCTCGAGTTTGAGATCGATGCCGATGAGTTTTTGGATCGGCTTGAGAACTCTTTCTTTGAACCAAACTCTATGGGTTACGCGATCGCTCTTTTACAGGATGGAAATTTGCTTGGAACGCGCATAGGGGGGTATGCCAGAGCTGAACAAGATGGCGCAGTCCGATGGACAGAGACCACTAAACTCCATATTGCAAGTACCACTAAACCCATAACAGCAATGGCAATCCTAGATGCACTAAGAGAGCGTGGTCTGGGTGTTGATGAAACCATCGGCGCGTATCTACCGGACTATTGGGCGTTTGGACCTGGCATCAACGCTATTACTTTCGAGCAATTGTTACGACATAGATCGGGCCTGATCGCGAATGATAGTGGAAATGGTGGGATAAGCTTCGAGCTTGCAAAAAACGTTGTAGCGTCAGGGGTCGAGGATGTTGCTAGCGGGCGGTGCGATCTAGAGCAGCAGACCGACCCCGTTCCCACAGAGTTTGCAACTGACCTAGAAGGCTCGTCAGTACCGTTTTGTCCGGGTGATCCGAGATATCAAAATGTCAATTTTGTCATCGCGCGCGTTGTCGCTGTGATTTTGGATGAACGAGTTGATCAAGACGTTTGCCGAGGTATTCTGGATTTGGACCAATGCTGGGATTCTGAAACGAAAGCGGCGTTCGATGAGATGATTAGGGATCGGGTTTTTGAAAAGGCCAGTTTATCTCAGATCGCATTAGGTCCGAGTGGACGTTTCGCGCTTGCTTATGCCTCAAAAAACGACGCTCAGCCGGGCAGCTCGGGAGCCTCTGCTGCAAGAGGTGTTGGTGCTGTTGGGCTATTTTTATCTCTTTTGGAGATGTGCGACTTGGTTGGGCAATTCACAACTGAAGGCGTAATATCCGCAGGCGATCGACTTATTCTTTTGCAAGGCAGCTATGGCTATACACGGGGCTTTCTAGCGTTAGATGGAACAGACACTCTCTTCGAGACAATTCTCCTCAACGGAACGCGCTATCCCATTCATACATGGGAAGGTTCTTGGAGTAGGGATGTGCAAGCAGAGCGCAATTCGATCTTTTTCTACCCCGGCAGTATCGTCTTCATTGCAATGTATAATTCTGACTTTGAGCCTGTGCCGACCCTGGACGGCACACGCCCGTGGCCCCTCTCGCGCTGGGTAAGATGCGCATATGTTAATGCAATTGCGGAGGGCGATGATCCAATCGAGAATAGATGCTAAGGCGAATTGGGTATATACACGGTTTCTCAAGGACCTGAGAACGTTCAAATATCGATTTGCGTTGTCATCTGAACATAGCCTAAATCCAGTAACAATTCTTTTGCGTCTGGTTTTCCTTTGAACTCCGCCTTGATCTCGCTCCCATCGCTTTGAAATTCAAGAACGCTTGCATGGAGAGATCCCAACCTAGCCGACGCGGGCGACGCTGCGGCGAGCAAACGCGATCCTTTTATCAAAACTTTGGTTTTAGTTTTGAGTATGGTTACGGTGCAGGAGACGATAACGGGTCTTTGAAGTCGAGCGACGCCTGCTTCGTGAAGCGTCTTCCAATTTCTTGTTACTCGCAACATGTGGGGCCGCCTCTCTTAGTCCGATATCTCAATATCATCCACGATGATATGCCCGGAAGTCTTTGCTGAAAATGCTAGTGCAATTGATACCGGATTGAAGGTGTTCAAATCTGGGTTTGCCGCTTTAAAGGCATCCAAAGGTATCCGAAAGCTTCGAAGCGTGCTTTTGACGAATGGGGTGCTATCTGGAAACGGTATTTCGCTCAGCGCGCCAATGCGAACGGTAGCGTCATTCACGCCATCACTTAAGCGAATGAACGCATCGCTGGGTAAGCCTTCAGTATTTAGTTCGGCGTCAGAGTGTATCTGTGCGGCTCGCAAACAAATAGATTGATTGGATTTTGGGTTCACCCCCAGGATGCGCGTTTCATATACAGCGTCAACACCATTCCAAGCCAATCGCGTAGCTGGCGAGACATGCGGGGATTCGATGATACTGGATTGTAATTCGTCTTCCCAAATCAACAAATCTTCGCCGCTAACGGAAACAGACAGGCCTTGACTGTTCAGGGTTTTATCCAAGTTTGGATCAGCCACGACACCGGTTTGCTCATCCTCGTCTCCGAAATTGTCAATCAGGTCTAGATTTCGTTTGGAGTGGGATGTTTGAATTGATAAATGAGATATCGCTTCAGGAAAGTGCAAGCCTTCCATGTAAGGATCATAGATCGACAAATTGTGTAGCGATTTATTAAAGAACGCACCGATAAGAGTTTTCGCAGCGCGCTGATGCTCGCTTTCTGAAAGCGCGAGTGGTGCGATGTCTAATTCAGCCCAATCGCCCGCTTCGACCCAAAGTGAATTAAATGGATTATGCCTCAGTCCGTAAATCCAAAACAGCGTCTTGTCTCTTTTCGAACGGTCGTACCAACGCATTCCTCCACCGGCATTCGGTATATCGTTTGTAGATGTGGCGCGCGCCAACTGGTCTAAGGAACCGAAAATCTGCATGTAATTTCCGGCCGGAAATGTTGCTAGATGTAGATGATTGGTTGGCGCAATAGCTGCCACACCAGAAATGGAATATCCCAGATCATTTGCCTCGTTCAAAATCTGTGCATAGGCGACAGCTTCACCGCCCATTGAGTGTCCCACCAATCCGATCCGCGAAGGATCTAATCCGGGACCCACAGATGGGTCTTCGAGCAAACGATCAATGGTTCTAAAGATAAGCTCGGTTCTAACAAGCTGAGACGTTTCAGCGGAAACTTTTGCAAGAGGGGGGCGTAAATCGCCCGCGCCATCGCCGTGGTCATTGATGGGCTGAAGGTCAAGGCTGAAAACGGTTGCTCCCCATTGCACCAGATGGCGCGCCAGATAATCATACCCCAGGTAACTCGTCTCAAAACGTTGGCTACGATTAAAGCCAAAGCCTACATGCCACCCATGAACGATGATGATCAACGGCCGGGCTGAGCCAGCGATTGCGTTTATCGGCCGATAGTATTGGCCGCGATGGCGCATAGAGATTAATCCATTGCCAATCGTGACATTACCGAAATCAAGTTCGGTTTCTTCAACGTCGATCATCGCCGGCACAATGCTGGGGGAGGTCACCACCCGATGATCAGAGCCTGCAATCAATCTCTCGCAAAGGCGTGCTTCAGCAAAGACGGCTTTCGGAAAATAGTCTTCCTCGATTGTGTCGACTTGTACTCGGACAATTGGTTCACCCGCAATCGCTTCTCCAATAATCTTAGATGGGCTGAGATTATAGAGGTCCTGTTCTCGAACGATCACCTTGGCGCCTGGAGTTATACCGCTCACCAGGACGCTCCTGTCACCATAAGCGACCCGGCCAGCTATTCGAGGGCGATATGGAAAACGTCGATCTTCGACTTGGATCGGGTTGGACGGAAGACTTTCGACATCACCAATACTCTGGCGAGCGACGATCTCTGAGCCCGAAGACAAAACGGGCGAGGTTTGCACGGTGATAGAGTGCGATACTCCTGACCAGGCGAGCCCAATGAGGATACTATCCTGGTAGAGGCGCACCCGCGCACCCGGCAGTAAATTGGACACCTGAACCGCGCGGCCGCAGCTGACCAAAGGCGCGATCAAAACGGGTGCTACAACTTCTGGTGGGGGAGGCTGAACAATGACCGGGTCGCTCGCGACACTAACCCCGCAAAGCGTCTGAATAACGACAATTTTGTGGTCGCGCACAACCGGTTCGGAAAGAGAGATTTCCGCTTCCTCGCCTGTGGGTCGCGGGCCATACGTCGTGACCGCGCCCGCCGTGTCGGTGATCTCAAAAGTCAGATTTGCGCCGCGCACCTGATTGGCGACCCTGACGACTTGATCGCCCTCGATAATCGCTTCGAGAATTTCTGGCTTGATGCGCTCATCGGGCGGACTGACTTCACGCCAATCGCTCCACGGCCCTTCTGCTGCACACGGATCAGATGAATAGTAGCAGCGTACTCTGATGCGTTCGCCAACCAACAATGGTCGCGAAACTTCAATCAATACTCGGTCCCAGCATGTACAAACGGCACGTAACAAATCGCCATTGTTAGACTCGATCCAAACGCGGCTGCCTGGACGAATATTGTTTAGCGAAACGATCGTTTGGCAACTGAACAATAGTCCAGTGATTTCAGGCTTCGGAAGTGGCCCAAAGTTCTCGAGATGGATGCTCGCAAATGGTCCAGGTGCGCCGCAAACAATTTGTCGCGCTCTTAATCCAGTGACCGGCTCTCCTTTCGTGCTTGCCAAGTCAACTGAAACGCAAGCAAATCCCTTTCGGTTTGCGGTTCCTTCGCCCACCAAAACGTCGTTGAGAAACACCTCCACTCTTGCTCCGGGACTGGTATGATTGATCAAGATGCAGCCACTGCAAGCTGAAACAGCTTCAGGGGTGCCAGGGGCACTTTTCGGCGGCGTTGCGACCTCTTCAACAACCACATTTGCGCTGAACGGCGTGAACCCATCTCCTGGGTTCTGTCTTGCCCTCAAAACAGATCCTGCATTGAGAGGAGGGACGTTTAGCGTTTGCGCATTCGTCGCCGCTACAAATTCGATGCGGTCGCCATCAATGAAGAGCTCGACGGCAGCGCCTTTGATCAAACCATCAATAAAGACTTGTTCATTGCATCGCGCGAGGCGTTCATGGATTGTCGGAGGCAGTGTCATTGGTACCCACCACTATCTGCCCACGGATCCTCTCACCCGCGATATCTTGAAGTCAATCGCTCATCGAAATATTCACAAATATTTAAAAATCTACGCTCTCGACTTACTTGCATCTTGCGGTCCGGACACGAGAAAGAAACTGAGTCTTAAAATGGCGGTTTGGACAAACACCATGTTGCTAGGGTTATTTGGTCGTTATTCAGGTTCGGTCATGTCGCTTTGTGCGACTTCATCTTGAGGTGTCGAAATCCGAGCTTGCGTCGGTGCCTCAGGTTCCGCATTTGCTCCAGTATCTGGCGCTTCATCGAAAGGCGTATCAGCGCGCACCGGCATCGGCCGACAAACCACCATGTCGATCGTCTGACGTGTTTCGATGGCGCACTCCTGTCCTGCCGTGCGAAGTAAGGGGCCTAGCTTCTCCATATTGGTGCGCGAGTAGAAAGCGTCATCCATTCCCCAATCATTGTTTGCGCAAACGTCGGGCTCTCCGCCAAAAAGCTCCACGCTTGATCCAACGCCCGTTACGGTCCCGACTTCACCCCCGGTAACCGCGTAGGGAAAGATCAAAGGTCCACCAGAGTCGCCTTTGCAAAGCCCAACCTTTTTGCGGGTATCTAATACGATATGACTCGGGTCGACATCCTCGACATTGAAATAATGAGCTCGAAGCTTGTCGTCTTTTTTGCCGGAATAAGTGTATAAGCCGGCTCCGTAGGCCCAGAGAATGAGCTGCAAATTCTCACTGCGTCCAGCATATATTCCAAGATAGTCATCCTGGCTTGTATTTGAAAAGGTCTTCGGAACTCGAACAATCGCGATATCGCTGTTCGCTCTACCCGCATTGTTTTTGAGGTCGGGGTTATAGTTAGGTTCTGAAAACCATTCAGCCTGCCCAGAATAAACCTGGCGCCGCCCAGTTTCAGGATCATAATAATTTATCGTGGTTTGTATTGTTCCGGTATTTGGCCAACTGCTAAACCACCTGACGCAATGAGCCGCAGTCAATACGGCATTGGCGCTAATCATGGAGCCCGTGCAGTTTTTCACGTCTTGGTAACCAGGGGGCAGGACGGAAATATCAACGACGCCTTGATAGCCAGTAATTTCGATCCCGCCTCGCAACTCCTGTGTTTTGGTGCCAGTTTGATCTTCACTGGCTGAGCATGCCGTTGCGAGGAACACGCATGCGAAACCTGTCAACATGTGGGCGTGTTTTTGAAGAAGCAACGATATCATGAACTCTCCCGTTCTCATAACTCCAAGCTGGATTATCAATCGCGAAGACTTGAATGATAGAAATGGATTATTACTCGTCCAAATGGGATAAATCGGACTCCCGGAACTAAGTTCAAATCACAGTAATGAAACAAAGTCGATGCCGGATCTGACCTGAGACCCTTAGGTCCCTCACTCATAATGAGAGTCTGGCCTTTCCATAGTCCATAGTTTGAGGCTTGGCGAGCGCGTCGGGAGCGGTGCTCCCATCAAGCTCGAGCGACCGGCGCGCTGCGGGCGTCAGCCCGCC
>JBCCXW010000058.1:0-20731 GCA_039191105.1 Pseudomonadota bacterium
CGCAGTTTGCAGGTGCTGCATAGCAGGCCAATAAAGGCGAAGCGCGGCGGCTAAGGAGAGAAAAATTATGGGTAAGATTATTGGAATCGACCTCGGCACGACCAATAGCTGCGTCGCTGTCATGGATGGCGGAGACGCCAAAGTTATCGAAAATTCAGAAGGCGCTCGGACCACACCGTCTGTTGTCGCTTTCACCGAAGGCGGCGAACGCCTAATCGGGATGCCGGCGCGCCGTCAGGCTGTGACAAACCCAGACTTTACCTTCTACGCCATTAAGCGCTTGATCGGTCGCACTTTTGACGACCCAACCGCGCAAAAAGATAAAGAGCTCAGCCCGTTCGAAATCGTCAAAGGTCCAAACGGCGACGCTTGGGTCAAAGGCCGCGACAAAGATTATGCACCGCAAGAAGTATCTGCTTTCATTCTCACCAAGATGAAGGAAACCGCAGAAGCTTATCTTGGCGGCGAAGTGACCCAAGCGGTGATCACGGTTCCAGCTTACTTTAACGACGCGCAGCGCCAGGCGACCAAAGATGCCGGCAAGATCGCGGGTCTTGAAGTCCTCCGCATCATCAATGAGCCAACCGCAGCGGCACTGGCTTATGGCCTTGAAAAAGGCGGCAATAAAATCATCGCGGTTTACGACCTTGGTGGCGGAACGTTCGACGTGTCTCTGCTGGAGATTGGTGACGGCGTGTTCGAAGTGCTTTCCACCAATGGCGATACTTTTCTCGGCGGTGAGGACTTTGACTTGCGCATCGTCGACTTCCTCGCGGATGAGTTCAAAAAAGAGCAAGGCATTGACCTGAAAGCCGACAAGCTCGCGCTTCAGCGTCTGAAAGAAGAAGCTGAGAAAGCCAAGAAAGAGCTCTCTTCGGCTTCCTCTTATGAAGTGAACTTGCCCTTTATCACCGCTGATGCGAGCGGCCCGAAACACCTCAATATCAAACTATCTCGCGCCAAACTGGAAAGCCTCGTCGGCGATTTGATCAAGCGGACCATTGATCCGTGTAAGAAGGCTCTGGCCGATGCTGGCAAGAACCCATCAGACATTGATGATGTCGTCCTGGTTGGCGGTATGACTCGCATGCCAGCGGTCCAAGACGCGGTGAAAGGCTTCTTCGGCAAAGAGCCGCACAAAGGCGTGAACCCAGACGAAGTCGTGGCGCTCGGCGCGGCGATCCAAGGCGGCGTTCTGCAAGGCGATGTCAAAGACGTGGTTCTGCTCGATGTGACGCCTCTGTCGCTCGGCATTGAGACGCTTGGCGGCGTCTTTACCCGTTTGATTGATCGCAATACAACGATCCCGACCAAGAAGAGCCAAACTTTCTCAACCGCTGAAGACAATCAGCCGGCCGTGACCATTCGCGTCTTCCAAGGCGAGCGCGAAATGGCGGCGGACAATAAAATTCTCGGCCAATTCAATTTGGAAGGCATTCCGCCAGCGCCGCGAGGCTTGCCACAAATCGAAGTCACATTTGATATTGACGCGAACGGTATCGTTTCCGTGTCGGCAAAAGACAAAGCGACGAACAAAGAGCAGCAAATCACCATCCAAGCCGATGGTGGCCTTTCGGATACGGACATCGATCAGATGATGAAAGATGCCGAAGCCAATGCCGAAGAAGACAAGAAGCGCCGCGACCTGGTCGAAGCGAAGAACAATGCTGAAAGCTTGGCGCATCAGACGGAGAAGCAGCTTGAAGAGCATGGCGATAAAGTCAGCGAAGATGTGAAGAAAGAAATCCAAGACGCCGCCGAAGCGCTCAAAACGGCTGCCGAAGGAGATGATCCAGCTGAGATCCAAGCCAAGCATCAAGAGCTGATGACCGCCGCGATGAAACTCGGCGAGGCGATCTATGCGAGCCAGCAAACAGAAGCTGCTGAAGCAGACGCCGCTTCAGATGCTGCCGCTGACGCCGATGCCGAAGATGTGGTCGATGCTGACTTTGAAGAAGTCGACGATGATAAGCGTCAAAGCGCGTAACTGCTTGGCTGAACAATCAGATGACAAAAAGCCCCGCTCTCAGCGGGGCTTTTTTCGTCGGGGTTCGGCCTGGATGCTTTCTCAGTATGAATCCGATCCAAGGCTAGACAGTCTCAAAGTTCCGTTTCGCTGGCCGTCTCGGCGACGGGTTGCCCTTCGCGATCGGTGTCGTGGAAATCGACGGGCGTGCCTGCCACTTCATCAGTGCCGCCGAAACAAGATCCCACGGCGCATAATCGTGCCTCCAAAGCACTGCCAGTCGCGTCATCGGAGGCTTGCACCTGCCCTAGCGTCTGGCTCTTGGAGAGTCTGATCACGTCCGCCAGGGCCGCTCGCTTGGCGATGCGTTGGTCAATGTCCTGCGCGATATCTTCGACCACGTCTTGAAGCAAAACAGCGCCAGTTAACAAACTCAAGCTGAATAAAAATGGAATCAATTGAAATGCCGAACGACGTCCCACCATAACAACCCCTTATGCCCACAAGTCTAGGCGTAAAAGAAGATCATTTCGATGTCGATATGTTCCTGTCTCACGTGTTTTGAATTTTTTGTGACGCTTGGCGCGCGCATGCTAGCCTCACGCCGCTCCGTCTTGTGCGCGCGCGGACACTTTTTCATACATGTCGTCGCCCCAAGACGCGACTTTGCCATTGAACAGAAACTCCGGTGGGACAACTTCGGGGCCTTTGCCGGGCGGGAGCGGTGGGGTGAAATAGCCGAGCGCATAAGAGCCCATCGCATAACCGAGCATTGCTTGAAGGTCTGGGTCAAAGTCTTTGGCGATTTCTGGTGGGCAAGACAGGTATTGGTTCTCTTCCTGACGTAGCCATCCAAGCGCATATGTGATGTTCAGACCAATTCGGTCGCTGTCCGAGACATTCGCGCCGCCGCTATGGATGACGGACCCTGAATAGACGAGCAGAGAGCCAGCGTCCATTTCGGCATACTCAACCTCATCGCGGCTGGGCTGGCGGTCTGCTGGCCAGGTGTTTGATCCTGGGATGACATTGGTCGCGCCATTTTCTTTGGTAAAATCCGTGATCGCCCAAATTGTATTGAACTGGGGCTCGAGATCGTCGCGCAAATAGCCGCCCCAAGCCAAACGGTCGCGGTGCAAAGGCTGTACGGGTTGACCGGGCTGGATGCGAATGAATTGTGTCAGATGCAACTGGATCGTTTCGCAATAAGGCTGCAAGAACGTCTTCGCCCCGTTGATCAGGGTGGGATGCATGACGGCATCGCGGCAAGCTGCGGAGCGCGCCACCAAGGCGCCTGTCCGAGTGGTCTTGCGCCCGGTGAAATCATCGCGCCCAGTCTCCGTGGCATGGATGAAAGGCATACATTCGGCTTTCATCTGCGCCAGCCCATCCGCCGACAAAACACCCTCGACAATACAAGCGCCATCGACTTTGAGCGCGTCCGAGAGCGTTTCCGCAGACGCGTCGGCGCTGAGATATTTGAGTGGCATGATCAGTCTCCCTTGTGATGTCTTGTGCCGTGCAGACATGCCGAACGACATCTCACGTCTTTATATGACCGCTATTTGTTTCGTCCGCGATGGGTCACGTGACCGGAACACTAAAATGAAATGCAAGGGCGTTGGCAATGGGCGCAGGCGTGCAGCGCACGCATGATGATGTTTCGATCCTAAACGGCCATAGCTTCAGATCTCACAATCGTGCGATGCACTCTTGTATGCATAAAATCGGAAAACACTGACCCGCGCCGCGTCGGCGGCCAATCGCGAATCGGGTGCTCGAACAATGATCCGGGCGAGACACCAAATACGGATTTGATCGTCCGATGGAAATTGGGAATCGATGAGTATCCCCAACGCTCGGCGACACCTGATATTTGACCGCGCAGCGTTGGGTTAGACGCCAGGTCGATCATCGCATGCAGCAAGCGGCGGCGCGAAACATATGTGCGAACCCCGCCATCCTCCTCGAACATCCGGAAAAGCGTCGGCCGTGACACCCCAAATCGGCGAACCAGGCTCGTCGGCGTGAGATCCGGAGACTGCAGGTGCTGCTCAATGTAGTCACAAATCGTATCCCGGAGTGCATTTCTCGCCTGCATTCGCACGTCCATAGACGCGCTCGGACCATTAACCGCAAGCGTAAGGCAGGCAATCAGGCGCTTGACCCGGCGCAAGTCCAATGCGGTGGCTCCATTATTGAGTTGATCAAAGAAATGGTCGAACTCAGCGTTTAGGACCCGCCCAAATGTGGTGTGCTCAGCGTAGGAGATTTGGCCGTCTTGTCGACTTGGATCAAAACCAATTTGATTGGCCACGATGTAAATGCCTTGCGAGACCCCGGGCATCTGAATGCCTTTATACGGGGTTGAGTAATCTCTAAACCCAATGGTTCGTGGCGGGGTCGAATAGGGATAATCCGCGCTCAGACCAAACGAACCGCCAGATATGAAGCGATGGACGCATATTAGGTAACCGGTCTCATTCACGTGTTTCTTTGTGTGGTCATACAGACTGGCGGAAACCGTATGTTGTCCAAACACGCAGCCCGGCGTTGACCAAACTTGGTTCGTGATCAGCGCCGTGTTGCAGGGATGGGTGATGGGGACATAGTCATAGGCCCGTGTGTAGAATTGCCAGGCGTCTTTCGGCGAGACCTTGAAGCCTGACGCCTCGACTTTGATCTGAGGCGCGCTGACGCGATTTGCCTTAGCGCTTTGCAATCTGCCCTCCCGTGAACCATCCGTTCTTCTTGCGAACTCGTATCACGCCGAATTCAACTTTAAGGGGATATTAGGGGCGGTCGGGCGTCAAGTCCTTGTCTCCATGTCTCAGACTTTGGCGAACTGAGTGTAAAAACGCAGCTGCGATTCGGGCTTATCCGATGCCCAATTCGGCCCGCGTGCGGATCGCTTTGGCGGCGCTGATGCGGACCAAGTGTCGGTCTTTCTCATCACGCCAATCGGCTTCAACAAACCCGGTGGTGCGCCCGCGCGAAACCAACCGAGCCTCGATTGTGATCAATCCATGCGGCACGGGCCGGAAGATGCGCGTTTGCAGCTCCGTTGTGGTGAACCATTCGCCATCCTCAAGCGCCGATGCCATACACATTGAGACCATATGATCGCTAAATCCGGCCACCCAACCGCCAAATGCGCGGCCTTCGGCAATGTCGCGGTCTCCGCTGTTTGGCCACTCATAGCGCACATAGCCATAGCGGACCTCTTTGAGCCACTCTTCCGGGCGAATGCCCAAATTGCGAATGCCAGCGGGTTTCTCCCATTCTGCGTTGCGCAGTCGATCGAAAAAACCTTGCTGCTCGGGGGAAAGCTCGGTTCGCGTCATTGCGGGATATAGGCGCGCGCTTTGAGCTCGACAAAGCCCAGCGGATTGAACAGCGCTGAAATGCCGATCAAAGTGTAACAAGAGAAAAACGGCCCCGGCATCCATTTCGCTTTGGCCTGCATCACGGGCATCAGGTGCGCGTTGAAATCCCCAACATGGTAGCCGGTTATATCGACCACATCTGCCATGCTGCCGCCCGCCTGTTTGAGGATCATATCGATCTCTGCAAAAGCTTCATCAGCACCACGAAAATAGGCCTCATCGGAGGCCGGCTCGCCTTCCTGCAATGCAGCGATGACACCGGATAAAAACACCATATCCCCGGCCCGGACGGCGGGGGCAAATTGCATCTGTTCAGTGCGCTCTTTAAGCCCCTCGGGCACAATCATTTCTGGCATATTAAACCACCGTTTGACCGCCATCGACGACCATCATTTGACCGGTCATAAAGCTGCCTGCGTCTGAGGCGAGGTACACCGCCGCCCCAGCGATCTCGATCGGTTCGCCAATCCGCCGCAATGGCGTGGTCGACGTGGCGCGTTTGAGCGTCTCTGGATTCTCCCACAGCGCGCGTGCGAAGTCGGTTTTGATCAGGCCAGGGGCAATCGCATTCACTCGGACATTATCTGGCCCGTATTCCGCCGATAGGTTGCGAACCAACTGAAAGTCCGCTGCCTTTGAAATATTATACGCACCGATGACCGGCGAAGCCCGTAAACCGCCAATCGAGCTTACAATGATAATCGCGCCGTCTTTACGGTCCCGCATTTGCGGCACGCACATCTGCACCAACCAATGGTTCGAAATGATGTTGTTCGACAGGATTTTTTCGAAGGCCTCATCCGAGATGCCCTCCATGGGACCGTAATACGGGTTTGAAGCAGCATTACACACGACAATATCAACTTTCCCGAAGGCGTCATTGGTGGCATCGACCATTGCCTGAAGCTGGTCTTTCTCCGAGATATTGGCCGGGATGGCGATGGCGGTGCCGTCACCATATTGCTCATTCAAAGCGCCAGCGACCTCTTGGCAAGGTCCCGGCTTGCGCGAACTGATGGTTACTTTTGCGCCGTAGGCGGCGAATTGTTCGGCAATCGCCTTACCGATCCCGCGCGACGAGCCGGTGATAATCGCAGACTTTCCAGAAAGATCGAACAAGCTCATTAGAGCCCTCCCTAATAACGAGTATTTCGAAGCGGTGATACGCGCCGCACTGCAGCAAGAAAAGGGTTTCGCGAGGTCAGGCTTTGCGGGCGGCCCAAGCTATAAGTGCCCAGCCTGCGAGCATACCGAGCCCGCCCAAAGGCGTGATCGCGCCCAGCGCGCGCGGTGCGCCGAGGGCCATGGCGTAAAGGGTCGCGGCGAACAAGCTGGCCCCGGCCAGCATCACCGCACCGGCGCGATCATATTTTGCGCCATTCGAAGCGCAGATCGCCGTGACCAAGGCAGCATGGACCATCAAATACAGCGTCGCCGTCTCCCACCACCCCAGGGCGGTTTCATCAAACCTATCTGATAGTCCGTGGGCGCCAAACGCGCCAAAGGCAACAGAGAGAAAGCCGATCAGGGCACCGATCAAGGTCATCATCAGCGTGTTTCCGCCGGGATTGAATAATTGACCACGGCATGACTTGAGAGCTTGTCGCTGCTCTCGGCACGAACATCGACGCTGATGACGGCAAGGGTTCGTCCGAGTTTGAGCAAATGCGCTTCGGCGATCACGGCGTCACCGATACAGGGCCGCAAAAAGTTGATGTTGAGATTGCTGGTCAACGCCATGGGTGTGATCCCGATCCGAGTGAACACGGCAATGTAGGCAGCGCTGTCGGCCACCGCCATTTGAGTTGGGCCGCTAATATAGCCGCCGGGCCGCAATCCGCCCTCATCGACAGGGTGTCGGAGCCGCGCATAGTTTTCGCGCACTTCCAGAATCCGCTCTTGCTCACCGGACCCACGAAACGCGGAATCGTAAAACGCGTTGACCTCTTCGACGGATACAACAGAACCCATGTTTTCCCTCCGACAGGCATTGACGCCGAACTGGCTTGGAGGCCAACCTACTCGGACACGACGATCCGAAAAGAGATCACGCCACGGGAGGCCACGTCCATGCTGAGCAAAGGTGATGAATATCCGATTCACCAGACCCCTGAACCGATTGCTTTTTCGGGCTCTGACCGGAATTTTTATGACCGTTTCTTTTTCAACGGCTATTCGGCTGACGGATCTGTATTTTTTGCTGCCGCTTTTGGTGTTTATCCGCATTTAAACGTGATGGATGGCGCGGTCTCCATTCTGAAGGATGGCGTTCAGAAATCGATCCATGTTTCGCGCCTGTTGGGGATGGAGCGCATGGAGACGACCGTTGGGCCATTAAGTATTACAGTGCTGGAACCGCTCAAGCGCATTCATCTCAAGCTCGACGACACTGAAGGGCTGGCGATCGATGTGCAGTTTACCGGCCGCCATTTTCCCATTGAAGAGCCACGTTTCACCTACCGCCAAGGGCCGCGCATGTTGATCGATTGCACGCGCATGACCCAAAACGGGCACTGGCAAGGTCAATTAAATGTAGATGGCGAGACGATCGCGGTCGAGGCCTTCCAGGGCACGCGTGATCGCAGCTGGGGGGTCAGGCCGATTGGCGAGCGTGACCCGCAACCGGTGCTGCCGATGCAACTTCCGCAATTCTATTGGCTTTGGGCGCCGATTAATTTCCCGGACTCTTCAGTATACTTCCATGTCAATGAAGACGGCGCGGGCGGGGCTTGGAACACACGTTCCGTCTTCGCCCCAGATGGCGCCGACCATGCCGGCTTGACGCATATGAACCGCCCAAAAATGGATGTGAGCTGGCGCGATGGCACGCGCCGCGCCGGGTCGGCACGCTTGAGCCTGGAAGACGGTGACGGGCGCGCGCATAATGTGACATATCAACCGCTCTCGACGTTTATGATGAAAGGGATTGGCTATGGTCATCCGAGTATGGCGCATGGCGCTTATCGCGGCGATCTTTCTGTCACCCGCGAAGACTTAACACCGGACAATTTGCCGTGGCAACAACCTGAGAATTTGCACATCCAAGCGATTGTCAAAGCGACGCATACCGGGCCGGATGGCATCCGTCGTGAGGGGATTGGCATTCTCGAACAGTTGACGATTGGGCCGCACGCGCCGAGCGGGTGGAAGGATATCCTCGATGCATGAGGCTGAACTTGCCGAGCGGTTCGCGGGCTATGCCGAGGCGCGGTTGGTAGGTGCCCGCAACACGCAGGTCACGGAAATTCTACGCATTCATGGCGGGGCGAGCCGGCAGACGTACTCGATTGATCTGGCTTATGAAGACGCCACCGGGCCAAAAACAAAAGGGCTGATTCTGCGCCGCGATCCGCCGGACAGTCTTATCGACACAGAACGTCGTGTCGAGTTTGCTGCCATCCAAAGCGCTTATGGGAAACATGACTTACCGGTCCCTGAAGCCCTGTTTTTAGAAACCAGCTCTGAGCCACTCGGCGCGCCATTTTTTGTAATGGGTCGGATTGAGGGCGGCACGCCGCTCAATCCGTTCCAGATTGACGCTGTTGAGCCACACCGCAGCGCCATTGGGGCGCAATTCTTCCGTCATCTTGGCGCCATTGCCGCGCTTCCCCTGCAGGGCTCTGCTTTGGAAAACGAGATAGATGCCCCCCGCGTCGACACCGCTTGGCGGCGGGAGCTTGATTACTGGGCCAATGAAATCCGCAGCAATTCACGGCATCCACAGCCCGTGGCAGAAGCGGCGATCCGACATCTCGAGCGCCACCCCCCGCCGCCCGCACAGCGTCTGTCGATCGTGCATGGCGATTATCGCACGGGCAACTTCCTACACGATGGTGCGGGTAAGATGACCGCCATTCTCGATTGGGAAATGGCGCATATCGGGGATCCATATGAGGACCTCGCCTGGGCCACCGATTTGCTTTGGTGTGGCAATGATCTTGAGCGGGCGGCTGGATTCTTGCCCTGGCCTGAAGCGATTGAGATTTGGCAAGCCGCGTCGGGATGCACGTTTGATCCGGCGGCGTTTGAATGGTGGTCTCTTTTTGCCCATGTCAAAGCGCTCGGCATTTGGGTGACCTCAGAAAAAGCATTCGCGCAGGGTGAGAATGACGATCCAATTTTGGCCTGGTCGGGCTGGTTCACGCATGCCGCGCACGAGCTGATGCTGGCCATGCGATTGGGACCAAAATACGGGGCGGCGCAATGAGCGACATTGGCATGATACTAGATCGCATTGGCCGCAAACTGGTCACTGAAGTGGCCCCCAAACTCGAAGGGGATTATTCCGGCGGGCATGCCGCGATGAGCGGCCTCATGGCGGTGATGGCGGGCGAAGCTTGGGATGGCGCTGCCGATCGATTGATCCATGAGATTGCCGGCATAAGAGGTCTGATGGCACTGGCTGGAAAAGAGGTCGCCGTGCCGACGAGCCCGACTTACAAACTCTCTGACTTGACCGAAGAGCGTAACGCGCTCGCCGGTGATCTGATCGCGCTTCAAATCTCCCTTGAAGCGCGCGAGGATGATGCGGCCAAAACGCTGAACGCGAAAATTTGGGCACATCTGACAGCGACGGCGGCGGCGCGGATGCCAAGCCCGCCTGAGTTTCCAGACGAGCCCGAAAGCTGAAGCGTCAGAGCCCGCTCGTCCATGCGCGATGGATTAGCCCCAAAGGTCCCGACTGGGCGGGGTCACATAGCCGTCTGAATAGCGCAGCTTGTGTGGCACATCGTTCGCGAGCCACAATGGGCCATCAAGATCAACCACATCGGCAACTTGGCCCAGCAGGACAGCTGGCGCCATGCTCAAAGAGCCCGCCACCATACACCCAACCATCGTGCCGAGACCGCATTTTTTAGCTTCGTCCATCATCGCCAATGCGTGAGTCAATCCACCCGCTTTGTCGAGCTTGATATTAATGGCATCGTAGCGCCGCGCCAGCAGTTGAATGTCATTGCGCGTATGGACGCTTTCATCGGCGCAGATGGCGACATGCCCTGGGCGGCGCAGTAGGGCATCGTCTTCACCTGCCGGAAAGGGCTGTTCAATCAAGACCACTCCAAGCTCCGACGCCCGCTGTGCCAAAGCCGGAAAATCCTCCGCGGCAACGCCTTCATTGCCATCAATCAGCAATTTTGCATCAGGCCGTGCGCGGCGCACAGCTTCGACGCGCGCCATGTCCTCCGGTCCACCGAGTTTGAGCTTGAGGATTTTGGCAGGCGTGGCTTTCGCGGCTTTGGCCATCGCATCGGCTGTGTCGAGACCAATCGTCATAGTGGTCGGGAGTGGTTTTGGTTCTGGCAGGTCGGCCAATTGCCAAACGGTTGCGCCACTCATCTTGGCTTCTAAGTCCCACATCGCGCAATCGACGGCACAGCGAGCTGCGCCCGCCGGTAGGCGTCTTTGCAGCTCATCGCGCGTTAGACCCTCTTGGATGGCTTTCTCAATTCCGGAAAGCTGCGCCACCACGCTGACGCGGCTTTCTTTGTAGCGGGCATAAGGCACGCATTCTCCGCGCCCGCGATGCCCTCCATCTGAGATCTCAACCCGCACGGTTTCAGCCGTGGTTTTTGATCCTCGGGAGATTGCAAAAGCGGCCTTTAAGGGCGTAGACACGGGGGTAATGGTCATCTGGCGCATGGAGGAAGTGTTTGCCGGATCGGTAAAATTTGTGTGACGCTCTGGGGCTGGTCTTAAAGCCTGTTGGGTTAAGGTAAATAGTGTTGAATCCCAGCGTGCAATCCTTTGCCCCGTCATTCGAATATGTTGGGGGCGCGCGGCCGCAGCTCATTTTGCGCGGTCATTGGGTCGTGACGGCTTTGGCGCAAGTGGACGCGGGGCTGAAAAACCTGACCGCTGATCAAGGTTTTGACGCGCTTGCAGATGTGGATGTGTCGGGGATCGAGGCGCTCGATACGGCGGGCGCTTATTTGATCGATCGGACGCTGCGGGCCGTCCCGGACAGTAAGTTGACTGTTATCGGCGCGACGCCCGAAACCGAAGCTCTTCTGGATCAAGCCCGGCGTCTCGCGACGCAAGAGGAGCATGCTCCGCCAATGGTCGAAGAGGGCCATGGATTTGTCGATCTGCTCGAACGAACAGGCCGTAATGCCGAGCACCTTTGGCAGGAGTCTATTCAAACACTGTCCTTTCTTGGAGCAACTTTGATGGCGATCTCTGTGGTCATTGTACGACCGATGAAGATGCGCTGGACGGCACTCGTCGCCGTGATGGAGGATGCGGGTTTAGATGCGGTGCCGATCATCGCATTCTTGAGTTTCTTTGTCGGCATGGTGGTCGCGTTTATTGGCGCGACGACGCTCGCTCAATTTGGGGCGACGATCTTTGTCGTAGAATTGGTCGGATTTGGGGTTTTGCGGGAACTCGGGGGTGTGCTGGTCGCGATCATTGTTGCAGGCCGCACAAACTCAGCTTTTACCGCGCAGATCGGGGCGATGAAAATGCGCCAGGAGATCGATGCGATGAACACGCTCGGCCTAGATCCGATGCACGTGATCGTTGCGCCGCGGGTCCTCGCCATGATGATCATGCTGCCCGTCCTCACCTTCATAGGCATGCTCACAGCGATTGCAGGCGGGATGTCAGTGGGTTGGTTGATCCTCGACATCAATCCGACCGTATTTTTCAACCGATTGCAGGAGAATGTGCCGATTGATCAATTCTGGATCGGCATGTCGAAAGCGCCGGTATTTGGTCTGGCGATTGCCCTAATCGGATGCCGCCAAGGCTTGGAAGTCGGCGGAAGTGTACAATCGCTCGGGCATCATACTACCAAATCTGTGGTTCAGGCCTTGTTCGCGATTATTGTGATCGATGCGTTTTTCGCATTGTTCTATCAGGAGCTCGGCATATGACGGCGCTCGCGATCGAAGTTCGCGGTCTTAAAACCGCTTACGGCACGCATGTCGTTCATGAACATCTCGATCTAGAGGTTCGCCGCGGTGAAGTCATGGGTGTGATTGGCCCGTCTGGTTGCGGTAAATCAGTGCTCTTGCGTGCGATTGTCGGCCTCAAAGAACCGAGCGCGGGGGCGGTCGATGTGTTTGGGCAGGATGTCATACATCTGCAAACGGAGGATCAAACCGCGGTTCAACGCTTATGGGGCATTATGTTTCAAGATGGGGCACTGTTTTCAAATCTGACCGTGCGTGAAAACGTCATGGTTCCGATGAAAGAGCATACGGATTTGCCATTGCCCTTGATCAAACAACTCGCCGATCAAAAAATACGGATGTCAGGTCTAGAAGCTTGGACAGGGCGTAAGTACCCATCTGATTTGTCCGGCGGTATGCGAAAACGCGCCGCGCTGGCGCGTGCCTTGGCGCTCGATCCGCCGCTTCTTTTCCTAGATGAACCCACAGCCGGCCTCGATCCGATCACCGCCGCTGGCTTTGACCAATTGATCCGTGATTTGCAGAAATCGCTTGGCTTAACGGTGTTCTTGGTCACTCATGATGTCGATACGCTGGCAGTGACCTGCGACCGGATTGCCGTGCTCGGGGAAAAGCGTGTCTTGGCAATTGGCACAATGGATGAATTGAGGCAGGAGCCCCATCCCTGGATTCAGTCTTATTTCGGGGGTCCAAGGGGCCGCGGCGCAATTATGGGAGCCGGGTGATGGAGACACGTGCAAATTATGCCCTGATTGGCGCGTTCGTGCTGATGGCCGCGGCCTCGGTGATTGGGTTTGCGCTTTGGCTTGGCTCGTCCCAATTCAATCGTGAATTTGCTGTTTATGACGTCATATTCCCGGGTCCGGTGAACCTCGAAGAAGGATCATCTGTCCGCTATATTGGTATCAAAGTCGGCGAAGTTGAAAGCGTCCGTATCGACCGGCGCGATGCCTCTATGGTTCGGGCGCGCCTGC
Source organism: Pseudomonadota bacterium (assembly GCA_039191105.1). Classification (GTDB taxonomy): domain Bacteria; phylum Pseudomonadota; class Alphaproteobacteria; order Caulobacterales; family Hyphomonadaceae; genus Henriciella. The sequence continues at coordinate 13,241 of JBCCXW010000058.1, forward strand.
GCGTCGATCGCTCAACGCCGGTTAAGACAGACTCCACCGCGATCATTGATTTCACCGGGATTACCGGCGTTACGTTTGTTCAAATCAATGCTGGCAGCGATAGTGCGGGTCCCCTTTTGCCGCAGCCCTATCAAGATGTTGCTGTGATCCAAGCGGGTGAGACTCCCTTAGCAGCCCTATTTGATGGCGGCGCGCAGATTTTGAGCCAAGCGGGCGTGACCATGGAGCAGTTAAGCGGTGTTTTGACGCCCGAAAATGCTTCGGCAATTACTGATATCTTGGCCAATGTTCGCGATATCACGGCGGCTCTATCTGAGGATGATAAAGCGCTGCTGTCGCAGAGTCTGTCGACCTTAGCAGCACTGGAGCGAGCTGGAGACAATCTCAGCGAGGCGTCCAATGATATTATCGCCGTCGCCGGATCCTTCGATCAGGAGCTTGCAAGCTTGAATGTCGAACTGAAAGCCCTGATCGCTGGGTTGAACGCAGCGACAGGAGACGCCAGCGCCATGCTAGACGATAGCCGCGCTGCAATCCAAGCCGCCACGCGTTTGGTCGAAGGCGGTGCCTCCGATACGGTTCAACAAACCAGCTCCGCCGCGCAAGAGCTGCGGATTCTAATCGCGCGCTTAGATCGTCTTACGCGCGAGATCGAGCAGAATCCGCAAGGATTTGTGGTCGGCAACCCACTGCCATATGAGGATCGGTGACCATGCGTTTGCCCTACACTCTCTCACTGCTCTTCGTGGCGGCGCTCGCCGGGTGCGTTTCGGTCTTGCCAGAGCCTGAAGCACCGGATGCGCTGTATAGCATCGATGCCGAACAGCGCTTTACGACGCTGTCGCATAATCTTGTCATCCGCGAACCGGAAGCGGCGCGTTTGATTGCCGGGCAAGCTCTGGTCAGTGAAGGCGCCGATGGCGGCTTGCGGATGATTCCTGGGGTTGAGTGGTCGGGCCCGGCAACGCGGCAAATCCAAATGGCGATGATTGACAGTTTCGACCCCGGCGCGCCGGTCAGTGCCTTCGCGCCAGAGCTCGGCGTGCTGACCGATTACGAATTGGCCAGTCGGCTCAGCGCGCTCCATCTGCGCGGCGAAACAGCGATCTGCCAAATGGTGGTGAATGTGATTGCATCGCGCGACCGCACGCTGATGGCGCGCACTGAGGTGATGGCCAGCGCCGAAGCTTCAAGTGGCGCGGCGCGCGACCGGGCGCTCGCGCTCAAACAGGCGGCATCCGATTGCGCTGCGCAAGCCAGCGCCTTTGCCATCGATGTCCTGAGCGATCAGCCTTAGGCGACGGAGCTCGTTTGATCGGCTTGGTGCTGGGGGACGGGCAAGAAGAAACTCACCTGCGTTCCGCGTCCTGGTTCGCTGGCAATGGTCAGTCGGCCACCATGCATCTCCGCGAACGACTTTGTCAGCGCCAAGCCGAGCCCCGTTCCGTCATAGTTGCGATCGCGGGTGTCGGAGACTTGTTCGAACGGTACGCCTAGGCGGTCAATCGCGTCTGGCGGAATGCCGATCCCATTGTCGCGCACAGCCACGCGGAGCTCATCGCCCTTTTGATCTACTGAGACTCGAACCTCCCCGCCATCATCGGTGAATTTAATCGCGTTTGAGACCAGGTTGAGCATCATTTGCCGGATGGCGCGATGGTCCGCGTCAACCAGCGGCAGGCCATCATTCGCGACGAGCGTCAGCGTAATGCTCTTTTCCTCCGCCCGTCGGCGGATCATTCGAATGGCGGCATCGACTGGATCGACTATATCAATCGGATGCAGATCCACCGTCATCTTGCCAGCTTCAATTTTCGCCATATCGAGAATGTCAGTGATCATATCGAGCAAGTGTTTGCCGGAATCTAGAATATCGCGTGCGTAATCCTTGTAGCGCGGGTCGCCGAGCGGGCCGTACATTTCGTTGACGAGGATTTCGGAAAAACCATTGATGGCGTTGAGCGGTGTCCGCAATTCATGGCTCATATTTGCCAGGAACGCGCTTTTCGAATTCGCCGATCGCTCGGCGCGCTGCTTCTCGTGTTGCAGATGTCGGGTTAAGTCGGCCGCTTTGGTCTCTGACCGTTCGAGTTCCGCAACCAGTTTGCGCAACCGACCTTGTTGCTTGGTCAACTCGACTTCATTGCGAACATTGCTGGACACATCCAACCCGAGCGTAATCATCCCGCCCGATTGTGTGACGCGCTCGACGATTTTGAACCATTGGCCATCGCGGATTTTTACGATTTCGGTATGGGTTTCGCCTTCGCCCGTCCGTCGGTCCACGACGTTTGCTGCTTGGGCCAGCATCACCGTGTCATAACCCATACCTGGGCGCACCGTGTCCTCAAGACCGAAAACGCGCAAAAAGGCTCTATTCCAATAGATTAAGCGTTTGCGCGTATCCCAGAGCGCAAATGGGCCGGAAAAGCTCTCCAGCGCGGTGCGTAGCCGGTTCTCGGCTTGCCGAGATCGCGCCAGGGCTCGCTTGGTTTCGGTGACATCTCTAAGCACACCATTCAGGGCGCCGCTTTGACCATCGGGCTGGGCGCGGATGTCTAGCCAAACCGATTTGTCGGGACTGGCAAAGACCAGCGATAGAAACCCGCGTTCATGCAGGGACCCTAGCCCCTGTTCCATGGCCTCGCGATGGTCTTGATGAACATAGGCCAAGAGGCGGTCCCGCGAGATGCTCATTTCATCTGGTTCGCCGAGCAAATGGGCGGCCTCGCGGCTGAGATTGAAGGTTTGCGTCTTTGGGCTCCACGACCAAAACCCAGATTTGGTTTGGTCCAGAACGGTCTTTAAGATCCGGCCAGCGCGGGTGGCTTCACCTTCAAACACTTCGGAGGCAAGCCGCCTTTGTTCGAACATTCGAAACAGACCCAAAATCGCCAAGGCAGGCCCAAGTAGTAAGAGCGCATAAATGATCAGGTCGATGACCATATCCCGCGAAAACCAAGGAAACTTCGTCTCGACACACGCCGACAAATCACCGCCCGTTATCTGTGAGCAGGCGACCATGTTCTCTCCACGGCTGACAACCACCCCTTCAGAGACCTCGTCCACGAGACTGATGGTTCGGCTGCCTTGCGCTGTCGGAACCCATTTTTCTGCCGCAATGATCGCCAAGTGGGGATTTCCGGACTCGGGATCATGAACAATGATCACATCATCTGAACCGGCTAGGCCGACCGTCAAATCACGTGCCAGCAATTGCGAAGCGGTTTCCCCAGCCTCGCGCAATCTCGATCCATCCGCCGCCGTTAAAGCATCGGCGAGCGTTGCCACCGTATCGAGATCGGTATAGGCCCGCGCCGTTTGTTGCGGTGACCACCCGGCCTGATAGCCGATCCGTAGAGTCTGAGCGACGGTTGAAACCGAACCTGAGATGTTCTCGGAAACGGCGAGCGCCTCGCGGTGGGTTTCGACACTTTTCGCATGCAGCGATGTTTGTCGATCGCCATTGGCTTTCAGGCCGAGGGCAATCCCTTCGATCAGAATGATCAGGCCTAGCGCTTTGTTCAGGCTGAGGCTCGGCCGCGCCGATTTGCGCACCCTTTTTTGTTTGCCTTTTGCCTGCCCCAATCGAAGTGCCAAAGTCCGCACCTTTCTGGTTACGTCTGCGACGCACATGCTTCCGATCCATCAGCTTTCAGACGTGAAAGTTCAGGATTGGTTAACCAATGGCACGATTCTCAGGCGGATCAGGGGCTTAGCTCAGTGTTCTTGTGATTATGTCGAGCGCGTTCTTAGAAAGCGTTTGAGATTGCAGGTCTTTCAACGTGCGCTCGGCCGCCGCGCGCGCAGTAGGTTCGAGAGACTTCCACTGTTCAAACGCCGTCAGCAGGCGCGCGGCAAGTGCCGGGTTCTTGCCATCGGTCTGCTTAATCACGTCGGCAACCAGGGCATATCCGTCGCCAGTGGAATCATGAAATGCGGCAAGGTTTTGCATGGCGAAAACCGCAATGACGGAGCGGACGCGGTTCGGATTGCTAAGATCGAACTTTGGATGTTTGAGCAAACAAGCAACATCATCGACTGTACCGGTCCCCGCTTGGACGGCAAACCACTTGTCCATCACCAGCTCATTATCGGACCATTCTTCGGCAAAGGCGGCAATCGCTGCATCGGTTTCATCTCCTCTGGCGACGCACAAAGCCCGAAGGCTGGCGAGCTTCTCTGTCATATTCAACGCGCCATCGAACAAGGCTTTAAGCCGGGGGCTAGAGGTCGCGCCAAGGGTGCCAAGCAGGACAATAAAGGCGCCGCGCAGGGCCCGAATTCCAGACTGCTCCGCATTTGGCTGAAACGGTTCGGGCGTGGGTTGGTTGAGATAACGCTCGGCATCGCGGGAGAGTTCGCGCGCGAGATCCACTTGGAAGCGTTTGCGGGCCTGTGCGAGCGCTTCGGGGGCGGCCGGCTTTTGCTCTAGGAATAGCTCTCCGACGTCCGGGAGGCGTGTCAAAAGTGCCGCAAAAGCTGGGTCATCGGCCTGCGCGCGCACGGCAGCTGCAATGGCTTGGACAATCTCGTGGTCTGGGTTTGGCTTTTGACCATAAGCCAAGGCCAGGATGTCTTTTTTAACCAGCGTTTGCAGGGCGTCCCATTGATTGAACGGATCGTCATCGACCCGCGCAACTGCGAGCCGTTGAGCATCGTCGATTTGATGATTGAGCCGGATCGGTGCCGAAAAGCCGCGATTGAGCGAGATCAAAGGACGGCCAGCAGGGCTTTTGACCGTCCAACGCGTCTCTGCGTCCGCCAAAACCAAAGTGTCCATTTCGAGGCGTTCGCCGGTTTCAGTAAAGGCGGCGACGCGCAGCGGGACGGGGAGCGGTTTGGGATTTGAATGGCCCGGCGTCACCGGATTTATTTGTTGGAGATCCACCGTCAGCGTTTGGGTGTCTTCGTCCCACGCTTCCACAGCGGTGATCGTTGGAGTGCCGGGCTGGCTGTACCAGCGACGGAAGGCTGATAAATCCTCACCACTGGCATTTTCGAAACATTTGTAAAAGTGCTCAATCGTGGTCGCTTCGCCATCGTGTCGTTCAAAATAGATCTGCATGCCTTTGGCGAAGGCCTCATTGCCAATCAGCGTCTTGAGCATCCGAATAAGTTCGGCGCCTTTTTCGTACACAGTGGCGGTGTAGAGATTGTCGATACTGGCATAGGAGTCAGGCCGTACGGCATGCGCCAGCGGACCCGCATCCTCTGCGAATTGGCGCGCCCGCAAGCGGATGACGTCTTTAATCCGCTGGACCGGTCGCGAGCGCAAATCGGCGCTGAACTCTTGATCCCGAAAGACGGTCAGACCTTCTTTTAGGCAAAGCTGAAACCAATCGCGGCAAGTGATTCGATTGCCGGTCCAGTTGTGGAAATATTCATGACCGACAATGCTTTCAATGGCTTCGAAATCGGCATCCGTAGCCGTGGCCTCGTCGGCCAACACATAGGCCGAATTGAACACATTAAGGCCCTTGTTTTCCATCGCGCCGAAATTGAAATCGCGCACGGCAACGATGTTAAACACGCCGAGATCATAGGCCCGCGCGAACACGTCTTCATCCCACTTCATCGAGGCCTTGAGGCTCTCCATCGCCCAGGCCGCGCGGGCGCCATCGCCTTTGTCGACATGAACGGCCAAGTCGACATGATCTCCCGACACCGTGGTATAGGTGTCGCGATAGATGTCATAATCGCCGGCGCAGAGCGCAAACAGATACGAGGGTTTCGGATGTGGATCGTCCCATTCCGCAAAGTGACGCCCATTTGCAAGATCACCTGTCGCCCCTGGCGTACCGTTTGACAGCAAGACGGGGTATTTGGCTTTATCGGCTTCGAGACGGACCTTGAACTTGCTCATGACATCCGGTCGGTCGGGCCAGTATGTGATCCGGCGGAACCCAACGCTTTCGCATTGCGTACAGAAGCGTCCACCCGAAATATAAAGACCCGAAAGCGCCGTGTTGGCCGATGGGTCAATTGTGACCTCTGTTTGGAGTGTGAACGCGTCGGGCACGTCGTTTAAGGTCAGCCGCTCTTCGTCTGCATCATAAGCCTCTGGATCAAGCGGCATATCATTCAATTGGATGCGGTTCAGTTGAAGCTCGACGCCGTCCAAAACCAGAGCCCCGTCGCCGATTCTCCGCCCAGTCATGCGCGTGCGAACCTTTGTCGCGGCCGGGTCGAGATCGAACGACATTTCGACCGTGTCAATCACAAATGGGAAGGGGGCGTAATCAGCGAGCTTGATCTGAACCGGCGTTTCGGTGCGCATGCGGGATCCTTTCTGACGCAGTGTTATTGCATGTAAACATTTGCATGAAGCTTGCAAATGTGCAGCGCAAGGATCAGCGATTTTGCGACAAAGCGGCCTACCGTGGCGTCACGGGTTTCCGCGCACGTCAACCGCGCTATTGTGGCTGGTATAGAATATGACAGGGAGGCCGATCGGCCATGAATTTTGACTTCTCAGATGATCAAAAATTCCTCGGTAACGAAGCGCGGAAATTCCTCGATGGGGAATGCACGACGCAACATGTGCGTGAGGTGCTGAATGATGACGACAAATCACATCATGAAGGCGTTTGGGGCAGAGTGAAAGAAATGGGATGGCTCGGGACGGCGATCCCAGAAGAACATGGCGGTCTTGGCCTGGGCGCTCTCGAGCTTTGTGTGCTTGCCGAAGAGATGGGCCGCGCCTTGGCGCCCGTGCCGTTCGCGAGCACCGTCTATTTCTTTGCCGAAGGAATGATGATTGCGGGCAGTGATAGCCAAAAAGGCGCCGTTTTGCCGGGCGTTGCAAGCGGCGACGTTATCGGCTGCTATGCCGCAAGCGAAGGCCCAGGCAATCCTGATCCAGCCAAACTCTCTGTTTCATTCGATGGCGCCAAATTGTCGGGCACCAAAGTGCCGGTCACGGATGGCGACATTGCAACCCACGCGATCGTGCTCGCCAAAGAAGGCAGCGGGGCAAGCCTCGTTCTGGTTGATCTCAATGCGGATGGCGTGACGCGGACCAGTGTGAAAACCCTCGAGCCGACTCGCAGCCATGCAGAAATCAAGTTTGACGGCGCGGCGGGCGAACGCCTTGGCGCAGCGGGCGCGGGGGCAGACCTTCACGACGCGATTATGAACCGCGCCGCGGTTTTGCTCGCATTTGAGCAATTGGGCGGTGCAACCCGCTGTCTCGAAATGGCGACCGATTATGCCAAAGAGCGCTATGCGTTTGGGCGCCCCATCGGCGGTAATCAAGCGATTAAGCACAAGCTCGCTGACATGTATGTCAAAAACGAAGTGGCGCGCTCGAATTGCTATTATGGGGCCTGGGCCTTGTCGACGAACGCTGTTGAGCTTCCGGAAGCCGCGGCGGCTGCTCGTTTAGCGGCAAGTGAAGCCTACTGGTACGCGTCAAAAGAGAATATCCAAACCCATGGTGGTATGGGCTTTACTTGGGAAGTCGACTGCCACTTATTCTATCGTCGTGCA
>JBCCXW010000059.1:0-20207 GCA_039191105.1 Pseudomonadota bacterium
CCGACCGCAACAGAGCCTTGGTTGGGATACACCCCCAATTCAGACAAATCCCGCCCAGACTTTCGCGCTCAATAATCGCGGTCTTGAGGCCAAGCTGGCTCGCACGAATGGCGGAAACGTAACCGCCGGGGCCTGAGCCGATCACGATCAGGTCAAAATCAGCCAATTCGGCCTCCATATCTTAGAGCAACATGCTCTCGGGTGTTTCGACATAGCTTTTGAACGCTTGCAACCAGCGCGCGCCCTCGGCCCCGCCAATGACGCGGTGGTCACAGGTCAGGGTCACCCCCATCATGGTCGCCGCCATCAGCAGTCCATCTTGGCCAACAACAGGCTGTTTCTCGCCGGCCCCAACCGACAGAATCATCCCTTCTGGCGGATTGATGATGGAGCCAAATGATTTGATCCCGAACATGCCAAGATTAGAAATCGAAAACGTTCCACCCATGTATTCGTGCGGTTTCAATTTGCGGTCTCGCGCACGGGCGGCCAAGTCTTTCATTTCCACCGAGATTTCCGCAAGCCCTTTGCGCTCGGCCTCGCGAATGACTGGCGTGATCAGCCCACCCTGAATTGCGACGGCGACTGAGATGTGCGCGTTCTTATGGTAGGCGATGCCATTGTCGGTAAAACTCGCATTGCAATCTGGTTCAGCCATCAAGGCCATGGCTGACGCTTTGATCAGTAAATCATTGACCGAGACTTTGACGCCCTCCGGGGCCGCCTCGTTTATGCCTTTCCGCGCTGCCAACAATCGATCGAGGGCGATATCGACGTTGAGCGGGAAGTGCGGGACTTGCATGAAGCTCTGCGTCAACCGCTTAGCCACGGTTTTGCGCATGCCATCGAGCGGTTCGAGGCGATAAGAGTCGGGCGCATAGACGCGATCATCAAGAAGCTGCGGCAAGATCAGTCCGTCTGGCGGCGCGGCCGGCGCGCCACTATTGGGCGCTGCTATCGGCGCAGCACCAGGCTGCGCATTCTCGACGTCTTTTTTGACGATCCGGCCGTGCGGTCCTGACCCTTTGCCTTTTAATACGGACAGATCGATGCCTTTCAGCGCTGCGATCCGGCGTGCCAGCGGGCTCGCCTTGATACGCTCGCCGTCTGCGCTCGGTGTTGGACGTTGAACCAGGGTCGAAGCGACACCCGTCTCCTGCACATTTCCTCGCTCATCCCCGCGAAGGCGGGGATCTGGTTCGATCGCAGTCTCAACTTTCTTCTCTGAATCGCCCGAGGTGCCCGCCTTCGCGGGCATGAGCGGCTCCTTTTGCGCCCCCTCAACCGCGACGCTACTTACATCCTCGCCGTCTTCAGCCAGGACCGCGATGATCGCGTTCACTTTCACGCCCTCGCTGCCTTCTGCGACTAAAATCTGCGCGACAACGCCTTCGTCGACGGCTTCAACTTCCATTGTCGCTTTGTCGGTTTCGATTTCGGCAATGACGTCGCCGGCCTCAACCGTGTCGCCGGGTTTGACATTCCACTTGGCCAGCGTCCCCTCTTCCATGGTTGGGCTGAGCGCGGGCATGGTGATGTTAATCGACATCGCCTATATCCCCTCACAAACCGCTTTGGCAGCAGCGACAATATCGTCCGCATTCGGCAAGCTCAGCGCCTCGAGATTGCCGGCATAAGGCAGCGGAACGTCTTTTTGCGTGACCCTTAGCGGCGGCGCGTCGAGATAATCGAAGGCGTGCTCGGTGATGCTGGCCGCAATCTCACCGCCAACGCCCATATGGCGCCACCCCTCTTCGGCGGTGACCAGGCGGTTGGTTTTCTTGACGCTCTCGACAATGGTCGCGGTATCTAGTGGCCGGATCGATCGCAAGTCGATGACCTCGGATGAAATGCCTTGCGTGGCCAATTGATCCGCCGCCTCCATCGCGAACCCGACCATTCGAGAATAGCCGACCAGCGTCACATCGGTTCCTTCGCGGATGACGGCGGCTTTGCCGATTGGAAGCGTGTAATCCTCAAGATCCGGCACATCGAATTCAAGCCCGTACAGAAGTTCGTGCTCCAGGAACACAACCGGATTGGGATCGCGGATCGCCGACTTTAACAGCGCCTTCGCAGAGCCCGCATCCCATGGCGCAACGACCTTCAATCCAGGTACATGCCCGTACCAGGCTGCATAATCCTGGGAATGCTGCGCCCCGACCCGGGCCGCCGCTGCATTCGGTCCGCGAAACACGATCGGACACCCCATCTGCCCGCCGGACATGTACAGCGTCTTTCCGGCTGAATTGACGATATGATCAATCGCCTGCATGGCGAAATTAAAGGTCATAAACTCAACGATTGGGCGAAGTCCGCCAAACGCCGCGCCAACGCCCAATCCGGCAAAGCCATGTTCGGTGATCGGTGTATCAACGACCCGGCGAGCGCCAAACTCCTGCAGCAATTCCCGAGTGACTTTGTAAGCGCCCTGATACTCGGCCACTTCTTCGCCCATAACGAAAACCGTTTCGTCGCGCCGCATTTCTTCCGCCATCGCATCGCGCAGCGCATCGCGCAGAACCGTTTTTGTATAGGTGGTTCCCGCAGGAATATCTGGGTTCGATAGCACCGGAGCTTGCGGTGCTTCCGTCGCTGCCTGCGCTTCGAGGACTTCCGGTTCGGCCACCGGCTTCACTTTATCCACATCGTCAGACGCCAGCGGCGCGGCGGTCGCTGCGGTGGGCGCTTCGCCGTCTTCCGTCAGAACAGCGATAACAGCATTCACTTTGACGCCCTCGGTCCCTTCCGGGATTAGGATTTTGGTCAGCGTTCCCTCATCGACCGCCTCGACTTCCATTGTGGCTTTGTCGGTTTCGATCTCCGCAATGACGTCGCCCGCTTCAACTTTATCACCTTCGCCTTTAAGCCATTTGGCGAGCGTGCCCTCTTCCATAGTCGGGCTGAGTGCGGGCATGAGAATATCTACCGCCATACCTACGCCGCCTCCGCTCCGCCATGGGCGAGCGCCCGAGGATAGATTTCAAAATGCGTGGCCATTTATGCCTCCACCGGCAGCAAGACATCGGTCCAAAGCTCAGCCGGATCGGGCTCCGGGCTTTCAAGCGCGAAGTCGGCGGCGTCTTTGACAATCGCGCGGATCTCTTTGTCGATGCTTTTAAGCTCGTCTTCCGTCGCAAAGCCTTGCCCGAGGATCACCTCTTTCAAGCCGTCTATGGGATCATGATGACTGCGTATGTCGTCGACTTCTTCGCGTTTGCGATATTTCGCAGGATCCGACATGGAGTGTCCGCGATAGCGATAAGTCTTCATTTCCAGGATATAAGGCCCTTTGCCCGAGCGCGCGTATTTCACCGCCTTCTCACCCGCTTTCTTAACCGCATAGACATCCATACCGTCGACCTCTTCCCCCTCGATTTCAAACGAGATGCCGCGCTTGAACAATTCGGTTTCGGAGGCGTGGCGGTAAAGGCTCGTGCCCATCGCATACATATTGTTTTCGATCACATAAACGACCGGCAGGTCCCAAAGCGACGCCATATTGAAGGCTTCATAAACTTGGCCTTGATTGGCCGCCCCATCGCCAAAATAAGCGAGACAGACATTGTCATTGCCGCGATATTTATTGGAAAAAGCAAGCCCGGTCCCGATCGGCACCTGCGCGCCGACAATCCCATGACCTCCGAAAAAGTTCTTGTCCCGACTAAACATATGCATAGAGCCGCCTTTGCCGCGGGAATACCCCCCCGCACGCCCGGTCAACTCCGCCATGACGCCGCGCGCCTCCATCCCACAGGCCAGCATATGACCATGGTCACGATACCCGGTGATCACTTGATCGCCCTCAATTAGGCAAGACTGCATCCCGGTCACAACCGCCTCTTGGCCAATATAGAGGTGACAAAAGCCAGCAATCTTTCCCATGCCATAGAGCTGGCCAGCGCGCTCTTCGAACCTGCGGATCAGCAACATTTCACGATAAAATTGCAAAGCCTCCGCTTTTTTGAGCTTCGGCACACTTCGTTTTTTGGGCGCGGCGGCTTTGGCCATGACGGCTCCTAAACTGTGTTATTTTTGCCATAGATAGGCAGACGATTGACGCAAGGTCGAGTCCTATCAGTTATGCATATCTGCATCAGACTTGGCCCGGTCAACCAACACCAATTCACCTGGATACACAAAGCCGAGATCGCGCCGCGCCAGGTATTCCACCAAGTCCGGATCGATTTGCCCGGGTGTCAGCCGAGCTATGTCTTTTTGCAGCGCAGCATTTTCCGCGTTAAGCGCCTCTAAAACCGCTCTTTTCTCGGACAATTCGATTTGTTTATCGGTCCACTTTCCAAGGCCTTGCTCGCCCGCAAGGGCGTGATAGGCGAAGTATGCGATCGTCAGGGACATGGCCCCCGCGGCCCATTTTGAGGTCATGAGTCCGATACTCCTATTCAAAAAATAGGAACACAAATTGTGGTTAAAATCAGATTTACGCGTTGATCAGCGCGGCGCCCGCATAGAGCGCGGAAGCGCCGAGCTCTTCTTCGATCCGGATCAGCTGATTGTATTTTGCAAGCCGGTCCGAGCGCGCCAGAGAACCCGTTTTAATCTGTCCGCAATTGGTCGCGACCGCGAGATCGGCAATCGTCGCGTCCTCGGTTTCCCCAGAGCGGTGCGACATGACGGATGTGTAAGCATGGCGATGGGCGAGCTCGACCGCGTCAAGCGTCTCAGACAAAGTCCCGATCTGATTGACTTTGACCAAAATTGAATTCGCCGCACCCCGCTGCAGCCCCATCGATAGGCGCTCTGGATTGGTGACAAATAAATCATCCCCGACGAGTTGGCAGCGATCTCCAACCCGCTCGGTGAGAATGCCCCAACCGTCCCAATCATCTTCGGCCATACCATCTTCGATCGAAACGATGGGATAGGCATCAACGAGGTCGGCGAGATAGTTCGCCATCCCTTCCGCATCGAGCGTTTTATCTTCGCCCGCAAGCACATACTTTCCGTCTTTGTAGAATTCAGTCGATGCCGCATCGAGTGCGAGGGAGACATCTTCCCCGGGCGTGTAGCCAGCCTTTTCTATCGATTTCATAATGAAATCCAGCGCATCGCGTGTCGACGATAGGTTTGGGGCAAACCCGCCCTCATCCCCGACGCCAGTATTGTGACCGGCATCGCTCAGCGTTTTCTTGAGCGTATGGAAAATTTCTGAGCCAACGCGCACGCCGTCAGCGATACTCTCCGCACTGATGGGCATGATCATGAATTCTTGGATGTCAATCGGATTGTCGGCATGCTCACCGCCATTGATAATATTCATCATGGGCGTCGGTAAAACCCGCGCATTGGTACCACCAATATAGCGATACAAAGGCAGGCTGCAGCTTTCCGCAGCGGCTTTCGCTGTTGCCATTGACACCCCAAGGATTGCATTGGCGCCGAGGCGTTTTTTATTTTCCGTGCCGTCTAGCTCTATCATAACCCCATCGATGAGACGCTGTTCGGTCGCTTCCACACCGTTGAGCGCATTTGCGATCTCACCATTCACAGCTTCAATCGCCGTGATCACCCCTTTGCCGTTATAGGCGGCGCCGCCATCGCGCAGTTCGTGCGCTTCATGGACCCCCGTGGACGCGCCGGACGGAACCGCCGCACGCCCGAACGCCCCATCTTCAAGGGTAACATCAACTTCGACCGTTGGATTGCCGCGACTATCGAGGATTTGGCGGGCGTGAATGTCGGCGATTTCGCTCATAGCGGGATCCTTGTTTCGGCGAGAAGCTAAGTTCCGGCTGCCTCTAGTGCGCCGTGTCGGAAAGTGCAAGAGCCAAGCCTCGGTGCTTATTAAGGGCAAAAGAAAACCCCCGCTCATCGCGAGGGTTCCGAAAAATACAAATACATCCAGGACTTTAATCGTCTGTCGGTTCGAGGATCTGACGTCCACGATACATACCGGACTTGAGGTCGATATGGTGTGGACGGCGCAATTCGCCGGACTCCTGGTCTTCGACATATGTATTGCTTTTGAGACGATCGTGCGATCGGCGCATACCGCGGCGCGATTTCGTCACTTTACTCTTAGGGACAGCCATTTGCGTGCTCCAAAACGGGGATCGAGGCAGGCCTCGAGAAAATCAAACCGCGCTCTTACCGGAAGCGTACCATTGGCGCAAGGGGGCGATTGCGGCTCAAACCAGGCGGGATTGGGTGACCGCAGCACCGATAAAGCTGGCAAAAAGAGGATGCGGCTCCATCGGCCGAGATTTGAGCTCCGGGTGATACTGGACCGCGATAAACCAAGGGTGGCTTTCGAGCTCGATGATTTCAGGCAGAACCCCATCTGGCGACATGCCGGAGAAGACAATGCCGTGTTTTTGCAGCGCCTCGATATAAGCCGCGTTCACTTCGTAGCGGTGGCGATGTCGCTCGGAAATGCTGTCCGATCCATAAATCTCAGCAACGCGGGAGCCCTCTTTCAATCGCGCAGGATAAGCGCCCAGACGCATCGTCCCGCCTTTATCGGTCTGCTCATCGCGCGTCACCAACTCATTGCCTTTGGTCCATTCCGACATCAAGCCGACAATCGGCTGCTCGGTGGGTCCGAATTCGGTTGTCGAGGCGTCTTGGATACCGGCTAAGTTGCGCGCCGCTTCGACCACAGCGAGCTGCATCCCATAACAGATCCCAAAACACGGCACCTGACGTTCACGGGCAAACCGCGCTGCGCGCATTTTTCCGCGCGCGCCCCGCTCGCCAAACCCGCCAGGCAGAATGATCCCGTCGACGCCCTCGAGAATATCAATCGGCGCGGTATCATCGTCAAACTCCTCACTGTTTATGAGTTTGATATCGACCCCTACATTATTGGCGAGCCCCCCATGCTGCAGGGCCTCCACCACCGATTTGTAAGCGTCAGGAACATCGGTATATTTTCCGACCAATCCGATACAGACATGGCCATCTGGATTGTGCACGGTTTGCGCAATTCGGTTCCACAGAGATAGGTCTGGCGGCGCCGCATCGCGGATCTGAAAATGCTGTAGTACCTCTTCGTCGAGCCCCTCGTCATGATACGAGGCCGGGACATCATAAATGTGCCCCACATCCCGCGCCTCAATAACGCTGCTTGGGCGAACATTACAGAAGCTCGCTATTTTGGCCTTCTCAGTCTCCGGGATGGGACGATCACATCGGCAGAGCAATATTTGCGGCTGGATCCCGATTGATCGCAACTCCTTGACCGAGTGCTGCGTCGGCTTGGTCTTCATCTCGCCGGCCGCCGGAATGTATGGGAGCAGCGTCAGATGGATGAAACAGGCGCGCTCGGGTCCGAGTTCCTGACCCAATTGCCGGATCGCTTCGAAGAATGGCAAGCCTTCGATATCGCCAACCGTGCCGCCAATCTCGCACAGCACGAAATCGACATCTTTTCCCGCATCCGAGAGCACAAACTCTTTGATTTCATTGGTGACGTGCGGGATCACTTGGATCGTGGCGCCCAGATAGTCGCCGCGGCGCTCTTTCTCGATAATCGTCGAGTAAATCCGCCCGGTCGTGATATTGTCGGATTGCCGCGCTGAAACGCCGGTAAAACGCTCATAGTGGCCAAGATCTAGATCGGTCTCTGCGCCATCGTCGGTGACGAACACTTCTCCGTGCTGGCGTGGGCTCATCGTCCCTGGATCAACGTTTAGATAAGGATCAAGCTTGCGCAACCTCACCTGGTATCCGCGCGCCTGCAGCAATGCGCCGAGCGCTGCTGATGCGATCCCCTTGCCCAATGAAGACACCACGCCGCCAGTAATGAAGATATAGCGAGTCATGGGAATGCAGTTTGCCTGATTCGCAACCACCCTCGATAGGGTTTGGTTCGGATTGATAAGATTATTGTGGGTCTGCTCCAGAAGCGAGCGGGTCGTCATTGGCTCCGGTTTCATCCACAGGCCGAGGGTCTGTCGGGTTCACGGCCAGCGGATCGTCTAGCAAGCTGCCTTCACCGCTCAGAATATCATCTAAATTGTCGAGACCGAGATCATCACCTTCCGTCGCCGGAGCAACCGTGCCCTCGAGTTGACGCTGCACATCGGTGCGGCCATCCGCGTTCTCTTTGGTTGCGAGCGTGGTCAGGGTGAGGCTCGAGACAAAGAAGATGGCGCCAAAAATGATCGTTGTGCGGACCAAGGCGCCGGTCACGCCGCTGCCGGTCATTAAGCCGCCGCCGCCACCACCGCCGCCGCCAATTCCGAGCGCACCGCCCTCAGAACGCTGCATGAGAACAACGATCACCAGCACGATCGAGACAAGAATGTGGGCCACAAGGATTACATTGGTCATGTCATCTTCCTGAGTCTCAAGCCGCGGGGCTTACGCCTTTCTAGCCCGTCCGCCAACCCCTGGGCGTCAGCGCTGGAGATGCGTTAGGCCACCGCTGCAGCGTAAATGGCCATAAAGTCTTCAGCCTTCAAGCTCGCCCCGCCGATCAACCCACCATTGACGTTTTCGATCGCCAGGATCTCCGCCGCATTCGCTGGCTTCATTGACCCGCCATAAAGGATCCGTACGTCTGCTCCCCTGTCTTGATAGAGTTCTAAAAGCAAACTGCGAATCACGCTGTGGACCATGGCAATCTCTTCCGCGCTTGGCACCAATCCTGTGCCGATCGCCCAAAGCGGCTCATAGGCGACGACGATCGAATCATCAGAGCCCAGGGTCGGCAGTGATTTACGAAGAATGCGTACCACCACATCCTCGGTCTCGCCGCGCTCGCGCTGGGCAAAGCTCTCTCCGACGCAGACGATTGGCTTTACCCCCGCGCGCAGACAAGCATGGGCCTGCTCTTGGACATAAGCGCTGCGTTCTCCATGCTCGGACCGGCGTTCAGAATGTCCAACAATGACATAAGAGGCGCCGGCATCTTTCAGCATTTCCGCTGATATGTCCCCTGTGAACGCACCGAATTTTTCCGGATGGCAACTCTGCGCACCAATCAAAAGGCGCTCCCCCGCGCGATCATTCATCGGCACAATCAGTGTGCTCGGCGCGCAAATCAGACAGTCGGCGCGATCGTCATATTGAGGCAAAGCCGCAACGACGTTTTCAATCTCTGAGAGGGACGACATCAGGCCATTCATTTTCCAATTGCCTGCAATCAGTGTGCGTACCATACCAATCACCATCTTGAACAAGTTTGTGCGCTCGCCTAGCAAGCTGTGCTGAAACAAACAAGCGATCCTGAACGGAAAGGCAGCCTCTATGCTGACTCCTCTGCGCAACATGCTCCGCTCTCCCGCCGCTGGCGGTATTTTCATTATCGTGATTATCGCCATGGCCGCGTGGGGTGTGACCGATGTGTTTGCCGGCGGATCTGGCGCAAACCTGGTTCGCGCGGGCGATCGCGGCGTCTCGGATCGTGCCTTTGACCAAACGCTCGAGCGCATTCTTCGGACTCAAACAGATGATCGTGGCCGGTCATTGACCAAAGAAGAAGCCATGGAACGAGGTCTTCTGGATCAAGTCTTTCAAGAATTGTCGCGCGAAACCTTGCTCACCGCTTATGCAGACACACAAGGGATCTCAGCCACAACTGACGCGATTGTCGACGCGATCAGAACCGATCCGATTTTCCAAGACACAACCGGCCTGTTTGATCCTCTGCGCTACTCAAACCTGTTAAACGCCAATGGGTTTCGCGAAGCCGATTATGAGGCCGATTTGGAATCGCAAATGACTATCGGACGGCTGCAACGTGTGCCACTGGAAGGTTTGCGCGTGCCGGCAGCCCTGGCACGCTTACAAGCCGCTTATGCGGGCGAATTGCGGGCGGCCTCCTGGTTTGTTTTGCAGCAGTCTGAGCTGCCCGAAATATCGGCGCCGACGGAAGAGGAATTGCGCGACCTCTACGCCACCCGAACGGAAGGTCTGCGCGAACCGGAACGGCGCGGCGTCAGCTTATTGCGTCTCAGTCCGGATGACTTTATTGCGCAAGCTGAGGTCACGGAAGTCGATATTGAAGGCTTCTACGAGGCATATAAAGAAGAACGGTATACAGGCCCCGACAGCCGCACCTTCACGGAGTTTACGTTCGCTGACGAAGCGATCGCTCGCGCTGCATTAGGGCGGATCGCAGGCGGCGCCGCGCCAGAGGCAATCGACACGGCGCTGTCGACGGAGGTCCGGACCGGACGACGCGAAATTATCACTAATGATCGCCTCGCGGATCAGGTGTTTTCACCAGGCGCGCAAACGGGCTCGATCCATGGTCCCCAGCCGGTCGGCAGCGCTTATATTGTGATCCGCCTCGAAGAGATCATCCCAGGTGTTGCAACGCCTTTGGCGGAGGTTAGAGACGCCATTGAAGAGGAATTGGCGCGCGACATTGCGGCGGGGCTGTTTTACGATTCGCTGCCGCGGTTTGACGATCTCCTCGGCACCGGGGCCGGGCTGGAGGATATCGCGCTCGGCTTGGGCGCGCCCGTACTATCCTTTGCTCCGGTCGACACCAATGGCGTGTCCCAGGCCGGACAGCGTTACTTGCCTTTGGTCACCGCCCCTGGCCTACTAGAAATGATTTTTGCGCAAAGTGAGGGGCGCAATACAGAGCGTTTCGGCGAAGACGAAGTGACATGGATTGCCCGAGTCGACAGCATCGTACCGGAACGATTGCCAGAGTTTGAAGAAGTGCGCGATCAATTGGAAAGCGTATGGACCCAGCAACGGCAGTCGGAACAATTGCAAGCGGCTGCCGCCGAAATTGAAGCGGCGATCGCAGAGGGCTCCACGACGCTTGAAGCGGAAGCTGAAAAATACAATGCGACGATTGAGTCCCTGCCGGGCCCGGTCACCCGTCAAAACACCGATCTGCAATTGCCGCGCCCGATGATGACCGGTCTGTTTAGCGCCAAAGCAGAAGGGGATACCTTTTCCATTCCTGGGATTTCCGACCAAATTATCATCTTACAAGTCACCAGCATTGACCGCCCGGCAGATGAGACGCTCGACCTCCTCGCGCAAAGCACCGCCATCGATATTGAAACAAATATCGCCGATGACTTGTTCATCGCTTATTTGCTCAGCATTGCCGATACGGTGGAACTGACCACAAACGCAAATGCGCTAGATGCTTACAAACGCAGCCTCGTGACGGAACAATGAGCCGCGATCAGTTGACGGTCCGGAGGCGACCGGGAGACCTCGAAACGCCCGTTTCGGCGATGCTAAAGCTCGGCGCAGACGATGCCGGTACATTTTTGTTCGAGTCGATTTTAGGCGGAGAACGCCTTGGGCGATACTCATTTATCGGCGTCCATCCGCAATCATGGATGCGCATTTCAAACGGCATCGGAGAAATCAGTGAAACCATCGATTTTGCGTCCGCTTTGCGAATTGATAGTAGCCCAATTGAAGCCTTAAGGCAGTTCGCTGAGGGAGGTCTGGCGGACGCCAAAGCAGAAGACGCCCTGCCGCCAATGGCCAGCGGCGCCTTCGGCTATGTTGGCTATGATTTCATTCAACATGTGGAACCTGTCCCGGTCACCAAACCGGATACGTTGAGGGTTCCGGAAGCACTGCTCGTGATTCCCGGAGTCGTCCTGATCTTTGACCATCTGTACCAGGAATTGATTTTGGTGGGGCGCCACAAGCCTGGGGAAGAACAGGTCGCTGAAGATCTGCTCGATCGGGTTGAAACGGCCTTAGAACGCCCGCCCCCAATATCGCCAAAAGACGCTGAAAGCGAACCGTTAGCGTTCACATCCAACACCGGAAAAGACCAATATTTCAATATGGTCGAGACCGCGCGCGATTATATCAAAGCGGGGGACATTTTTCAGGTGGTCCCCAGTCAGCGTTTCAGCGCCGCTTTCGATCGAAAATCGATCAGTTTCTATCGCGCTTTGCGTCGGTTGAACCCGTCTGCGTTTATGTTTCACATGAACCTTGGCGATGTGCGCTTGGTCGGATCAAGCCCGGAGATCCTGGTGCGCGTGCGCGACGGACGAGTTGCCATCCGCCCGATTGCCGGCACACGTCCGCGATCCGGTAACCCAGTGATAGATGCACAGCGCAAAACCGACTTGCTGGCAGATCAAAAAGAAATCGCTGAGCATTTGATGCTCTTGGATCTCGGTCGTAATGATGTCGGGCGCGTAGCGGCCTATGGCAGTGTCGAAGTCACCGAGCGCTTCATTGTCGAACGCTATAGCCATGTCATGCATATTGTCTCGCATGTTGAGGGCAATTTGCGAGCGGGCCTCACCGCTGTTGACGCGCTGCTTGCAGGTCTACCCGCCGGGACTGTGTCGGGCGCTCCGAAAATCCGTGCCATGCAGATTATCGACGAACTGGAACAGCACGCGCGTGGCATTTATGGCGGCGCCATTGGGTATTTTGGCTGGAATGGTGATCTCGACACGTGTATCGCACTGCGCACAGCGGTGTTGAAAGACGGCCAACTGCACATCCAAGCGGGTGGTGGCGTCGTGCTAGATTCCGACCCGGAATACGAATTTGATGAGACCGTACACAAAGCCAACGCCCTCAAAAAAGCCGCCGCTCTAGCGGCGAGTTATGAGTTTGATCAATGAGCCAGGCAAAACAGATCCTTGTCATCGACAATTATGACAGCTTCACCTGGAACTTGGTGCATTATCTCGAGGAGATTGGCGCGCGGACCCAGGTGGTGCGCAATGATGAGTTAAGCGTCGAAAGCGCGCTCGCGCTCAAACCGGATGGCATTGTCTTGTCGCCAGGCCCCTGCACACCCAACGAAGCTGGCATTTGCGTCGAACTGGTTCGCCGCGCACCCAGCGATTTGCCGATCCTGGGCGTTTGCCTCGGTCACCAGAGCATTGGCGCCGCAGAGGGCGGGGATATCGTAACGGCAAAAGAGATCCGACACGGAAAAATCAGCCAAATCCGCCATGAAGACGGCCCGCTTTTTGAGGGTTTGCCGACAAGTTATGAAGTCGTCCGGTATCACTCTTTAGCGATCCAGCCAGACCAGGTTCCGCCGACGCTGATTGCAGACGCGTTCACGGCCGATGGCGAGGTTATGGCGGTCCGTCATCAATCGCGGCCGGTTTTTGGGGTGCAGTTCCACCCAGAGAGTATCCTCACCGAGCACGGCCACGCATTGCTCAAGAATTGGCTAAAGGTACAAAATACGGCTTAGAGTAAACCACACACGACCCATCGGGGGTCATCACCCGCCCCTAAAAGAGCGCCCTATTTCAAAACCTGTTTCTTAATTATGACCTCGATTTCCACCACACTCAAAACGCTCGCCAACGGCGCCGCGCTCTCTGCACAATCTCTAGAAGAAACATTTGGCGCGATCCTTGCCGGCGACGTGCCCGCGGAGCAAATCGGGGCCTTCCTTATGGGCCTGGCGGTTCGCGGCGAAACCGGATCCGAGCTGCTGGCCGGCGCTAAGACCCTGCGCGCCAATGCCCGGACGATCGAGCTTGATGGCCCAATGCTCGACACCTGCGGCACTGGAGGTCTGGGCTGGACCAGCCTCAATACATCGACCGCGAGCGCCATCGTCATTGCCGCAGCGGGCGGACGGGTGGCGAAGCATGGCAATCGCTCTGTCCCGCCGAAAACCGGAAGCGCGGATGTTTTGGAAGCGCTCGGCGTCGAGCTGGATCTGACAGAAAGCCGATTCCGCGACTGTATCGATCAAGCTGGCGTCGGTTTTTTGTTTGCGCGCAGCCATCACAGCGCCATGCGCCATGTGGCACCGGTCCGGGCCAGCCTTGGGATCCGCACAATATTCAACTTGCTCGGTCCGCTTTCGAACCCGGCCTCTGCCACCCATCATGTTTTAGGCGTGAATGAAGCTCGCTGGCTGCGACCGATGGCCGAGGCGCTGCGCGATCTTGGCATCACCCGCGCTTGGGTTGTCCATGGCACGGATGTCGACGGAACGGTGATCGACGAGCTCTCAATCGCAGGCGAAACGCACATTATCGAAATTCAGGCTGGAGGTCTGACAGAGCTGACCATCGTTCCCGAAGATGCCGGTCTGACCCGCAATCGCTTGAGCGCCCTGGCAGGCGGCGCCCTAGCAGAGAACGCCGCCGCCATTCGAGAGCTTTTGGACGGTCGGCCCGGGCCATTTCGCGACGCCGTGACGTTAAACGCTGCGGCGGGCTTACATGTGCTCGGTTTGGCGTCGGATTTAACGGTTGGCCGGACCAAAGCTGAGGCGGCAATTGACTCTGGCGCTGCTGCCGCGACGCTGGCAGCGCTTGCGAAGGCGTCGATCGGACAACCGGTATGAGCACCGCGCTCGACAAGATCATTGCTTATAAGCGAGACGAAGTTGCTGCCCTTAAGCGCGATCGCTCGGAGCAAGATTTCATCCGCGACGCAGAGGGGCAGGACCCACCGCGCGGATTTATTCAAGCTTTGTCCGCGATTGCGTCGGTCGACGAAAATGCGCTGATTTGCGAATTGAAACGCAAAAGTCCAAGCGCCGGCGATATCTTACCGGGCGCACAGCCCACCGAAATCGCTCGGCAATACGAACGCGGGGGCGCCGCCTGCCTTTCCGTCCTCACTGATGGTCCAAGCTTTGGCGGCAGCCTGCAGGACTTTGCCGATATCCGAGGCGCCGTATCGCTGCCCCTGCTGCGCAAAGAGTTTATGGTCGACCCGATCCAAGTCGCCGAAGCGCGCGCCTATGGCGCCGACGCTGTTTTGATCATTCTGTCCTGCACGGATGATGTTTTGGCACGCGACTTGGTCCAAGCGGCGCACGATTTGGACATGGATGCTTTTGTCGAAACCCATGACGCGCCCGAAATTGAGCGCGCTCTGCGCCTACCCGTCCGCTTGATCGGGATCAACAATCGCGATTTGAAAGTGATGAAGACTGATCTTACGACCAGCGAGACGCTGGCGAGTCTGATCCCGTCAAGCCATGATGTTGTGTCGGAAAGCGGGATTAGCGAAACCGAAGATATCGCACGGCTGCGCGCGGTGGGGACGCGCCGGTTCCTGATTGGCGAGAGCTTGATGAAACGCCCGGATCGAGAGTCTCATGTCCGCGCGCTTCGTGCCGTCCGATGACCTTGCAGATCCGCCGGTTTCGAAAACGCGACATCAAACCTTTATTTTCCTGGTTCGAGACGGAACGAGACGTGCTCGAATGGGCCGGAGCGAGTTTGTCTTGGCCGCTCAAACGGCGCGAATTTATCGAGATGATCAAACACCATCGCGGCGCTGATCCTGCGCGCGAGCTTTGGGCGGTCACCTATGACCAAGATATGGTGGCGCATTTCCAAGTCACTTATTACCGCCGTCTCAACACCGCGGGATTGGGCCGAATCGCTGTGGCACCCTGGCATCGCGGCAAACGCCTTTCCGACCCGCTTATGGACCTGATTCTGAACGTCGCGTTTCACCGGCATTGGATCCACCGTGTCGATTTGCTGGTGTACGCGCAAAACGCGACGGCGATCCATGCTTATGAGCGCGCTGGCTTTGTCCATGAAGGCACTCGCCGCCAGACGACACCGATCGCAGACGAGATCTGGGATACAGCAATGATGAGTCTGTTACGTCATGAATTTGACAAAAGAACAGAACGAGAATAAACATATAGAGAACAGATTCGATTGATCGGAGAATATTCGTGCTCACATCCAAACAAAAAGAGCTGCTTCTTTTCATTCATGAACGGATCAAAGCCGACGGCGTTTCGCCCTCCTTTGACGAAATGAAAGAAGCGCTCAATCTCGCGTCGAAGTCCGGCATCCATCGGCTAATCGTCGCGCTGGAAGAACGCGGGTTTATTCGCCGCCTGGCAAACCGGGCGCGCGCCTTGGAAGTTCTGAAAATGCCAGAATCCGTGACGCCGACGGCGCCGCCGCGTGGGCGCCAGGCCTTTCGACCAAGTGTGGTGGGCTCACAAACCCCTCAAATGGGCCGCAATACAATCCCGGTGCTTGGACGCATCGCTGCGGGTGTGCCGATTACGGCCATCCAAAATGAAGTCGATCGGGTAACGCCCCCAGAGGAATTTGCCGATAGCGACGCCCATTACGCGTTAGAAGTCAAAGGCGATTCAATGATCGACGCGGGTATCCTGGACGGCGATATTGTGATCCTGAAACGCACCGATAGCGCCAGTTCCGGTGACATTGTCGTCGCGCTGATTGATGATGAGGAAGCGACGCTAAAGCGTCTCCGGAAGAAAGGCGACTCGGTTGCGCTTGAGGCCGCAAATCCAGCTTATGAGACGCGCATTTTTGGTCCGGACCGGGTCCGCGTGCAGGGCCGGTTGGTGGCGCTCATCCGTAAATATGAGTAAGTTAAAGCGGGTCGGCGTCTGCTAACATTAAACACCGACGCCAAGGACGTGACTCGCAGGACGGCTTATCTTGTTTGATCAATTGGCCGTTTTTGTAGGCAAACGTGATGCCGTTTTCCGCAATAATATCCGCCCACGTGACCGATATATCGCGGTTCCGATCATCGGAGATATCATTTGATGTAACGATCAAAATGCGCTCGACGTTATCTGCGACGCCGTCGGCACCAGAGCTCTCAGGCATTTGAGTCAGCAGCTCGAAATCAAGAAACGCCAGGCGGCAGACTTCGGATTTGGGACAGACTTGGTCCGCTGCACGCTCTGAATAGCGCAGTGGCGCCAAGCCGGGGCCGTTATAGATCTCAACACGCTCAACGCGGCCGTCTGCGTAAGCGAAATAGACATCGCCCGAAGGCGCGAAATGCATGCGATCCAACCCAGACAGGCTCCATATGATGAGTGAGAGCCCGGCGCAGGCGGCAACGCTGATCACCTGCCAAACAAACCGCTTAAAATAGCAGTACAGAACAATCCCGCTCGTCATAATGAGAAGACCAAACGCTGGATAAGGCGACGCGTTAAAGGCATTGTCGCCGATCCGATCTTGGAACGCATGGGCGATGATCAGAACGCCTTCCAAGGAAAAGCCAAACACTCTGAGGGCGAGGTGATCCAGTCCGATCGGTGTGAGCACCAATGCCGCCGCAGCCGCGGGCGCGCTCACCAGCGACACAATTGGCATCGCAAATAGGTTCGCCAGCAATCCAAACCCCGCGATGCGCTCAAAGTGGAAGAGCGCAAATGGCATGGTCGCCAGGCTCGATACTGTGGATGTGACGAATAAAGACTGGCACCAAAACACCCAACCCCGTCGCCGGATATGCCCAGATCGGCGCGAATGGCGTTGCCATGTTTCATATGTCGCAATCAGCACGCCGGTCGCTGCAAATGACATTTGGAATCCAGGGGTTAAAACACTCCATGGCGACCATATTACAACTAAGATCATGGCAATCGCGAGCGACCGCAAACTGAGGGCGGTGCGATCGACAAGCACCGCGCCGAATAAGACCGCCGCCATAATGAAGGCGCGCTGCGTCGATACGCTCGCCCCAGAAACGATCAAATAGGTCAGGCACGCGACCAGCGCCGCCAAAGCGGCTGGCTTCTTTACTGGAACCCGCAGCGCCACTGGCTCAATCAAGGACAATGCCCGCCAGACAATGAGAAACACCAATCCGCCGACAATCCCCATATGCAGCCCGGAAATGGCCAAGAGATGTGCCAAACCCGCGGCTCGAAGCGCCTCTTGGTCAGCGCTCAACATAAAGCTGCGATCGCCAGAGGTCAGCGCGGCGGCGAAACCGCCAGCCCGTTCGCCCGCTGCGCCGCGCACATATTGCGCGAGTTGCCGCCGCATTTTGGCAAGCTGTAATTCGATGTGCCCCGCGCGCGATTGCGGCGGGCCCAAAGGCGCGCCGCGGCACCGCCCTTGCACATAACCCACCCCGCCCAAGCCTTGATAATAGGCCTGTCGGTCAAACGCATAATCACCCGCAATGACGGGCGCTGGCGGCGGTCTTAACACCGCCCAACAGCGCACAAACCGCCCCGGTTCTACGCGCAGCTCTGAGATCTGCGTCATTCGAACGGTGCGCGGCAACTGGGTCTGAGACAGACCGTCAATGGCGTGCACGCGCAGCACCAGACGAACACCACGCCGCGCCGGTTGGGCCGCGACCACCCAGCCTTCAACCGAGACCGGGCCGATCGAGCGC
This sequence comes from Pseudomonadota bacterium, assembly GCA_039191105.1. Lineage (GTDB taxonomy): Bacteria > Pseudomonadota > Alphaproteobacteria > Caulobacterales > Hyphomonadaceae > Henriciella. The sequence continues at coordinate 18,055 of JBCCXW010000059.1, forward strand.
GGGACTTGCTCCGCCTCAACACGCAACGTCGCGAGTTTTCCAGCAAAAGCCCCGCTGACAATGCCTGAAACCACCAAGACGCCCAAAAATGCTCGAATGCCGAGCGACCGTCTAAGCGCGATGGCAAGCGCACCGCCACTCAAACAAAGGGCTGCACATAACGGCCAAAAGCCAGGCTCGAAATCGATGACGAAGTACCATACCGCGCCCGCGGCCATGGCAATGGCGAAGACAAATGGCGCATAGTGCTCGGACCCGCTCTGGACGGTCGACAGCGCAAATCGCTGCATCTTTCCTCCCCGCCCCTTGCGAAACATTAGCAGACCGTGTTGAAGCGGGGAAGCCGATCCCAAAAGCTTGAATCTACGTTTGAAATTACGCCATGACTGTCATCACGCGTTTCGCCCCTTCCCCAACTGGTATGCTGCACATTGGCGGCGCCAGAACGGCTTTGTTCAACTATTTATTGGCCCGTCGCCATGCGGGTCAGTTCTTATTGCGCATTGAAGATACAGACAAAAAGCGGTCTACGCCGGAAGCGACAGAAGCGATTTTAGACGGTATGGAATGGCTCGGGCTCAAGCCAGATTTGCCCCCTGTTTTTCAGAGTCAAAATGCTGAACGCCACCGGGCGTGTGCGCTCGAAATGGTGGCCAAAGGCCATGCCTTTCGCTGCTATGCGACGCCTGAAGAGCTGCAAGCCCGCCGCGATCTTGGGGAAGCCAAGCGTGCAGCAGCAAAACAAGCCGATATCACGGAGGGCGAACGCGACGCGCTGCGGGCCGAAGCGGACGCTTTATTGGCGCCCTACCGATCGCCTTGGCGAGATGGTGGTTCGCCGCCTGCCCCAGATGCCGAATATACGATCCGGCTTCGCGCCCCCGACCAAGACAGCATTCCCATTGCCGATCACGTCCAAGGCGATGTCACGCTGAACACCCGAGAAATCGATGATCTGATCCTGCTGCGCGCAGACGGCACACCGACTTATATGCTCGCGGTCGTGGTCGATGATCACGATATGGGCGTGACGCACGTGGTCCGCGGTGACGACCATTTTCGCAATACGTTCCGGCAATTGCCGATCTTCTGGGCCATGGACTGGCAGGCGCCGGAATTCGCGCATGTGCCCATGATTCACGGTGCGGATGGCGGCAAATTATCAAAACGCCATGGCGCGCTATCGACCCTTGCTTATCGCGACATGGGGTATTTGCCGGAGGCCATGACCTCTTATCTCGTACGTTTAGGATGGAGCCATGGTGATCAGGAAGTCTTCACCATGGAAGACGTCGCCGCAGTCTTCGACTTAAAAGGCATAAATAAAGCCCCGGCCCGGCTTGATTTGGACAAGCTTAATGACGTCAACGCGCATTTTATTCGAACGGCGAATGAGCCGCGATTATTGTCCGTTCTGTTGCCGGAAATCGAAAAATTAACCCCGATTACCCCGACGCTGACTGAGCGCCTGCAGCAAGCCCTCCCGAGCTTAAAAGACCGCGGTCAAACGCTGCCAGAGGTCGCCGAAGCATGTCGATTCCTATGGGATGCCAACGCGGAAAACTTGAACAAAAAAGCTCGGAAAGCCTTGCGTGAAGACGGGATCGAACGACTAAGAGATCTCCGTCAAGCACTAGACCTATCCGAATCTTGGACTATTGAAGCATTGCAGGATGTGCTGGATGCTTTTTGTGCAGCGCACACCCTGAATATGGGACAAGTGGGGCCGCCCTTGCGCGCGGCGCTCACAGGAGGGTTGCCCGCACCGGAATTGGCGCCAGTCATGCATTGGCTGGGGCGAGACGAGGTGTTGAGGCGAATTGAAACACATTTGCCGGCTTAACGCCGACAGAGCGAAAGAGACGTGAGAGGGCTAAGATGATCAATAAAACCAAGCAAACAGGGACTGCAACACTTGCCATCAAAGGGAAAACCCTAGAACTGGCAGTGCTCAGCGGTACGCATGGCCCTGATGTTATTGATGTGAAACGCCTTTATGCCGATGCCGATGTGTTTACGCTCGACCCGGGCTTCACGTCGACCGGCTCGTGCGAAAGCCAAATCACGTTTATCGATGGCGAAAAGGGCATTCTACTCCATCGCGGCTATCCGATTGATCAATTGGCGACGCAATCCGGCTTCTTGGAGGTCGC
>JBCCXW010000060.1:0-20199 GCA_039191105.1 Pseudomonadota bacterium
ACCATCGATTTGAGGGGTTGCGGCGACACCCGCACGCTTGTGCTCGTAAATGGCAAGCGCTGGGGCCCGTCAGGGGTGCGCGGTGGTGTCTCCGCCGTTGACTTGAATAATATTCCGCAATCCGTCATTTCGCGAGTCGAAATTTTGAAGGACGGGGCCTCAACGATTTACGGGTCGGATGCGGTTTGTGGGGTGGCGAATATCATAACCCGCACGGCTGTCGATGACCCAGAGCTGAACTTCACATATAGCCAACCCTTCGAATCCGGTGGCGAAGAAATGCGTATCAGTGGTGCATATGGGTTCGAAATTGGTGACAATGCGGATTTCATACTCGGCGCTGAATTTCGTTTGCAATCGGAGCTAAACCGCGGCGATCGTCCTTGGCTAGACTGCGAGCGCGACTATGTACGCAATTTCGAGACGCTGGCGCCGATTGATCGGTTGAACTTCTCCGCAACAGCGACCGATCCGAACCGTAATTGTTCTAATTTGTATCACAATACGGTCATCGATAGTTTGGTCGAAGGTCTGCTTGATCAGGACCAGCGCTTGGTGCCGTCGGGCGACGGAACGACGGAACCGACCGTGCTCGGCGGGGCAATCCCTGGATACGTTTTACGCGCAAGCGGTGGACCGCGCAGGGGTACGGGCGTTACGGAAGCGGGCGAACTATTTTACACCGATATTGTCGATGCGCCCTTCTTGGCAGAAGATGATTTTCGTCCGGAGCAAGAAAACATCGCCCTCTATGCGTCGTCAGACATTCAGTTTGCGGGTCTAAGCTGGGATGCTGATCTCCTCTACAACAAACGCACAACGACCGTTGACGCTCACCGACAGTTCGCGCCCAGCATTGGATCGAGCGTAAATGCCGCGGGGAACGATCCGAATTTTGGATATCTCGGTTTTGCGTATGATAATGGTTTGAATTCGCTGGTTGTCCCGATCTATCCCTATCCAGACGATACGACGGTCGAAGTTGAGTATTATTCCGTCAGCAATTCTCTGACGGGTGGGTACAATGTCGATTTTCTGTCAGACTGGAGCTGGAAACTCGATGGCACTTGGACGTTTAGTGATGCTGAATATACGGGCAACCAAATCCGGGCATCGCTATCTGCGGATTGGGGGATTGATGGCGTTCAAGATACGGATGGGGATGGCGCCCCCGACCTGGTGTCGGCACCAGGTTGGGATGTGTTTAGTCCCGATCTATTGTCTGGGGCTGATATGGCTTCCCTCGTCGCAGCGGTCGGCGGCGTCGAGACCGGTCGGACAGAGTATGAACAGACCACAATTACAGCGGTCACTACGGGCGACTTGATCAGCCTCCCCGCGGGTGAAGTCAGCGCCGCATTGGGTGCTGAGTATCGTGAGTACAGAATCAAAGATGTGCCCGGGGCACTGACTCAGAAGGGCGATGTTTGGGGGGTATCCCGCGCTGGGATTACGTCGGGTGAGAACCGCGTGAGTGAGGTCTTTGGCGAGCTCGCAATTCCAGTCCTGCGCGGACAACCATTCGCCGAGGATGTCGAACTCTCCGCGTCGGCGCGGGCTTTCCTGTATGACATTGGCGGAGAGGGGTCAATCTACCGTGCCGGTTTGAACTGGCAGGTCAATCCAGTGATTCGGTTCCGAAGCAGTTTCAACACATCGTATCGTGCGCCGGCCCTGTTTGAACTCTTTCTGAATGAACAGGTTGGCTTTTCGAGCTATTCGAATATCGACCCTTGCGTCAATTGGGGGCTTTCAAACAATCCCAATCTGCGCGCAAACTGTGCCGCCGAGGGAATTCCAGAAACCTTCAACCCTAACTATCCAAGCTCGCGCATCACCACGACGGGTGGCGCGGGAGAATTGGAAGCGGAGGAAGGTCAGACCTTCTCGGGCGGCATCGTTATCACGCCAGCGAATGTCGGCCTCAACATCGCGCTCGATTACTACGAAGTCGACATCGATGATCAGGTAACTCGTTTAGGCGGCGACACAATCGTCGGCGGCTGTTATGGACAGGCCCAGTTTCCGAATGAGTTTTGTACGCGATTTACGCGAGCCGCCGCCGATTCACTGGAGCCATTTCGAGTCGACGATATCCGGGCGACATATTTGAATATTGATTCGCAAACTCAGCGGGGGCTAGACCTTGAATTGCGTTATGTCCAAGGCTTGGATATCGGAGAACTGACCATCGAAAGCAGCATGGCTTGGTCGTTCGAACGTGTCATTAATCTGTTTGGCGAAGGATTTATCGCAGGCGTTGAAAACAATGACTTTAACGGAACAGTGGGCTTCCCTTATGTGACAGGGGACTTGAATGTGCAACTGGAGCGCGGGGATTGGACATTTGCCGTCTTTTCGGACTATGTTGGGCGACAGGATAATAACAGCACCTTTGTTAGCGACCTTGATGGACCATTAGGTTATTTTGGGACGGGACCAGCCCTCTACAAGGGTTTCACGGAAGCGACGACTTATCATGGGGCCTCCGTTCAATGGGAGGGCGATACCTGGACGTTTGCGGGCGGTATCCGTAACATTTTCGATGAGCCGCCACCGGTTGTGTCTCCAGCGGTTGTCACGACTGATCTCGGTAACTTTCCGCTCTTCGCAACCAGCCATGATGCGCTTGGGCGGCGCGCATTTGTCACCATTCAAAAACGCTTCTAGGCTGCGCTGGCGATACTATTTCGTCACTGGGCGGATGGACAAGTCCGCCCTTTAAGCCCCACCGGCTCCGCAATGATGATCTTTGCGTCAAGATACAAACCAGAAACCCCGCAACAAACGTGTTCAACACCGTAGACGCGGCAGTGCGCGAGCCACTGATTTACACTTAACGTGCTCTTTTATTGGCTGTATCCAAACGCATGGACATCGACCCTGAGCTTCGGTCTACACTGATCCGGGCGGCGGCTTTTTTGGGGGCGGCGCAGGACGATTGGTGGGTCCTGGGGAGTGCCGCAATGGCCTTGATCGGGATTGATCCAGGCGGTGTTCGTGACGTTGATATTCTCGTTTCAAAGCGCGACGCAGCCGCGCTATTGACGCGTTATGGATTGCGGAATGAGGCCGATGGCGGCACCGACCGATATCGGTCTGCGGTCTTCTTGCGCCCTGATCTCGGCGGCGTCGATGTTGAAATCATGGCTGACTATCGGGTCAAGCAAGGCGTGCATTGGCAGCCTATCTGGCCGCAGACCCGCCGCCACGTTTCGCTTGATGGGACGGGGCTGATTGTGCCAGGCGTTCAAGAGCAATTGGCCCTCCTCCGGATGCTCAATCGGCCGAAAGATCATGCGCGCATCGCACGGCTGGAGCGGAGTTTGTGATGCGCCGAGCGAGATCAATCTCTTAGCGATCACAGCGCACGTGCCGGATTGCAATATCCTGGCGCTTCTAAGATATTGGTCAGGATCGATGTTAGCAGTCTAAGCGGAGGAAACGATCAATACAGTTCTTCCCTTTCGGGCCATGGCTTACAATAACGCATGGGCAAATCATCGCTTACTAAGCGCCTGTGCGCAGCTCTCCCAGACTGCGTTTTCAAAACCGAGGTCAGGGTTTTTCGGGAGCATCAAAGCCACTTTGAATCACAATTTGTGCATTGATCGCTTTTACGTAGATGCCATGGAAGGCGGTGACCTTGGGCCTGCAGCATGGGCGGACCCGGAGCCTTGTCCGACCGTCGAACGCCTGCGGATGGAACAGCAGAAGATCGATCGTCGCTTGCTGATCCTCTGCGATCGTTTGACCGCGTCCGATCTCGATCGCATCGTTGAAGTGCACCGAACGCAGGGTGTTCAACGCGAACGTCTCAGCCGACTTTTGCTTCATTTATTCCAGCATCAGATCCATCATCGCGGTCAGGTCCATGCGATGATGAGCAGCACATCCGTCGCGCCGCCGCAATTGGATGAGTTTTTCTCTGAGGACGAGGCGGATCTTCGGGCCCGTGAATTTGCTGAGCTCGGCTGGACCGAAGAAACCATTTGGCGCCACGACCGTGGCCGTGAATAGCGCGCCGATGTCCGGGTGTCTGATGGATTACTGATCGTCCCTGAGTAGAATTACCTTGTCGTGGCGGGCAGGTACAGCAAACAGGAAGTGCGTTGTGCGAACGGTCGTAAGGCCCCCTCTTCTCCGACACGGTGCGTCGGTGTTCGGGGCTTGCGAGGCGAGGGGAAACGGGTCTGAGAATGGCAATATGAATTGGATCGAAATCATCGGAACAGTGAGCGGCGCCCTCTGTGTCTGGCTGTTGATCCAACGCAATCTTTGGAATTTTCCAGCTGGCATTCTCAGTTGCGCGATGTTCCTGGTGCTGTTCGCGCAGTCCGGCCTCTATGCAGACGCCGGTTTGCAGGTCGTGTTCATCGCATTAAACGCGCTGGGTCTCTATTGGTGGTTGCGAGGCGGCGCCGATCATGGCGGGGTTCAGATTGCCGCGCTCCGCCCCGTTCAGCTCGCCTTGTGTCTATTGGCCGTCGCAGTGATTGCTGTCGCGATTCATTTCGGCCTGACGCAGTGGACCGATTCCACCGTCGCGGGTTGGGATGCCATCACCACCGCGCTAAGCCTCGTTGCGCAATTCATGCTGTCGCGCAAATGGATCGCCAATTGGTGGCTGTGGATCACCGCCGATCTGATCTATATCCCGCTATACATCCATAAGGATTTGTGGCTGACGGCGGGGTTATACGGCGTGTTCCTCGTTATGTGTGTTATCGGTTTGAGAGAATGGCAGCGCGCCGCGCGCTCGAGCCTCGCCGAATGACCTCACCCGGATCGATCAGACGCGTCATAGTGACCGGCGCAGAATCGACTGGGAGCACGACGCTTGCACAGACTCTTGCGCAGCAATTCGGGTGCGCCTGGGTGCCAGAATATGGCCGTGCATACACCGCGACCCGGGAAGGGGGTCCGACCGCGCCATGGCGTGACGAAGAATTTGTATTGATCGCGAGGCGTCAGAATCGGTTAGAGAATGAAGCGGCGGCACAAAGCCTGACAGGCTGGCTCGTCTGCGATACCGATGCCATGGCGACGGTGATTTGGCAGGAGCGGTATATGGGCCGGTCGACCAGAGCCGTACGCGCGGTCGCCGATGCTCAGGTCACACCCTTCGCGCGGATCCTTGCGGGCGATGAGATCCCTTTCGAAGAAGATGGTCAGCGCGATGGCGAGCACATTCGCCATGCCATGCAGGACCGCTTTCGCGACGCTTTGGCCGGTCCGGAAGGCCGTGGCGTCCCCTGGATCGAAGTGCGCGGCCCCGTCCACGATCGGGCCGCAACCGCACGCCACTTTCTGGCAAGCTTGTAAGCATAGTGTCCCAGCGGAACTGAGTGACGGTGCTGTTAATTTTACGCGCAAAGGGGCTCCAGCAGCGTGCGGATTAGGCGCTCTTATCCAGCCAGAAGCATGCGTCGACGCGACCTTGCGTTGGCTCGTCTTCGAAACCGGAAGAGACAATCCTCTTCAGTTGAGATCAAACTTGGACGTCAGAACGCCGCTGAGCCGCTCATCACATGCCGCCAAATTCTCCACAAAGCCGGGCTTGGTCTTCATCGTCTCCGTGTGTTGTGCGAGCGCGGGCCAACGGTTCGCGTCGGGTAAGCCGGCGACCAAATCGATAAAGCTCATTTGGGCGCCGACGGATATATCGGCCAAAGAATACTGGTTGCCCACGAAGTACGCTTTGCCGTCGAGCAAGGTTTCGAGATAGTCAAAGAGCGTCGGTAGTTTTTCGTTCCAGGTCTTTTTCGCCGTCTCAAGATCGGGCTTTTTGCCTGCGAATAGCGGAAACATGATGGGCCGAAACAGCTTCATCCCGCCTGTCACCGCCAGAATTGTATCGGCATATTCTTCGAGCCATGAAATACGTCCCGCATGATAGGGGTCCCGGCCAAAGAGGTTGGCGCTAAATCGTCGATCGAGAAAAACGCAGATGGCGGAGGAATCGGGAATTGTTCCGGCGATACCGTCGGTTCCAATGGTCTTGTCCCGAAGAACCGGTATGCGGCGTCCCGGGCTGATCTCCAAGAACCAATCTGGCATGGACATAATGTCGATTTCTTCGAAATCGTATTCGGCGCCGCAGTGATGTAGAGCGGCTTGTGCTTTGCGTACAAAAGGCGATAGGGGCGTTCCGTAAAGGACGAATTCAGTCACGATGAATTGGTCCCCATCGTCGAGCCAGCAGGTAACGCTGAAACAAAGGCGTTTGGTCCGTAACTCTGATCGTCAATTTACGACTTCCCTCGGTCGGTTTTGGTCTTGTTAGGGCGTGCTTACCAGATGTGTGATCAGAGCGACACACAAAAAACATGCAAGATTGATTTTTCCAAACACTATTGACTTTTTTCTCGGCCAAGGGCGTATTGCACCCAGCGCAAGAGTTCCCGACGCAACAGGGAGCAGTGCGCCGGGAGGAAAATAAGATGCACAAATCCAGAAATTCTTGGATGTTTACAACGGCATTGGCCGTTGCGATGAGCTCATTCGGGGTCGATACCGCGTTCGCGCAAGATGTGACTGAAACAGAGGCCGTTGATGAAGATCGCACGCTCGGCACAGTGACGGTCACCACGACACGACGCGAGGAAAGTCTTCAAGATGTTCCGATCGCGATCACAGCGATCACAGAGGACACGATTGAACAACTTGCGCCGCGCAACATTGCGGATCTAACCGGGCTTGCGCCGAATACGTTCATTGGTCAGACCACGGCCGTTCCTGGTGGCGGCGCAATTTTTATCCGCGGGTTGGGGTATGCTGAGGTCGAGAAATCACAAAACCCGGCAGCGGGTGTCATAATTGATGGCGTGTTCCTCGGCACCAATACGGGCCAATTGATTGATGCATTCGACATTCAACAAGTCGATGTGAACCGCGGTCCGCAGGGGATCTTCTTTGGTAAGAACACGACGGCAGGGGTGATTAATGTCACGCGGTCAGCGCCGACACGCGAGAATGGGTTCAGGGGTTCAGTGGGTGTTGGAACAGATGACGAAGTCATTCTGAAGGGGGTCGCCAATTTCGGATTGGGCGAGAATGGCGGGCTGAAACTCGGCGGCACATATCGCGAGAATGAGGGCTATCTTGAAAACGTCTTCACTGGCGAATCCAATGGCGGGATCGAGTATACCGGCCTGACGGCGTCTTTGGATTATGATCTCACCGAAACCTTGAATGCGCGTTTCACCCTGGATCACTTTGCGCAAGACGGGGGCGGCACGCCAATCCAATATGGTAACGTCTTTACCACCGGCGTATTGAGCGGTCTCTTCGGAACAGATTTGACTCAGACCCCTGGTTACAATGCCCAAACGGGAAGCTTGGCGGGTTTGGCGCCGCGAGAAGTTCTGAACGATTTCGAAGACAAGGATGAGCTGACGACGACCATCGCCAATGCCACCTTCACTTGGGATACGCAGATCGGTGAAATCGTCTCCGTGACGGCTTTCGTAGATAGTGAAGACATCGTGTTTCAGGACTTTGATGGAACCTGTTCGACAGACCCGACATGCCCGTTCCCCGGAACCAATTTACTGCTGACCAATGCGGCGAACCCGGTGGGTGTTCTGCATACGATCAGGGACCAAACCTACGAGCAGTTTACTCAAGAAGTGCGGCTTTCGGGCAGCAGTGGAGCCTTCGACTACCTGGTCGGGCTATACTACTATGAGCACGAGTTTGAACTGGATCAGACCACGAATGATGCGGTCTTTCAGTTGGGCACCGAGGACAATGAAAGCTTCTCCGTCTTCGGCAATCTCGATTGGCGCATCACCGATCGACTAAAAGTGTCGGCGGGCGCGCGCTTCATCGACGAAACAAAGGATGGTGCGAACGCATTTGCGGTGGGGGCGAAGCCAGATCAGCCGGGCGCCATCCCACTGGTCAATCCCATTTCAAACTCGAACTCATTTGACGATGTCATCACGCGGTTTGCGGTCGATTGGCAGGCGACGGATGACAATTTGCTCTACGCCTCGGTTTCTGAAGGCTTCCGGTCGGGCGGGATTTCTATTCGCGCGACCCTATCCGAACAGGCGGAAGGGCAACCAAATTGTTTGCCAGACGATGGCGATGCGATTCCGTTTGAGGTCTTGTGCCCCGAGAACAATTTCTCAACCTATGAACCAGAGACGGTCACGGCGTTTGAAATTGGCTCAAAGAACATCTTTGCCGATGGCCAGTTTAAATTCAACGCCGCGTACTTCCTAACTCAAGTGGATGACTTCCAAGTCAACGATGTGGTCGTAACGGGCACCTATGGGCCTGGCACGACCACTTACACAAACAATTTCCCAGAGGTTGAGATCGAAGGGTTTGAGTTTGAAGCGGTTTGGGTTCCAGACGCGCTTGATGGTTTTACTTTGACCGCGCTCCTTGGCCTGCAAGATGCCGAAGTGGTTGATGGCACGGTCGATGGGCGTCGTGTCGGAATCGGGCCAGGCGCGACGCCGGGAACGCCGGGGTCTGTATCAGACCGCACGGGCGTCGATCTGTTGCGCGTCGCCGAATACAATTACTCCATTCGGGCGGCGCAGAGCTTTGATCTCGGCCCTGGAGAATTGTCCTTGAGCGGTGGGTATAATTATATCGATGATCACGGCCTAGCGAACGGGTTTGGCGTCATCGATGTGGAGGAAGGCTATGGTCTTTTGGATGCTTCCGTCGCGTATGAAGTCGGACGTTACACATTGCGCCTGACAGGTCGGAACCTGACCGACGAAGACTATCGCATCAACTCGCTGCCAACCGTCTACTTCCAGGGTTGGGCAAACGAGATGAATTGGCTCCTGGAACTCGAAGCAGAGTTCTAGCCTTCGTAACTAAAGCCGGGCGTCAGGCTTCCTGTCGCCCGGCAATTTTTTCATGAGGGGAGAGGATGGCGGGTCAAGACCTTGCTGGAACAGTCGCAATCGTAACCGGGGGGACGCGCGGGCTTGGGCTCGCCTGCGCAAACAAACTTGTCGGCGCGGGCGCTCACGTTGTTATCACCGGTTTAGACCCTGTGCGCGGGGCGGCTGCGGCAAAGTCGATCGGGTCATCCGCGCATTTTGTCAGACAAGATGTCAGCAAGGCCGCGGACTGGGCGGACGTGGTGAACGCTGCCGCAAAGCTCGGGCCGCTCAAGACGATGGTCGCAAATGCCGGGATCAGCAATTTCGTTCCGATGGAGCTGATGGATCTTGAGACCTTTCGAGAGTTGATGGAGATCAATCTCAAGGGGGCGTTTCTCTCGCTCAAATATGCTGTCGCGGCCATGCGAGACCACGGGAAAGGCGGGTCCATCATAATGATGTCGTCTATTATGGGACGGATGAGTGCGCCGGCGAACGTCCACTATTCTGGTTCTAAGGCTGGGATCAGACTGATGATGAAGGCCGCGGCGCTTGAATTGGGCGCGGAAAAGATTCGCGTCAATGCGGTCCTACCTGGGATCACGCATTCCGACATGACGGCGGGCTTCGATGAGGCGGAAACGGCACCGACGCTTATTCCAATGAAGCGATTTGGCTTGGCTGATGAGATCGGCGATGCGGTCCTCTTTGCAGCGTCCGACCGATCGAAATTCATGACCGGGACAGAATTGATTGTCGATGGGGGACTTGTTGCAAGATGACACCAGTAGATGATCTGCGCGAGAAGGTCGCCATTGTGACCGGCGCGACCAAAGGGATGGGGCGAAGTGCAGCCCTTTTGCTGGCGCAATCAGGGGCGAAAGTGATCGCAACCGGGCGCTCAGAAGACGCGGGCGCCGAAACGGTCGACCTGATGCGGTCGGTCGGTGGAGATGGCGTATTCATCCGCCAAGACATCACGTCGGAATCTGACTGGAAAATAGTTTGCGATGCGGCAATGTCTCAGTTTGGGGGATTGGATATTCTCGTCAACAATGCGGGCGTGTTCATGGTCAAACCCATTCAAGAAACGTCAGAAGAAGACTTTGATTGGATCTACCGCACCAATGTTGAAGGCACTTTTCTGGGGATGAAGTATGGGTTCGAGGCCATGCGGAAAACGGGACGGGGCGGTGCGATTGTCAACGTGTCGTCCTTGATGGGGCAGGTTGGGTTTCCTGGGGCTTCTGCCTATTGCGCGACAAAGGGTGCAATTGCCGGAATGACGAAGTCTGCAGCCCTCGAGGGCGCTGAGTTGACACCCCCCATTCGCGTGAATTCTCTTCACCCGGGTGTGATCTGGACCGAAATGATTACGGGTCAGTTCGGCGATGATGCGGCGCTTCAGCAGGTGTTTATAGATGAAACGCCGCTCAAGATGATTGGACTTCCTGAACATATGGCGGACGCGATCGCATATCTGGCTTCGGATCAATCAAGTTATGTCACAGGTTCTGAATTAACCGTCGATGGCGGTCGCGGCGCAGACTAAAAAAACGCCATGTCTAAAACAATCAGTCTTGCTGGTTTTTTTTAATGTGGCATAATGATATCGAAATCTACGATGATAATCGGGAGGAAAGCATGGCAGATGGCGGCGGCAAGACGACATTGATCGGAGGCGATCGTTGTCCGGGAACAAGCTATACTGACTTGTTGGATCAAGATACACGGGAGGTCCCAGATTTTCTGCGCGAAGAATCGCATGAGTTTTTAGGGTCTGAGCCGCTTGATGTGCGTCGGTACACATCAAAAGAGTTTATGGACCTCGAAGATCAAAAAATGTGGCCGAAAGTCTGGCAGTTCGCGGCGCGTGAAGAGGATATGCCGGATCCAGGCGATACAGTTGTTTATGAAAATGGGAACAAGTCGTTCCTCGTCATTCGTCAGGAGGATGGCGATGTGCGGGCCTTCTATAATGTGTGTCTTCATCGCGGTCGAAAGCTGCGCACGAAGTCCGGATTTTCGCGCGATCTGACCTGCATGTTCCACGGCTTTAAATGGCACAATGACGGAACGCTGAAAGAAATTCCCTGTCGCTGGGATTTCTCGCATCTGACAGATGAAAAAATGAAATTGCCTGAGCTGCGCGTCAATCGCTGGCAAGGCTTTATCATGATCTCGGAAGACCCAGACATTGAGGACTTTGAAGACTGGGCGGGCCCATCCATCAAACATTATGAGCGTTGGCGCCTCGATGAGTGCCATACCATCGCCTGGGTCGGGCGGGTGATCCCGGCCAATTGGAAGGCAACAGCTGAAGCCTTCATGGAGGCATGGCACTCGATTACCACCCATCCTCAGATTTTGCCGTTCACCGGCGACGCCAATACGCGTTATGATCTCTATGGCGATCATATGAATCGCGCGATCACGCCATCGGCGGTCCTCTCTCCACACATCGCAGACAAGTACGATCAAAGTTACATTCTGGAGAAGCTCGCCGCCTTCGCTGGCAATAAGGAGGCAGCCGAAGGCGAAACAGACGAAGACAATGGCAAGCCGAAAGCGAAGGCCAATCCACGCCGACCCGCAGCGCCTGACCGATTTAGCATGTTCGGAGAGGATCACGAGATTTCTCCAGATGATCCGGTCTTTGCGCGAAAAATCATTGCAGATGCCAATCGCAAAGCCTTTAGCGCGATGTCTGGGCGCGACTATTCCGATCTTTCTGACAGCGAGATGACGGATAACTTTACTTACAATATCTTTCCCAATTTCGCGCCCTGGGGCGGGTTTATACCCAATATTGTTTATCGCTGGCTGCCCTGGAAAGACCCAGATCATTGTTTGATGGAGATACGGGTATTGACCCGCGGCAAAGTCGGAGAGAAACCTCCGAAGACCGCGCCGATGTATTTGATCGGCGAGGATGAGCCCTTCGTTTCAGCTGCGCACCTTTTGGGAACTGGGCTGGCAACCGTTTTCGATCAGGACATGGCAAACCTGCCCTATGTCCAAGAGGGGATGAAAGCGTCCGGGAACGGGCTGCTTGAACTGGGCAATTATCAAGAGAGCCGTATCCGACATTTCCATCAGACTTTGGATAAGTATCTGAACGCGTGATCCTTCCGATAACTGAAAAGAGAACACTCCATCGAGAGTGAGAGATGACTTTATGAGTATTGAGCCGATCAAAATGCCCAAATGGGGACTTGCCATGGAAGAAGGTAAGATCGTGGAATGGTGGGCAAAAGAAGGGGATCAAGTCAAAGAGGGCGATGACCTCGTGGATATTGAAACCTCCAAAATCACCAATGTTTGTGAAGCTCACCAGGATGGAACCCTGCGCAAAATTGTGGCCTCTCTAGATGAGACTTTGCCAGTCGGGGCGTTGATTGCGGTCATGGCTGAGAGCGATGTCAGCGATGATGAGATTGATGCTTTTATTGAGGACTATCAGGCAAATTTTGACCCCGGCGAAGCAGCGGGCGATGAGTCCGGTCCTGAAATTCGCACCGTCGATGTCTATGGTCGGACGCTGAGAGTGGGCGTTATGGGGGAGGATTTGCCTGGCACGCCAATTGTGTTGCTGCACGGCTTTGGCGGGGATTTGAACAATTGGATGTTGGTTCAACCCGCCTTGGCGGAAGAGCGCCCGGTCTACGCGATTGAATTGCCCGGACATGGACAATCGGCCAAGGATGTTGGCGATGGCAAGCTTGGCACAATCGCCACTGGGATTGTCGCGGCGATTGATGCGCTTGGTCTGGGGTCCTTCTCGCTGGCGGGGCACTCGCTCGGGGGCGCAATTGCGGCGGAGGTGGCCGCAAGAACAGGGGCGCGCGTCAAGGGACTGGGTTTGGTGTGTCCGGCGTCCATGCCGGGGGGATCCATCAACGTGGACTATCTCGATGCGTTCGTCTCTGCGCGCCGGTCTAAAGATCTCCGTGAACCTGCGAAAAACCTGTTCGCCGATGTCAGCTTTGTCACGCGCGATATGTTGGAAGACCTGATCAAAGCGAAACGTTTGGATGGTGCGCAAAATGCGCTCACTTTGATCAAGGATAATTTGAAAGGTGACGATCCAGCCTATGCCGCGCTTGGCGACCGGTTGAATGACATTGAGGCCCCAATCATCCTGATCGCGTCAAAGACGGATCAGATTGTTGGCGCTCCAGATGCTGCTGCCTTTCCAGCTGGGACAAAAGATATTTGGATCGAAGACGTCGGTCATATGCCGCATCTCGAAAAGAGCGCAGAGGTCGCGAATGCTCTAAAAGAGCTGGCTTAGGCTTAGCTGAGGTCGATCTCGCCTTCGCGCAGCATCAAGATCGTTTTACTGACAAGATCTCTGACCGCGGTTCGGCGTTTGCGGTCTGAAATGATCTGGCGATTGGTATAGAGACCCTGGATCGCAGCGACGATAAGATCATTGGCCAGGCGAAGCGTGTCCTTGGATACCTCTTTCCATTCGGGAAAGAAGATTGGAATTTGATCGAAGGAGTAAGCGTCCAATTCGATCGCGCGAGATTCAAAAATTTCCCCCAATTCTGCATCCTTGCGAGATGCTATCGATAGCTCCAGGAAGGCGTCAAACTCTGGTGTTTGAACCCAATTCCAATAGACTTCCACACCGCCTGTGACATCGCGGCGCTGAGATTCGCTCAGTCGCGTAATCTCCCCGAAGAAGAGTTTCATGCGGCGATAAAAAACGTATTCGATTACCGATGCGATTAGATCGGACTTCGTCGCATAATGGTGAAGCATGGCGCCGCGAGAGATTTTTGCCGTGGCGGCCACTTGTTGGGTCGTGGTCTTGGCATATCCATGCTTGGCCAAACAATCGACGGCGGCAGCGAGGATGGCGAGCCGCGTTTGCGCGCTCTTTCGCTCTTGCCAGCTTGAGTCATCATTTGCCGTTTTGTCTGGATCGAGCCGGATGATTTCGGCTTCCATTTGTGACATCGCGGCCTTCAGTGCCGCTTCGGCTGAGACGTCTTCAAGATCGGCACTTTCGATTTTTTTGATGACATTCATAGGCCTAATACCACTTTCGACATGATGTTTCGCTGCACTTCGCTGCTTCCGCCATATATCGTAGCAGCGCGATTGTTAAGGTACAGCCCCATTATTGGCACATCTTCTGGTTCTGCCAGCCGCCAATTCGATTTACCATAGCGCGCGTCCAAATAGTCTGGAGCAGCGTGGTCGCCCAAAGCTTCAATCGCTAGTTCATCCAACTCTTGAACCATTTCAGTGCCTTGCAGTTTTAACAAAGACGGTTCAGCACCAGACGCATCGCCGTTCGACAGTCTCGAGATCATTCTTTGCTCTGTGATGTCGATGGATTGAACGCGGATCTCCGCCGCCGAAATTTTGGTTTGAAATTGAAGATCTGTGCCCTTTGCACCCGCAATCGTTTGGATCTGTGCCAAGCGACGTTTTAGGCCAGCTGCGAAGGATCCGCCGCGTTCATGTTCCAACAGGTACTTTGCGACGGTCCAACCCGCGTTCTCTTCCCCAACCAACTGACTTACCGGAAC
The DNA here is from genome assembly GCA_039191105.1 of Pseudomonadota bacterium. Lineage (GTDB taxonomy): Bacteria > Pseudomonadota > Alphaproteobacteria > Caulobacterales > Hyphomonadaceae > Henriciella. The sequence continues at coordinate 14,402 of JBCCXW010000060.1, forward strand.
GCGTACGTCATCGAAAAAGATCTGATTCACCTCATGATCGCCGGAGATTGAGATGATTTCTGATACAGTGAGACCGGGCGAATCCATTGGGACCAAAATGAAAGAAATCCCCGCCTGCGGTTTTCCGTCATCGCGGGTCCGAACCAAGCAGAAAATCCAGTTCGAAAACTGGGCATAGGTTGTCCAGATCTTCGTGCCATTGATGACATACTCGTCGCCATCACGAACAGCTTTGCAGGTCAGCGCCGCGAGATCGGATCCTGCTCCGGGTTCCGAATAGCCCTGGCACCAAAAATCGTCACCCGAGAGAATGCGGGGCAGAAAGTGGGTCTTTTGGGCATCAGTCCCATACTTCATCAAAACGGGACCGCACATGCGTATGCCCATGGCAGGTATTCTCGGTGCGCCATATTCGGCGCATAGGTTTTCCCAGATATAGCGCTGAACCAGCGACCACTCACAGCCACCATACGCTTTCGGCCAGGACGGAGCGACAAGCCCGTGTTCGTGGAGGATTTTCTGCCACCGCATGGCGAGGTCAAATTCCGCCCAAACACCTGCGCCGCGGGCGGTCTCCAGGCGCATCTCTTCTGTCAGATAGGTGTCAAAGAAGGTGCGACATTCGTCTTCAAACGTTTTGTCTTCGGGGCGTAGATCCAGGTTCATGAGGTGACCTTTAAATAAAAACAGGATATCCTGATTGTTATTATCGCATCATGTGTTTAAACTGTCGAGAACAGATTGCTCAAGCGACAAAGTGATAAGGGAGGCAGCTATGGATCTGAAACTCAAAGGGAAAAAAGTACTGATTGCGGGGGCAAGTCGGGGCATTGGTTTGGCGACTGCAAAGGCGTTCATGGACGAGGGGTGTGAAGTTGCGATTTGTGCTCGTGGTGAGGCAGCGCTGCAAGCGGCGATTGGGGAGCTCACCGCTGGCGGAGGTCGGGCGATCGGTCATGCCGTGGATATTTCTGACGGCGATGCCTACCGCGCCTGGGTGACCGATGCTGCAAATGCGCTCGGAGGATGTGATGTGTTCATTCCCATGGCATCGGCCGGCGGCGGACCGGCCTCCGAAGAAACCTGGAAAACGACATTTGATATTGATCTGATGAGCGTGTTTCGCGGGATTGAAGCGGCGACGCCATTTCTTGAATCCTCCGATTCTGGGTCCATCGTCTGCGTCGCGACCACCGCTGCTTTGGAAGAGTTTGCCGGTGCGCAGGCCTATAATGCAATGAAAGCGGCGGTGATCGCCCACGCTGCGGCTTTGTCCCAGGCGTTCGCGCCGAAAGGCATTCGTGTGAACACGATCTCACCTGGTCCTGTCTATATTGATGGCGGGTCTTGGAACTTCGTCAAAGACAATATGCAGCCCTTTTATGACGCAACGCTCGCCGCCATTCCAATGGGGCGCTTCGGCAATGCAGAAGAGATCGCCAATGCGATTGTCTTTGCAGCCTCTGGGGCTGTGCCGTTCATGACGGGCACCAACATCGTCATCGATGGCGGTGTGACCAAGCGCATTCAATACTGAGCTGCGACCATGACCGACGCATTAAACACCCGTATAGATGTTGTGCTGATTTGTGGCGGCGAATGGCATGATTTCGATTTTGCGCGCTCTGAGCTTCTGAAGCTGCTTGGAGAGGATGAGCGCATTCGCACCCGTGTGTTCGAGAATTACGATCACGCGCATGCGGCATTGAGCGATGCCGACGTCTTGGTGACGTTCACATCAAACGTCGTCGCCAGCCTGGACATGCAGCAGGCCCTGCAAACGTTCGTCGAGCAAGGCGGACGCTGGTTCGCGCTTCATGGTACGAATTCCTTCGTTCGGTTTCTTTCTCCTGAGGGGGCAGATTATGGCAGTCTCCTCGTAGATTCGCCGCGCTGGGCGCCATTAATGATGGAAACCCTCGGCAGCCAGTTTATCGCGCATCCGCCGATCGGATCTTACAAAGTTGAGATCGAGCAGCCGGATCATCCCTTGCTAAAAGACATTGAACCGTTCGAGACGACGGATGAACTCTATTTGCTCGAAACGCATGGTGATCTCGACGTGCTGCTTTACGCAGAATTCGAGGGAGACGCGCCGGGCTTCGTCGAGGACAAATGGCCAAAACAAAAACACCCGGTTCTTTACCTGCAGACCGTCGGGGCAGGCGGAATTCTATATTTCACCCTCGGGCATTGCCGGGGACACTATGATATGGTCGGCATCGCGGACTACTACCCCGAAGTCGAACGTTGCTCTTGGGAACTGCCAGTCTTCTATAAGATTCTCCGCCGCGGCATCGCTTGGGCGAGCGACCCGGCACTTAAAAAAGCGCGTGAAACCTTGGCAACGCAATGAGCGGTCAGCAGGTTGTGCTCGTGGTCGGTGCCTCGTCTGGGATCGGCGAAGCGATCGCCAAACGGCTCATCGCAAACGGTCACATTGTGTATGGCACGAGCCGAGATGCGAGCCGGGTGAACGTAAGTTGTGCAAAAGCGCTCTCCCTTGATGTCTTTGAAAAGGGTGCCATTGCGAACGCGCGAGATACAATCATCTCCGAACAGGGTCGTATCGATGCGCTCATCTATAGCGCAGGATTCTACATCGCTGGCGCCGTCGAAGACACGCCGATGGATCAATTGCATGAGCAAATGCACGCCTATTTTTTTGCGGTGGTCGAATGTGCAAAAGCGGTATTGCCGCAAATGAGTGCGCAAGGGTCAGGTCGTCTTGTCTTTATGAGCTCAACCGCGGGGACCGTCTCCATTCCGTTTCATGCCGCCTATTCCGCCTCCAAAGGCGCGCTTGGGCGGTGGACGGAAGCTCTTCAATACGAAGTCGAACCGTTTGGAATACACGCGAGTTATATCGAAGCCGGGCCGATCCAAACCAATGCCGGGCAAGCGATGAAGGCGAGTGGACGTGGCGATAGCGCCTATGCTCAAGCGTCCGCAAATGCTGAGAAAAGCTTCAAAGACTCTTTGGCCAAAGGTCTACCGCCTGATCGGATTGCGCGGGTCGTGGCAAAGGCGATCGATCGACCAAAGCCCCGTGTTCGTTATCGCGTGGGCGGGGCAGGCGCTTGGTTCCCAAGACTGCAAGCTTTGCTACCAGAAGGAACCTTTCGCGGCATGATGCGTTCGGCCTTCAAGTTGTGAGTCGAGCGCCTAGCCTGGCATTTGGCTCTGAAATTCTGCAAGATCGAAATAATCGCGCCAATTCGCGAGTTTCCCCGTCGGTGTCCATTCAAACACGCCCATCACGCGGATGGTGACCTCACGTCCGGTTGCAAGCACGAACGTGTCAACGCGCTCCGTCAACACTTCGCCAGATGCGGTTTCGGCAATCAGAGGTGTTTCCCATTTGGTTTGTGCCGCGATTTGCAAAAGCGGTGAGATGGTGGCTCGAAACGCTTCCTTCCCGATCACGGGGTCCATCGGGATGTTGTGATAGAAGATGTTGTCATCTGCGTCGGCAAGGATGGCTTCAATATCCATGCGGTTCCAATGGTCGATATAAGCGAGCGTGCGCTCAATGTTGCTCATACTCGGTCTTTCTTAGAGTATGTGACGTTGAGGTTGGTGACGCCGCGCAACAACACGCTGGGTAAATACGTGAACTCGCCGCCGGACCGATCGAGCTGTAAGTCAGACAGGCGATCAAGAATGATCGGAAACGCGGTGATCATTTCCTTGCGCGCCAATTGAGAGCCAAGGCAGGTATGAATGCCAGCGCCAAAGGCGAGATGATCTTTGGCGTTCTCTCGTTCAATATCGAAGGCGTCTGGATCAGAGAACTTGCAATCATCGCGATTGGCAGAGCCATATCTGAGCAAGACAAGATCACCTGGAGCGACAGGGACGTCACCAATTTGATCCTCCGCCGTTACAACCCGCCACATATTGTTCGTTGGTGACAAGTACCGCAGCACCTCTTCGACCATGTTCGCGGTCAAAGACGGGTTGGTTTTCAAGCGGGCCATTTGCTCAGGATTTTCAAGCAGGAATTTGATGCCGGCCGTGAGCGTATGGGCGGTTGTTTCGTTTCCGGCGACCAGGAGCTGCTGAAGAATTGAGAGCAATTCTTCATAGGTCATTTTGCGGGGATCGCCTTCGTCGGCAAGGTCAGCATGAACCAGATCTGAAATCACATCATCGGTTGGATTGGCGCGCTTTTCCTCAATCACACCGACAAAGTACTTTTGGAACTCCACGATTTTTTGCGCGCCCCATAGCCGCATATCTTTGTCGGCGACGCCAGACAGCATCAACACAAACGCATTTGACCAGGTTTCAAACTCGTCGAACTTTTCACGTGGGACGCCGAGCGCATCCGAGATGACGTACATTGGCAGTTTGTTCGCAAAGCCGGTTTTGAATTCGCAGCCATTTTCTGGCATGGCATCGATCAGATCGTGGACCAGATCGTCGACATATTCGGTCATTTGCAACACGCGTTTGTAAGTAAAGGCCTTCATTGCGAGCTTACGATAGCGAGAATGCTCTGGCGGATCCGCGGTCAACATCGTGTCCGCCACAATCCAACCTTGCGAGAGAATTTCCAATTCGTCTTGGGACACTGATGACGTGCTGCCAGACCGCAACTGCTCCGCGAATTTGTTCGAGAAGATGCGCGGTTTGGTGTTCACATGTTTGACGAGATCGTAAGTCGCGACGAACACCACATTTGTATCTGGGTGACGGTAAACCGGCGCTTCGTTACGCGTGCGCTCGTAGAAGGGATAGGGGTCCTGAAGAAACCCGGCATCAAACGTGTCGACCTCATGGATCGGGCAGGTCATGGGATCAATCTGAGTGGCAGTATCGGCCATAGGTCGAGCTCCTTTGGATTACGCCAAGTAGCCGCCGTCGACAGGCAAGTCGGCGCCGGTGGTGAATGAAGATTCGTCTGAAGCGAGAAAAACAATCGCATCGGCGGTTTCGTTCGCGGTTCCCAAGCGGTTCATTGGGTGAACGCTGGCAAATCCTTCAATAACTTGCTCGCGGCTTTGACCGACTTGTTTGCCAGCGGCGATGTAGCCTTCGACCATTTCAGTATGGATCGCGCCCGGGATCAGCGTGTTGACTCGAATGTCATATCCCTGCGCTGCGCAGTGGAGCGCGACGGAGCGTGACAGCATTCGCACGGCGCCTTTGGAGGATGAGTATGCTGGAAAGATGGCACCTGACCGAACGCCGAGCGTTGATCCGACATTGACGATAGAGCCGCCGGACCCAGCTTTCATCGCTTCGACGGCATATTTACAGCCGAGAAACACCCCGTCCAAGTTAATGCCGAGCGTTGTTCGGAACTGGTCTAGGTCGATGTCTTCAATCGATCCGGGGATCGAGACCCCGGCAGAGTTTACCAAAGTGGTGACATTGCCGCGTTCGGAAGCGCGTTGAAACGCCCTTTCCCAATGGTTCGGGTCTCGAACATCTAATTCAGTTGCCATGGCTTGCGCCCCCAGCTCTTTCGCGAGCGCCTCGGCTTTCGTCACATTGATATCGCCAATGATCACGTGTGCGCCTTCATCGACGAAGCGTTTCGCGCTGGCGGCGCCGATTCCGCTCGCCCCGCCGCTGATAATCGCTATTTTTCCCGATAATCGATCGCTTCCCATAGCAGCGATACTCCTCCCATTTGGTAATTTTCATCATTAAAACAAATTATACGGTTTAAAACAAGCAGAGTTGACTTTTTTATTCGTCACTGGATAAGGTCATCTCACAAAAGGTGGATAACCAATCCGCCTCTGGGAGGATGCTTGTGTTTATTCTAGGCGGCTTCAACGCGCATA
>JBCCXW010000061.1:0-20004 GCA_039191105.1 Pseudomonadota bacterium
AAACGCATCCACACGGCTGGCGGCCAGGCGGGTCATCGCATTCCATCCGAGGCGTTGGCGCTGTTCTAGGCTCATCCCGGGTTGGCAGGGGTCCTCTTCTATGCGCGGCGCATCCATTAGGAGAGCGGTTTCGCCGCTGGCTTGCGTGAGCCGGGCATAGCGCCGGGTCGAAGCGTCTTGATCGAACCAAACGACGGTGGCGTGGTCCCAGCCTGCCCCCCGCAAAAAGTCTGCGATCAGCGCTTGGCGATTCGCGTCAGAAGTCATGCAATCGTGTCTGCCAGTCTTCGCCTTTCGCGGCCAGATGTAACCTGCGCGCATCGCCGATCATTTCGAGCGTCAGATCGAGCCGCCACGTCGGAAGATGCGGGTCGGCGCGATCTGGCCACTCGATCAGACTGAGGCCGTCATGCGTGTCATCCCAGCCGAGCTCAAACACCTCGCTTGGATCTTCTAGGCGATAGAGGTCGAAGTGAAAAATTGGGAAGTTTGGGCCATCATAGACTTGGACCAGTGTAAATGTCGGGCTGGGCACGTCCGTTTCCGCCCCGCGCAGGGCGCAAATTAAAGCCCTTGAAAAGGTCGTTTTACCAGCGCCCAATCCGCCATATAGGGCAATAACATCTCCGCCGCGCAAGCGGGGCGCGAGGCGTTCCGCCAGCGATGCGGTGGCGGCGAGGTCAGGCAGATCAAAGCTCCGCAAGGGTCGCCTCGATTGCTGAAACGAGCGCATCGGTCGGCTCGCATCCAACGGACAATCGTACGAAACCGTCAGCGACTTCATCGCCCCAGCGCGCGCGCCGCTCCGCGCTGGTATGGACGCCGCCAAAGCTGGTCGATGCGAAGATCGCTGGGCAGGTATTGATGAAGGCCTCGGCGCACTCCGCGCTGGCAAAGGTCAATCCGATGAGGAAGCCGATCCCCGGATACTTCACCAATTCGATCGCTGGATGATCCTCGAAAACGGACATCAGCGCATTGGCGTTTGCGCACATACGATCCAGCCGCAGCTCCAATGTCATCAGGCCGCGATGAACCAAGAAAGATGGAAATGGATCGGGGATCGATCCCGAGACTTTGCGCCATTTGGCGATGGTTTCAAACAGGACCGAGTCGCGGGTGGCGACATGTCCGTACAGACAATCGGAATGGCCCGACATGGCTTTGGTATCTGAGCTCACGACCAAATCGGCGCCGAGATCCAGCGGCCGCTGCAAAAGCGCGGTGAGGGTGGTGTTGTCAATGATCACGCGGGTGTTGCGCGCTTCGGTGGCGGCGACGACGGAGCGGATGCTGCACAGATCGAGCCCTGGGTTTGACGGCGTTTCAACCCAGATGACCGCGTAGGGCGTCGGATCCAAACCGGCATAATCCCGCGTCGGAATGGCGTCGAATTGAATGCCATGAGCGGCAAATATTTCTTCCAGCAAAACCCGGGTGACATAGTATCCATCGGCTGGGACGAGCACACGATCGCCCGCCTTTGTGGTCGCCATAAGAGCGGCCGTGATCGCCGCCATACCGGACGGAAATGCAATCACCGGCGCATCCTCTAGAGCCGCGATGGCCGCCTCAGTCGCCTCGACGGTCGGATTAATGTCGCGCCCATAAGTGTACGGTGTGTTCGGCGTGCCCGTTAAAGCATATTTCGCCGTTGTCACAATCGGTGGGCTAATTGGCGCGCCATTCTCGAGCTGACCCGACCGCGCATGCAGCATGGCCATTATGCGATTTGTGTTTTCGTCCTTCATTCCGGGCTTGTGGCATAGACTGCAATAATGGAAAAGAACGTGAAATCTTGCCGCAGCGTTGCAACTTGCAAAAAAGTGACGCATGCGTCATGAAAACGCGAAAATGGGAGGAATGAGGGCGTGGATCTCTCAGCTTCAGAGCATGTGGTGATAGTTGGCGGCGGCCAAGCCGCTGCACAAGCCTGTGCGTCCTTGCGACAGTTCGGTTTCTCTGGATCAATCACGCTGGTCGGAGAAGAGCCAGCGCTGCCGTATCAGCGCCCGCCACTGTCCAAGGCCTATATGAAGGGTGAGCTGGCGGAAGAGCGGCTCTATTTCAAACCCAGCGCCTGGTATGAGGATCAAAACATTACAACGGTCTTGTCGACCCGGGTGGCCGAGATCGATCGGAGCGCCCAGGAGGTGATCCTGGAAACCGGTGCGACATTGCCTTACGACGCCTTGATCCTGGCCACTGGATCGCGACCACGGCGGTTGCCGGTGGATGGCGCCGACCTAGAGGGCGTGTATGATTTGCGCGATCTTGCCGATGTGGACCGTTTGCGACCGCATATGGTCGCGGGGCAAAAGCTGGTCATTGTCGGGGCGGGTTATATCGGCTTGGAAGCCGCTGCCGTCGCACGGCAGCTTGGGCTTGATGTCACTGTTCTGGAAATGGCTGAACGTGTCTTAGCGCGGGTTACCAGCCCGATCATGAGTGCGTTTTTTGACGCTGAGCATAAGCGGCAAGGCGCGGAGATCCGCACCGGGGCGCAACTCGCTGCGCTCAAAGGCGCCGCGAGCAAAGTGGATAAGGCAGTCTTGGCCGACGGGACCGAAATTGACGCTGATTTGGTTCTGGTGGGGATCGGTATTTTGCCAAATTCCGAGATTGCTGAGGCGGCCGGCATTGCCTGCTCAAACGGCATCCTAACGGATGAGGATGCTCGCACCAATGACCCAAGGATTTTCGCGGCGGGCGATTGTGCGGCCCGACCGCTGGTGCATTATGGCCGCCGGGGGCGGTTGGAGAGCGTGCACAATGCGATTGAACAGGGAAAGCTCGCGGCCGCGGCGATTACGGGTAAGCCCCGGCCGGCGATTGATTGTCCTTGGTTTTGGTCTGATCAGTATGATCTAAAGCTACAAATTGCCGGTCTTAGCGATGGCTATGATGAGGCGGTGGTGCGCGGCGACCCCGAAGCGCGCAAGTTTGCCGTGTTTTATTTGCAGAATGGCAAACTGATTGCGGTAGATGCCGTCAACAGCCCGCCTGAATTCTTGGCATCTAAGAAACTGATCATGACCGGCGCGCGACTTGCACCCCAAACGCTCAGCGATACATCACAATCCATGAAAGAGATTGCGGCTCAAGCCGTATAAGGAGACCACCCCATAATGGCGAAAATTATCTATGTTGATCACGAAGGCACCGAACGTGCCGTCGACGCTGCGAATGGCGAGAGCGTGATGGAAGCAGCGATCAAGAACTCGATTCCTGGCATTGATGCCGATTGTGGCGGCGCCTGCGCGTGCGCCACGTGTCATGTGTATGTCGATGAAGGGTTCATGGAGAAGGTCGGGGCACCGGAAGACATGGAGCAATCCATGCTCGATTTTGCCGAGAATGTGCAAAGCAATTCGCGATTATCGTGCCAAATCTTTGTCAGCGACGACTTAGATGGCCTGAAAGTCGGGACGCCAGAGAGCCAACACTAGCTCAAATGGGTATTCTGTGAGTCGCCCCTGCACCGCGCGGGGGCGTTTTCCGTTGTGCTGACCTAAGGTGATGGGTTGGTACCGTAAAAGAACTCACTATTTCGAAAGACTGCACGCGGCGTTGAGGAGCATTGCATGGCCAGCTACACTGAGTTGCTCGACAGTTTAAAGCCGGGCGCAGACCATGGTCTCGATGCGCATATCCCGCAAAGCTGGATGCAAGGTCGGACCACCTATGGTGGGCTGACGGCGGCTTTGTCGCTGCAAGCGGCGCTGACCCTGGTCGCGGATTTGCCGCTCCGGTCCGCACAAGTGGCTTTTGTTGGCCCGGTTGGCGGTGATGTTACAATCAAGCCGACGCTGCTGCGCCAAGGCAAAAACACCGCTTATGTCAGTGTCGATATCGTCGCTGACTCTGGTGTCACCGCACAATCCATTTTTGCCTTCGGGAAGCGCAAAGAAAGCGCGCTGAGCTTTGATGATATGCCGATGCCGGAGGTTCCACCTGCGGCGGATGTCAGCAGCTTTTTCAGAGACGGGCCACTGCCAGGCTTCATGCAGAACTTTGATATCCGGTTGGCTTTCGGCGATCCACCAATTTCGGGATCACAGCAGAAGTCGATTGGCCTATGGATGCGCCATCTCGATCCGAAGACGCCGCCGGATGCGACTGCCGTGCTCGCCATTGGCGATGCGCCGCCGCCTGCCGTCATGTCGATGTTTCGCGCGCCCGTCCGGATCAGTTCGATGACATGGATGGCTGAGTTTATGACCGATACGATCACAACAGATCCTGAGGGTTGGTTCTTCGCGCAGCACACCGCGCAACTCGCCAAAGATGGCTATTCTAGCCAATCGATGCGGCTTTGGAACAGCGCCGGCGACCCAATCCTGGTCGGACGGCAAACGATTGCGGTTTTTGGCTAAGCGCCTATCCCGGGAACTCGGGAGGGAGCAAGCCGTGCAAAATGATCGCATCATCGCCGCGATAGACTCGGGTGGGACGAGTTTCAAATGTGCCCTGATCCGTGGAGATGGTCACATATTGGAGGCTTGGACGGTGCCGACGACGACGCCAGATGACACGTTGACCGCTTGCATGAGCTCCTTCGAGCGATTGGAATATGCGCCGGTTGCACTGGGCATCGCCAGTTTCGGCCCGATCGAGATTGACCCAAACGCCCGAGGCTATGGCACGATTACCGGGACGGCGAAGCCTGGCTGGAATGGTGTGGCGCTTGGCCCGCGTCTGAGCCAGGGGTTAGGCTTGCCCTTCTACTTGGACACTGACGTGAATGCGGCGCTTTTGGCGGAAATGAGATGGGGCGTGGGTCAGGAACAATCGTCAGCGGCTTATCTCACGGTCGGTACCGGCATTGGCCTTGGCCTCTATTTGAACGGGGCGCTGGTCGGGCGCCCGGCACATCCTGAATTTGGCCACATCCGTGTCGAGCGGCATCGCCGAGATCTCGACTTTAAAGGCGTCTGCGCCATTCACGGAGACTGTTTGGAGGGTCTGGCATCTGCCCCCGCCATGCAGGCGCGCTGGGGCCATCCCGAGCAGCTGCCGCGCGACCATATTGGATGGGAGATTGAGGCATACTATCTCGCCCAGGCGTGTTTGACACTCTACCTGACCACCCGCCTTGACCGGATCATTCTAGGCGGCGGTTTGATGCAAGCAGAACACTTGCTGCATCAAGTTCAGTCTGCGTTTGACCGATTGATGGGTGATTACCTTCCGGTGCGCGGGGCAGACGCGCTGATGGCGCCCGGACTTGGCGCACACTCTGGTGTATTAGGGGGCGCCATTGTGGCGCTCAATGCGCTCAGTTGACCAACGCGGCTTTCAGGCTCTCAAGATAGGCCATCTGTTCTTCGAGCGCGTGCACATGGCTACCGTCTTTGCCTTCGGCCAGCATCGTTTGACGGGTCTCATCCAGCTCGTTCTGCACACTTTCCACCGAGACGCTGTCGAGATTGACCGCTTCTTCAGCCAAGATGGTGAGGCCAGCTGGTGTGACATCCGCAAAGCCACCGCGCACGAACAGGCGCATGGTCGTCTCGCCATTATCTTCAACGCGCACGACGCCATTTTTCAGCGTAGTCATAAATGGCGCGTGATTGACCAAGACGCCAAACTCACCATCCGTGCCAGGAGCAATGACGTGATCGACTTCGCCGGAGAACAGCTCCCGCGCGGGTGAGACCAGTGAGAAATGCAGTTTGTCAGCCATGGGGCAATGATCCTTCGATTTCGCTCTGGATGAGGCAAACCTTGCCTTGATCCGAATAACGTCCTCACCCCAAGCGAAGCCCGCCCTCGACCTGATCGGGGGTCGAAGGGCGAGGACGGTGTTTGATTAAGCCGCGTCAGCCAGCATTTTCTCGGCTTTGGCTTTCGCTTCGTCGATTGAACCAACCATGTAGAAGGCTTGCTCCGGCAAGTGGTCATACTCACCCTCGATCAGACCTTTAAAGCCCGCCACAGTGTCTTCGAGCTTCACCTGAACGCCTGGCGAACCGGTGAAGACTTCGGCCACGTCAAATGGCTGTGACAGGAAGCGCTCAACTTTACGCGCCCGGGCCACGACGAGTTTGTCTTCTTCAGACAGTTCGTCCATGCCGAGGATGGCGATAATGTCTTGCAGCTCTTTATACCGTTGCAGGATCTCTTGAACGCCGCGGGCCACTTCATAATGGTCCTGACCAACGATCAATGGATCGAGAATACGGCTGGTGGAATCGAGTGGGTCCACCGCAGGATAGATGCCTTTTTCAGAGATCGCACGGTTGAGAACCGTCGTCGCGTCCAAGTGGGCGAATGAGGTGGCTGGCGCCGGGTCGGTCAAGTCATCGGCAGGCACGTAAACCGCTTGCACAGAAGTAATTGAACCTTTGGTGGTGGTCGTAATCCGCTCTTGTAGGCCGCCCATGTCCGTTGCGAGCGTTGGCTGATAGCCCACCGCAGAGGGGATCCGGCCAAGCAAGGCGGACACCTCAGACCCGGCTTGTGTAAAGCGGAAGATATTATCAACGAAGAACAGAACGTCTTTGCCTTCCTGGTCGCGGAAGTATTCGGCTTGTGCAAGACCGGTCAGGGCAACACGCGCGCGCGCCCCTGGAGGCTCGTTCATCTGGCCATAGACCAGCGTGGCGCGGCTTTCGCCCTTAAGGTCAATCACGTTGGCGTCTTGCATCTCATAATAAAGGTCGTTGCCTTCGCGCGTCCGCTCGCCAACGCCAGCGAATACAGAATATCCGCCAAACAGTTTCGCGATATTGTTGATCAGCTCTTGAATGAGAACAGTCTTACCAACGCCGGCACCGCCAAACAGGCCAATCTTACCACCTTTGGTGTAGGGGCAAAGCAGATCGATCACTTTGATCCCTGTGACCAGCACTTCCGCTTCGGTCGACTGATCAACAAAGTCAGGCGCTGGGGCATGAATTGGCGCGAGAATGTCGGACTCAACCGGTCCGCGCTCATCGATGGGCTCACCGACCACATTCATGATGCGGCCAAGTGTGCCAGGACCGACGGGAACCAAGATCGGGCCGCCCATATCTGCAACAGCTTGTCCGCGAACCAGACCCTCAGTTGAGTCCATCGCGATCGTACGAACAGCGTTCTCGCCGAGGTGCTGGGCCACCTCAAGCACGAGGCGGTTGCCATTGTTCTCACACTCTAGCGCGTTCAGAATGTCGGGAAGGGCGCCATCGAACTCAACGTCGACAACAGCGCCGATAACCTGGCTTACGCGGCCAGTTGCTTTAGAAAGGTCCATCGAGGCGTCTCCTTAGGAGCGGGTTTAAAGTTTTAAATCGGGTCAGGGCGTACGAGATGAAGTGCGTCATTTAGAGCGCCTCCGCACCAGAGATGATTTCAATCAGCTCTTTGGTGATCTGAGCTTGGCGCGCACGGTTATATTGCAAGGTCAGACTGTCGATCAGCTCGCCTGCATTGCGCGTCGCATTGTCCATCGCCGTCATTGAGGCGGCTTGCTCACCGGCGGCGTTTTCGAGCATGGCAGAAAGAATCTGTGTGTTGAGGTAGCGCGGCAGCAGCGCTTCTAGGATCTCTGGCTCGGATGGCTCATACGCATAGATCGCGCCGCCGAGGTCAATCGTTTCAGCATCGTCCGGCGCTTCGGCGGGGATCAGCTGCTTTGTCACCGGTGTTTGCGTCAGAACGTTCTTGAACTCTGAGAACACGAGCGTGGCGACGTCGAACTCGCCATTCTCAAACCGGTTCGTCAAATCAACACCGAGGCCAATCGCAAATGGTGTGAACTTGTCTTTGGCGTCGGAGAGGTCGACATGGTCGATGAAAAGATCCGCATAGAATGATTTCAGAACTTCCCGGCCTTTCTTGCCGACGGTGATGATTTTGACCTCTTTGCCAGCCGCTTTGAGCTCTTCAATCTTCAGGCGCGCGGCTTTCGCGGTATTGGCATTGAAGCCGCCGCACAGGCCACGCTCAGCTGTCATGACAACCAATAAATGGACTTTATCGTCGCCAGAGCCGGCGAGAAGTCTGGGGCCACCTGACCCGTCGCCCATAGACGCGGTAAGGTTCGCCACAACATTCGCCATACGGCTCGCATAAGGCTTAGAGGCCTCGGCCGCTTCCTGCGCACGACGCAGTTTCGCAGCGGCGACCATTTGCTTCGCCTTGGTGATCTTCTGTGTGGATTTCACACTTCCGATCCGGTTTTTGAGTTCCTTGAGGCCAGACATTAGTTGAACTCTCCATGACAGGTGGTGACAGCTTCAAGAACTACATTATTAGCCACTATGAGGCGTTTGGTGTCACCGCTGATAGGTCGGTTGCCTTCTTGGACAACATTCATTTCAGATCTCGGAATATCGATCGGATCACCCAACTCATCAGCTCTGGCCTTGGCAGTATTGCGGACGCAATCCATATGCTCAGGGTTTCCAATATTCTTTGGTAGAAGCGGCTCAATCTCTTCGGCCGTTATTGGGCCAAACTTAGTGGGCGGTGTCGCTGTCGCGCATGCGCCTACAACTACTACCAATCCAATTGAAACAAGACCCGACCACATAACTAGCACTCTTACCCGAAGGTTTTTCCGAAGGCTTCCAGCGCGTCTTTGATGCCAGCTTCGATACTGTCAGAGAGCGCTTTCTCGTCACGGATTTGCTTCAAGAGATCTTTCTTGTCGTTTCGCAGGAAGGACAAGAGCTCGGCCTCGTACCGGGTGACGTCTTTGGTTGGGACATCATCCAGGTAGCCACGTGTACCAGCATAGATAACACAAACCTGCTCTTCCATAAGGAGCGGGCTGTACTGAGGCTGCTTTAGCAGTTCGGTCAGGCGCTCACCGCGGTTGAGAAGTTTTTGCGTCGCGGCGTCAAGATCCGAGCCAAACTTCGCAAAGGCCGCCATTTCGCGGTACTGAGCGAGCTCACCCTTCATCGAACCGGCGACTTTCTTCATCGCTTTGGTCTGCGCGGCAGACCCCACACGAGACACCGACAGACCCACATTCACCGCAGGACGGATGCCCTGATAGAAGAGATCTGTTTCGAGGAAGATCTGACCGTCTGTGATCGAAATCACGTTGGTCGGGATATAAGCCGAAACGTCGTTCGCTTGCGTTTCAATGATTGGCAGAGCCGTCAAAGAGCCTGCGCCATTGTCTTCATTCATCTTCGCTGCGCGCTCAAGCAGACGGGAGTGAAGATAGAAAACGTCGCCAGGATAGGCTTCGCGGCCTGGTGGGCGGCGCAGAAGCAATGACATTTGGCGATAGGCAACCGCTTGCTTTGAGAGATCATCATAAATGATCAAAGCGTGCATGCCATTGTCGCGGAAATACTCACCGATCGTACACCCGGTGAACGGTGCCAGATACTGAAGCGGCGCTGGCTCAGACGCCGTCGCAGAAACGATAACGGTGTAATCCAGTGCGCCGCGCTCTTCGAGGGTTTTCACAACCTGCGCAACGGTTGAGCGTTTCTGACCAACAGCAACGTAGATACAGAAGAGCTTTTCGCTATCGTCTTTCGCGGCGGCGTTGGTTTCTTTTTGGTTCAGGATGGTGTCGACGCAGACAGCGGTTTTACCCGTCTGGCGGTCACCAATCACAAGTTCGCGCTGACCCCGACCAACAGGGATCATCCCGTCAATCGCTTTAATGCCAGTCATCATTGGCTCGTGAACAGATTTACGTGGGATAATGCCTGGGGCTTTAACGTCCACACGGTTACGTGAGGCAACGTCTGCAATCGGGCCTTTGCCGTCGATTGGGTTGCCGAGCGGATCGACCACGCGGCCGAGCAGGCCTTTGCCAACAGGTGCGGCGACAATCTCGTCAAGGCGCTTAACCGTATCGCCTTCCTTAATGCCGCGGTCATCGCCGAAGATAACGACACCGACATTGTCACTCTCAAGGTTGAGGGCCATGCCTTTAATGCCGCCATCAAATTCGACCATTTCGCCAGCCTGAACGCTGTCGAGGCCGTAGACGCGGGCGATCCCGTCACCGACGGAGAGGACTTGACCAACGTCAGAGACTTCAGCCTCGACGCCAAAATTCTCGATCTGCGACTTAAGAATGCCGGAGATTTCTGCTGCGCTGATAGACATGTGCGTCTTACGCTCCCTTCATGGCGGTGTTCATACGATCTAGTTTTGCGGCCACGCTGGCATCGATCAAAGTTGATCCGATGCGCAGCTGGATGCCGCCGACGAGGCCTGCATCGACCTCGGTCTCTAATTCCACATCGCTGCCGACAGCCTTGGCGAGCACTTGCTCAAGCCGGGCGCGCTGGTCTGCGTTCATGTCGGAAGCGGTCCGCGCAATCGCCCGCTTCACACCGCGCTCTTTGGCGTATAGCTCGTCGAAATGCTTGGCCGCGCCGACCAGGTCGCGGGCCCGCCCGTTTTGGGCCATCGTGCCGATAAAGCCGATCGACATTTTGGACAGACCGGCCTTCTCCGAGACCGCGACGAGCGCTTTCACCTTATCCTCACGCGCGAAAGCAGGGCTCTCGAGCAATCGTGTGAGATCTTCACTGTCGCCTGCGAGCGCCTCAACGTGCTTTAAGTCGCTTGCAATCGTTGCAAGTTCACCTTTGTCTTTGGCCAGATCGAAGAGGGCGCCGGCATAGCGCCGAGCGGCTTCACTGGCAGTTGTCGCGGATGCTGCGGCCAAGGCGTCGTCCGTAAGTTGTGAGGGCACAAGGCCCAGGGTCTGAACCAATAAGAATCAGAGCGTCGTAACACCCTAGTCCCGAAACTTGTGCGGGCACCTAGCACCTTGTTTGTAGGCTGACAACACGTCGCATCAGCCCAACCTGCGACTCAATCGCACGGTCTCACGGGACCGCGCGAGCAAACACCATTGCACGCGGATGCGCGTTCCGCGATTTTACCCTCGACAAGGCGCGTTTTAGCGGGAGGATTTCGGACGACGGATTGGGCGAACAAGCCTAAACAGATGATCGACTTCCAGCCGGTCGAAGACACGCTCAAATGATCGGCCCGTCCTACCGGTGCAGAGGCGCTGAATTCGCTCGCGCTGTACTTTGTGAATATTTGTGCTTTGATAGGGTGGCTGCGGATTCGTGTGAAACGGGGACACGAGTGAGGTGCAGGTGTGAAGTGGCGTACGCTTCGCTGTTTTGGATCCTGGGATCATAGCGCGAGACGTCTCGACAGGACCGCAGGGCGCCGAGGGCGGGTGAGCGTTTCCGGATTTCTTGGTCTATGTTTGATCGGTTTGACGGCGTGTCAAAGCTATATGAGCTACGACCAAAAAGTCGAAAATGGAAAAGCGCGGCTGATAGAGGCGCTGGCAAAAAGCGACATTGTTTCAATACGGCGCTGGGGCGGCGGCGGGGTCAGTGTCTATCGAAATGTTGAGGTCAAGACTGATGAATTTTGCGGAGACCTTGTCGCGATTTGGGGGTCATCAACTTCAATGGAGTTTTGGCGAGAAAATGACCGTCAAGGTCACGTTCCATATGTTTGCGGAGGCTTCGGTTGGATAGATAGTGTCCGTCCGCGTGACGTGCGCCATTGCGAGTTTTCAGACTGTTTGTGGATGAGAGGCGTCGGCTAATGGGACAGCGGAAACCGCTGCGCGCTCCAATCCTGCTCGCGGCATTTATGGTCCCAGCCGCATGCGCGAGTGGCAACAAATATGCGTGCGACAGCCATACCAGCGTTCGATTATTGTCAGACGGCTATTCCTATCCGTTCACGCAATACTCCTTATGCGATTGCCCGAACGAAGCGCCTTGCCCTTGGTTGGATATTCGCAACCAACGACCCCCCATGAAAATCATCATGATCAAGCACCCTGAAAAGGAAAAGGCGGGGGAAAGTGAGCCGGAGGAAAAGCGATGAGGTGGGCTGTTCTACTTGCCACACTCACCGGGCTGTCTGCTTGCGTGTCGCCCGCAACCCTTCAATATCGTGCGCTTCTAAGTGAGATGCGGGCGAGCGCTGATCGCCTCTGCGAAGAGCGCGGCGGGCTAGAGGTCTCGCAACCCATTCCGGAATGGATGGATGTGGTGACGGTGTTCATGGATGCCGGGGGGTATCGAACCGTTCCAGGGCCGGTGGATCCGCACCCTCATTTCGGCGGAGCGCATAACTATTTGTTGATTGAACATGTGCCGAAAGAGCAGTTAGCCTCCCACACGCGACCTAATACCGTCACTGCTTATACGACGGGTGCGCATTATCTTTCAACGGGGCGCATCGGAGCCGTTGAATTCTTGATTGAAGATTTCCAGCACTACGACAATTCACCGCGTCCTGACCTACTGCATGATGGACGACTTCTCCCGGATCGCGATTTGCCAAACGGAATGTACCGTTACGCGTTATCCGCAGTAGGGGATCCCGCTTGCGCTAATTTTGATGAAATGATTGCAGCGTTTAAAGCTCAACAAGACCGCTCTGGCTATCAACCTCAAAACGAATTCGATGATGCTGTCGTCGCTAATGGTCAGTGCATAGCGATTTTCTATGTCGGCCCTAAAGAAACCTACGTTCCTCCAGGGTTTATTTATCACAAGTACCGCGACGACCTTCCTGAATACCAGGTTCGGCAGTATGTCGATGCGTTGCTGGATCCGAGTGGACAACTTATCGCAAAGCGCCGCCATTTCTCGGCAGCAACTCGATCCGGATACTGCGGTGATGGTAGTCGAATATTCAAGCACTTCGTTTACAGCAAGCTGGAGCCTTAGATGCTGCTGGAAAAAATCAACCGTCCCGACAAAGGGTCATATGGATCGACCGCGACAGATCGCGCCGAACCTTCCCTCACCCCATCGGCGTGTGTTCCCCCGCCTCGAACTCTTCGGCGAGTTTGAACTTGCGGATCTTGCCGGAGCCGGTCAGGGGCCAGTCGGTGACTTGGATCCAATAGGCTGGGGTCTTTTGCGGGGAGAGGCGCTCGCGGACGAAGGTTTTCAGCTCGTCCGGGCTGAACGCATGATCGCTTTCGCTGCGGATGAAGCAAGCGACTTGCTCGCCCCATTTCTCGTCCGGCACACCGACAACCGCGACCTCATCAATCGCCTCATGCTCCAGCATGGCGTTTTCGATCTCGGCCGGGAACAGGTTCTCGCCGCCGCGTATGATCATCTCTTTGACGCGGCCCGTAATTTTCACATAGCCGCGCGCATCCATCCGCCCAAGATCACCGGTATGCAGCCAGCCCTCTGTGTCGATGGTCGCAGCAGTGGCATCCGGGTTGTCATTATAGCCGAGCATGACGCTATAAGCGCGCGCGCAGATCTCGCCCTGCGCGTCAATCGGGAGCACCGCATTGGTTTGCGGATCGCGGATCGAGATTTCCGTATAGGCGACGGGTTGGCCAATGGTTTGGGTGAGATCCGCTTCTGTGTCGGTGTGCCAGGCTTGGGTCAGCACCGGCGAGGTTTCGGTCTGGCCATACACAATCTGGATCGGCGCGCCGAGCACTTCGAGGGCGTCGCGGCAAAGCTGGGGCGGCACCATCGAGCCCCCAGACATAATGCACTCCACCGATGAGACATCAGCCCCGGTTTGGCGCACTTCATGGATGATCGCGACCAACATGGTCGGCACCCCGAGAATGAAGCGGGTTTTTTCGCGCGCGATAACGTTCACAATCATGGCCGGGTCAAACATCGGCGCCAGCAGCATCGTGCTCTGCGTCCCGAAGCCGCCCAGCACTAAGACGGCGCAGCCTGTTGTGTGAAAGAGTGGCATATTGTTCACGAAGAGATCGCCCGCTCTGACGCCCGCTCGGGTCATCGCGTCAATGCCGTTCCGTATCAGGCCATTATGATGCAGTAGCGCCCCTTTCGGGAAGCCGGTCGTGCCGGACGTGTATTGGATCTGCACCGCGTCATCGGGTTTCGGGGCGCGCAACGCGCCCTGATCTTCCCCCGCAAACAGCGCGTTATGATCGGTGAGCAGGATGCGATGCTTAATCGCTGGGATCTCATCACAAACGGAGTCCGCGATCTCTTGCATTGGATTGCCGCGAAAATCCGCGACATAATAAATCGCCTCGGAGCGGGATTGCTCCAGCACATATTTCAGCTCGCGCTTTTGATAGGCCGGATTGACCGTCACCAAAATGACGCCGGCGAGACCGCAGGCGAGTTCTAAAAGCACCCATTCGGGAACATTGTTCGCATAGACCGCGATCCGCGAACCCTCTTCGTGACGGCTTGCCAGAGCGCGCGCCAAGCGCTCAGAATCCGCGAGCAGTTCAGCATACGTCCAGGTTCGGCCAATCGCGCCATCATAGCCAAGCTCTTTGAGCGCCATCGTATCGGCGGCTTTCGAGACAGACTGGCGCAGCATATCGCCGATCGTGACCGGCGCAGGTGCCTCGCCGCCTTGGGCGGGAAAATACGACTCTGTGAGTTCAACTTTATACATTTGCGGGCCTCCCATTGCCCTGAATTATCGACGCTCGCGCCGAAAGACACAATCCCTTGCTGCTCCCGGTGACGCAAAGAGAGCCCTTGCCTCTCGCAAGGAAATGCGTCCTAGGCGAGGACCATAACCGACAGGAAGGATCGATATGACGGCGCCGGCAACGATGGAAATCCAGGATGAAATCGCCACCATCACTATGGATGATGGCAAAGCAAACGCGATCAATCCGCCTATGTTAGAGGCGCTCCATGCGTGCCTTGATCAAGCGGAAAAAGACGCCAAAGTTGTCATTATCGCCGGGCGCGAAGGGCGGTTTTCGGGTGGTTTTGATTTAAAACTGATGATGAGCCTGCCCGGCGATGAGGTCAAAGCCTTGGTCGATGGCGGCGGCGGGCTCGCCCATCGCCTTTACAGTTTTCCAATGCCGGTGATTGCTGCCTGCACCGGGCACGGGGTCGCCATGGGCTGTTTTATCTTGCTGTCCTGCGATATGCGGATCGGCACTGCCGGGGCATACAAAATCGGCGCGAATGAAACCCAGATCAATATGCTCTTGCCGACCTTCGCCTCAGAACTCGTCAAAGCGCGCATTGCCGACGATTACAAAACGCGGTCCATGGTGTTCGGCGAATTGTTCGACCCAGAAACAGCGATCAAAGCCGGGTATCTCGACCAGGTGGTCGAGGCAGGCGATTTGATGGCAACCGCGAAAGCACAAGCGGAGGCGATCAAGCCGTTAAGCGGCGCCTCGCTCACCGGGAATAAGCGTCTATTGCGCCAGGAAACACTGGCCACGATCGCCGCCTCCTTGCCGGACTAATAAAGGCCGGCGGCGCGCAGCAAGAGCACCGCACCAATCGCCGTCACCAAGCCTTTCATCCATTTGCGGAAGCCGACATCATTCATCCGCTCAAGAACGCGCTTGCCGAGCCGCGTTCCAAACATGGAGAGGGGAATGGCTGCTGCAAACAACCACCAGGGAGGAAGGGCACTCCAACCCGCTGCACTGACGACCGGAACGCTCCAAAACGCCATTTTGACAAAATGACTAAGCGCCTGGGTGACGGACTTGGTGGCGACAATTTCTTGGCGCGTCATCTCGGCGCGCACAAAGAACAGATCAAGCAGTGGTCCAGCCACGCCGGCCAGCGTGTTGAGACCTTGGACACCAAAGCCGGCGACGATGGCGTGCCGGGGCTTTTTGATGTCCAGCAAGAGCCGCTCGCGCGGCAACCAGATCAACATCGGGGTCAATCCGAGCAGGAGGTAAAGTGTCCGTTTGTCCGGGGTCCAGCGGACAAAGAACAACGCGGCAATCCCGGCCGTTGCGCCGATGCAATAGAATCCGAAGACCCGCCAATCGATCGCATCTTTGAGCAAAAACGCGCGATAGCCGTTTGCGAACATTTGTATGCCCCCGTGGATAATCATCGCCATCGCGACGCTGACGACGGCCACGAGCACAGCCATGAGAATGATGCCACCCGCCATCCCGAAAATGCCAGAAATGAAAGACGTCACCAGCGTGGTGATTAAGATCACGGCGGCCACAAAAACACTCATCGGCGCTCTCGTGAGCTGAGTCCCGGTCGAGCGCAAACCACCCTAGGATGTTTCCGGAGTGACGGTTCGTCTCAGTTGAGGGCACCTTACCCCGCGATACCATTTTACAAGTTTACGCGCGCGTCATACCCTGTGGACAGGTTAGATGACGAAATGAGAAACAAGGAAGAGCCCAATGCCCTATACCGATACCGGCGCCGGTGAGCTGAACGACGACTTATTTGATTTGCGGATGTCCGACGAAGCGCGGCCGCTTTATGATCATGTGAAGAAATTCATCGCGGATGTCGTCGATCCGATGTCAATCAAGTTCCATGAGCTCGGTAAGGACAAGAAAGACATCTGGTCTTACGCCCCCGGGCAGTTGGAAGCGCTGGAAGAAGCGAAAGACGAAGCCAAGAAACAAGGCCTGTGGAACTTCTTCTTGCCGGATGCTGAGACAGGCGAAGGCCTTAAAAACCTTGACTATGCTTACATCGCTGCGGAGCTCGGCAAAAACTCCCTCGCCTCGGAATCGATGAATTGCTCCGCCCCAGATACGGGCAATATGGAAGTGCTCGAGCGCGTTGGCACGCCAGCGCAAAAAGAGGAATGGCTGAAGCCGCTGCTTGAAGGCAAAATTCGCTCTGCGTTCGCCATGACCGAACCAGCATTGCCCTCGTCAGACGCCAAGAACATTTCCACACGCGCCGTCCTCGAAGGCGACGAGTGGGTGATCAATGGCGAGAAATTCTACATTTCAGGGGCCGGTGACCCGCGCTGTAAGATCATGATCACGATGGTCAAAACCAACCCAGATGCCGAGCCGCACAAACAGCAGTCTCAAATCCTGGTGCCCACCGACACACCTGGCGTAAAGATTTTGGACGGGATGCAAGTGTTTGGCGACTATGACGCGCCGCATGGCCACATGCACATCGTCTTCGACAATGTCCGGGTGCCGAAAGAGAATATGCTGCTCGGTGAAGGACGCGGGTTTGAGATTTCTCAGCTCCGTCTCGGGCCTGGTCGCATCCACCACTGCATGCGCTCTATCGGGGCTGCAGAGCGCGCCCTCGATATGATGGTTGTCCGCGGCATGACCCGTCAGGCCTTTGGCCGCGACCTGATCAAGCTCGGCGGCAACATTGAGAAAGTCTCACGCGCCCGGATCGATATTGAATCGATGCGCATGATGGTTCTAAAAGCCGCCAAAGCGATGGACGTGCTCGGCAATAAAGAAGCCCGCGTCTGGATCTCTATGGTCAAAGCGATGGTGCCAGAAAAAGTCTGCCGGATCATTGACGAAGCGATCCAAATGCACGGCGCTGCCGGTGTCTCTCAGTGGACGCCGCTGGCGCGCCTCTATGCCAATCAGCGCACCCTGCGTCTCGCCGATGGACCGGATGAGGTTCATCATATGGTCGTCGGCCGCGCCGAAACACGCAAGTATACAGGCGAAGAAGAAGATCCAGCCATGGCGGCCGTCTGGCGGAAGTAAAGCCTTATATGTCAAAACTTTAGAAGAGCGCGGCATATTCAGTGCCGCGCTTTTTTGATGGCTAAGCCCTCGCTGGCTAAGGCGCGCAATACTCTTTGATAAAATACTTGCTGAGGTCTGTTCGAAAGGTTGTTATAGTGCGTGTTGGCTTCAAAATCGGAGAAATGATGACTTGGGTTGGTAGAGTATTTCTCGCGGGACTGGCTATATTGATTGTCGGCTTCAGCCCTATCGCAGCACAAGAACCTCACGTCATGGCGTCGTCATGGGAGGAGTCCGGTGATGGTGCCGTCGAAGACGGTCGATACAACTGGGCCATGCAAGTTTACAATTCTGCGTGTGACTTAAACTCTCCCACGGCCTGCATGAAAGCGGGCGATCTCCTTCGAGATCAGCTTTTTGTTGATGATATTGGTCTTTACGAAAATGACGCGTTTTTCTACGATCTCGGGTGCGAACTCGGTCTGATAGAAAGCTGCAAGCGCAATCAAGAACTCTACGCCTTTTTGGACCTTCGTTGCAAAGGCGGGGAAAACGATATTTGCGTGGTTTCAGGAATGGGACATCTGCAGGGCTTTGGTACTGGAACGATTAATCCTGCAGCGGCGCGAACGGCTTTCACCTCCGCTTGCAACGCTGACGTCCCAGACGGGTGTTATCGTCTCGGGTTGTTTCATTATACGGGTCAAGAAGGCGCACCTGATTTCTCCCAAGCGGAACAGTATCTCCGGAAAGCGTGTGACCTAAATCTCGGAATCGGCTGCGCCGAACTCGGGTTACTATATCAAGACGGGGTTCTGGGGTCGCCCGATTTTGACGCCGCCATAGACATGTATCATCTGGCTTGTACACGCGGCGATTCCGAAACCTGCCTGATGATGGGAGACGCAACCGCGCTATCGACTGATCAAGAAGGCTACGCCGAAACAGCGATCTACTATTATCAGCTCGGCTGTGGCGGTGGAAACATCGCGAGCTGCCGGGCGCTCGCTTATGCCTTATTCGAGGGCACTCTGGGCGAACAGGACATCGCCCGCGCAAGAGCGATTGCCGCGCCTCTGTGTGACGAGGGCGAGGCGCAACTTTGTAAAGACTTGGGCATACTGGAACCGTGATCGAGCGATCTGACTGGCGTTTAGGATGCGTGATAAATATGAAGACCGTGATGTCGCTCTTGGGGCTTCTCATGGTCCTGTCGGTGACCGGACTGAGTGCGGCATCCGCGCAAACGGCGAACGCTCAGATGGATGCGATCGTCGCTAATGCCGATGCGGCCTATGATAACAAAGACTATCGCACCGCGATGTATTATTACGATATCGCTTGCGAAGCAAACCATGGCCGAGCCTGCATGCGTGCAGGAGACCTGCTGTCATCCTACGCCTTTAACGACACTGAAAACGTCTTCAAACCGGATTTCCTTTACTACGTATACGCCTGCTTAAATAAACAAGAAGCTGCCTGTTCGCGGGGCGCGCAGCACGTTTCCAATCTTAACACCAATTGCAGAACCGTGGATCATCCCGCGAAAGATGATGCGTGCTTTATGCTTGGAATGGGATACCTCGCCGGGGGCTTTGGACTGTCTAAAGACACGGACTTGGCAGTCAAAATGTTCGAACGTCTTTGTGATCGCGACTATGCCGTTGGATGCTTTCAGATCGGTCTTTTTTTTGGAAAGGGCGTCGACGGATCCCCGGACGGTTTGCGCGCAGAGCAAGGGTTGAAAAAAGCATGCGACCTCAATTTCGCCATCGCCTGTACCAGTTTGGGTGTGCTGTACAACGACGGCCTCGTAAATGGAAAAGGGACGCGGGAGGCGTTTTCCGCATGGGATCTTGGCTGCAAAAAAGGCGATCCAAATATCTGTCTCGATATGGGAAACCATCTGGCGAAATCGCCGCAAGTGGAGCGCTATGGCGCGCGCGCGGTTTTTTACTATGAGACGGGGTGCCGCGCCTTGCACCAACCAAGCTGCCACGCGCTTGCCTATGCTTTGCTGAACGGCAAACTCGTTCCGCAGAACAAATCGCTTGAGAAGGACCTTTTTGTATCTCTATGCGATGCGGGGCATGACTCGGTCTGCAACGACATGCACTTGGTTGAAGATGACTAAAGCGCTCGTTGTGCTGGCCAAGCTGACGCGCCTCTATGGTGCTTTGTCGGTGGCGCTCTTCACACTGACGACACCCGTCTTCGCACAAACAGACTCCAGTCCCCGCGACGTCTTTATCGAAAGCGGAGATAATGCTTACGCGAACGGGAATTATCGCCTGGCTTTGATCGTCTATACGCAGTCTTGCCGATACGGCTCCGCCACGGCCTGCGTGCGTGCGGGCGATACTTTGGAGGCGGGTGTCTAGGATCACGCCGCCGGTGAATTCAGTCCGTCCCTCGAATACTATAATGAGGCCTGCCGATTGGAGGATTCGGTCGGCTGTTCGCGCGGCGCCGTGTTTTACGATCAATATCGGGCGCAATGCAGCGACGATGACGGCACGGTCACAGACCCGGGTGCCTGTATCGCGCTTGGGCGAGGTTATGCATTTGGCCATGGCGGCCTTGAGATCGACAAAGCTAAAGCCGAGACC
>JBCCXW010000062.1:0-19407 GCA_039191105.1 Pseudomonadota bacterium
GGCACGCTGGGCGGTATCGGGACGATCACCGGGGCGGTCAATGTGGCGAGCGGTGGGCGCCTCTCGCCGGGCACAAGTCCAGGCACGCTCTCAATTGATGGCGACCTGACGCTGGATTCGGGAGCGACAAGCGTCTTCGAAGTCGGCGGGGCGGGCAGCGACGTGGTGCAAGTCAGCGGCAATGCAACCCTAAACGGCGTGCTCGAGGTCAGCGATGGCATGGGCGGCGCGGCGGTTTCAGGCTTTTATACGCTGTTTGATGTCGACGGGACGACAACGGGCGGCTTCACCACTTTGAACAATAACGGTGTTGTTGGGTCTGTTTTCCAAGGCACCGCAACGGATCCGTCGGGTGGATCGGCGCTGAACATCTTGGTGCAAGCCAGTGGCCAAAATGTCCAATTCTTCGATGGCGCGAATTTGGTCGCCAACCGGTTGGTCGATGGTGGCAGCGGCGCGCTCAACGCGGTAAGTTCGAATTTCACAACACTTGATGGTTTGATCAATACACCCTTTGCGGGCGATGTCGCCGTCTTCACGGGCGCGCCGGGAACGGTGACGGTCGACGCCGCTCAAGACTTTGAAGGCTTTCAATTCGTCACCGATGGTTACCAATTCACCGGCGCAGAATTGGTCGCCGTGGGCGACAGTGCGCTAAACACAGCGGCGAGCTTTTTGAACGCCGACGCCGATACCAATACGGTGATCGATACCGTGATCTCTGGCAGTGCCGGGATCGATAAGTTCGGATCGGGTACGGTTCAACTGACGCGCGCCAACACCTTTACCGGCGCGACCACAGTGGTCGGCGGGCAGTTGATTTTGAGCGGCGATGGCGCGTTGGCGTCCGAGACCATCGGTGTCACCTCTGGAACCCTGAGCACGGATGGCGGTGCCTTCGCCGCATCCGCCAGCATGACAATTGACGCGCCAGGCACTTTGACAGTGTCCGGTGATGAGACTTTGGCGGCGCTGACCAATGACGGACGGACCGACATTGGCACGAGCGCGACGCTCGCGGCGGGCACAATCGATAATTTGGAAACGGGCACGATTGTGCTCGCCGACGGCGCCAGCTTAATCGGAACGCAAAACACGCTGAACAATGCTGGTCTGATTTCGGTCTCAGCGGGGGGGACGCTGAGCGATACGGGCGACATCAATAATCTCTCGACCGGGCACATCACCTTTTCCGCCGCATCGGGTAGCGCTGATTTCGGCGCGCAGGGATCGAGTGGGATCACCAATGATGGCCAGATTTCATTTCTGGCGGGCAATATCGATCTCGCAGGAGATGTCACAAACCAAAATAGCGGCGTGATCGAAATCGCGTCCGGCATGATCTCGCAGACCGGTGACTTCACCAATTCAGAGGGCGCGCGCTTAAACCTGAGCGGTGGCTCATTGACCGGAACGAGCGTGTTCAACAATCGCGGTACCATCGACATTACCGATGGGCAGTCGCTGGACGTTGGCACGTTCAACCAGATCGATGGCGAGGTGCGCATTGACGGGGCTCTGCTCGGTAATCTGAATTATACGGGTGGTGACTTGATCGGACTAAGCAGTGTGAGCGGCAATCTTGTCGCCGGAAACGCGGCGATCCTAGAGCCCGGTGATGCCAGTCTTGGAACCCTCGCGATTGGCGGGAATCTCAGTCTTGAAGCGGGGTCCACTCTGCTTATTCAGGTCAGCGACGCAGCGGCAGATCAGCTCGACGTCGCAGGGTCGGTGACGATTGCCGGCGGCACGCTCCAATTGGAAGATTTCGCCGCCGCTGCCTCAGATGACGACCTAACCTTTATCATCATTGACAATGATGGCGCAGATGCCGTGCTCGGGGGTGGGTTCGATACGATCGTCGACAATCTCGCGTTCTTGGACCCGGTGGTGGCGCTAAATGGCGGGGATGGGAATGATGTCATCCTGTCTTTCATCATGGATGAGCAGATCAGGTTCAGCGATCTCATCAGCGACACAGATTTGGGACAAGTGGCTATCGGCCTCGACAGCGCCCCGCGGGATGATGCGGAGGTGCAAGCCTTGCTGCGCGCCTTCGCTCCGCTGACGGTCGACCAAGTTCAAGCGGGTATGGAAACTCTGACCGGTGAAATCCATGCTGGCACGCAAATCGCGCTCGCATCGACCGCGCTTTATGTTGGCGACACCGTAACGGATGCCCTGGATGCCCATCGTCAGGCGCAGACCGGGCGCGACAATGACCGATTTGTGTTCGCGCAGACCTTTGGGCGCGATGTCGAAATAGATGGCAGCAGCACCGGAAATGATATGGCGGTCAGAAATCACGGCCTGATGTTCGGTGGCGGAATCGATGTTTCCGACAATCTGACGCTCGGTGCGAGCCTCGGCTATATTGGGAGCAAAAACAAAGTCTACGCCTCAGCTGCGAGCCAGTCAGAAGTGCGCTCAGGGGCACTCGTTGGCTTCGCCCAATATGAAACGGCGGCCTACGATGTCACGGCGAGCCTTGGTTACATGCTGTCGAAAGTGAACACGGTCCGCGCGATTTCAGTCGGGACGCTCTTCGACCGTGCTGAAGATCATTATGATGGTCAGAGTGGCTTCGCCAAGATTGAAGCCGGCTACCGTTTTGAGGCTGGTCGGGTCCATATCCGGCCATTCGCAAGCGCCGCCGTGGTGTCCACCAACCGGCTGGGCATATCCGAGCGCGGTGCGGGCGCGGCAAACCTCGAAGCAACGGCTTCGGTCGACGATCTAGGTGAGGTCATCCTCGGCGCGCGGGCGCACACGCAGATTACCCTTGGCGACATAATTTTAGTTCCGCATGCGGAATTGGCTTATGATCAGCTGATCGGCGATCTGACACCGGAATTCATGACCAATTTCCAATTTGGCGGCGATGCCTTCACGATTACGGCGACGAAGCCTGGACGGCATCGGGGCCGCTTCCAAACTGGTTTCTCGGCGCAATTGAGCGGGTCGCTGCAAGGCTTCTTCGATTATCAGAACACGGTCTCAAAGCAGGATCAGGCGCACGCGATCAAACTCGGCATTAAAAGCAAGTTTTAATATGTCGGGCCGGACATCAACTCAGCCCGCCCTCGAATTTGATCAACTGCCGAATTTCATTGGTTTGAAAGCCAAGATGCATCGGCCGCGCGGTGCCGGGCAG
This sequence comes from Pseudomonadota bacterium, assembly GCA_039191105.1. Classification (GTDB taxonomy): domain Bacteria; phylum Pseudomonadota; class Alphaproteobacteria; order Caulobacterales; family Hyphomonadaceae; genus Henriciella. The sequence goes on from JBCCXW010000062.1 coordinate 3,155, forward strand.
GAAACTGGTATCGTAGAGCTCGGTGATGTGGCTCTCAAAATTCAGCCAATGAAGGATATCTCCGGATTGGGTGTCGATGATCAGGATCGAACAACGCGGTTCGGCATTTTTCTGGCGCAGATTTTCATCGAGATCGAGACCCACAAATCCGAGCTTTCGGGGCAAGCTAACCCCGACAATCGCATAGTGTTTGTAAAAGTCGAGACCGCGCAAAAAGCCTGGGCAAAAGGTGACCGGCGAAAACGCGCCGGATTTGAGATCCACCGTTCCGAGCCATCCAGTCCCGGAGTTCAGGACCCAAAGCTTACCATCATGCCAGCGCGGCGAATGCGGCATCGACAAGCCGTCGGCGATGATGTTATTCGATTCAACGTCAACAATGACGCCGCCATCCTGGCGATGATGCCGCCAACCTTCGACGGAATCCGATTTTGCAACCGCGGTGACATAAGCCGGCTGACCGTCCTTCATCGCCAGCCCGTTCAAGTGGCAGCGATCTTCGGCGGCCAGTTTAGAGATGAAGTTCGGTTTCCAAATCGGCTTGAAGTTCGCGGTTTCGCTATAGGTCGCGAGACACGAATAAAGCGAATTCACAAAAATCGGCGTGCCTTGTGCATCCAGCGCGATGTCGTGAATATCGAGATCACCCGTCGTGTAGCCGACGCGCGGCACGTAAAGGCGATCGAATGTGTTTTGATACCGCTCGCCTTCGGCCAAAATATTGTCGAACCGCCAGAGCTGGAAGAGATCCGCCAAATACAGAGTTTGATCGTCGGTAAACAGGCCCATTGCGCGGGTGAATTGCCGCTGCACCATCGACAAGCGCCCTTGCTCATCCGCACCAACAAAAAACAGTCGCCCGGTCTGATACGAGGTGAACGCGAAGCTGACATTTTCCAACCGCATCCAATCCACCAATTGGCGCGAATGGGCAAAACTCATAGATCGAATATCGGCAGGGTTCGAGGTTGGCGTGGTCATGTCTGGTCGGGGTCTCTGATGCAATTCTGGCGGCGACTCAATTCCATTAAGCTTAATCAGAAAATGGCGCTAACGCTATGAAAATATTGTTTATTCATCAGAATTTTATCGCCCAATATAAGCATATTTTGGAGCGCTTGGTCCGCGCCAAAGAGCATCAAATTGTGTTCCTGACGCAGAAGACGGGCTTGCCCAAACCCGTGGGCTATTCGGTCGTCGAATACACACCCGACCACGTTCCACGCAAAGATGCCTATCCCTATTCAGCGGAGTTTGAAAAGGCTTGTGCGAACGGCGCGAAAGTCGCGGAGATCTGTCATCGTTTAAACCAACAAGGCTTCAGACCAGATATCATTATTGGACATACCGGCTGGGGCGAAATGCTGTTCCTGAAAGAGGTTTGGCCGGATATCCCCGTCCTGTCCTATTTCGAGTATTTTTATACGGCGAAAGGCGGCGCCGTCGGCTTCGATCCGGAGTTCCCGATCTCAGACGTCATGCCGTACATCATGAATGCCCGCAACGCGATCAACCATCTCAGTTATGAGGCCTGTGATCTCGGGCAAACGGCGACTGAGTGGCAAAAAAATGGGTATCCGAACAGCTTTCACGATAAAATCAATGTGCTGCACGAGGGGATCCGAACAGATATTTGTGTCCCCAATGACAAGGCCAAAGCCTATCTCGGACGTCTCACTGCGCCGGTGACGCGCGACGATGAGATCTTTACCTATATGGCGCGAAATATGGAGCCTGTTCGCGGGTTTCATATCTTCATGCGCGCGCTGCCGAAGATATTAGATGCGCGGCCGAATGCTCGGGTTTTGATCATTGGGGGCAATCAAGTCTCATATGGTCGACGCCCGCCCGCCGGACAGTCTTATCGAGGCCTGCTTGAGCAGGAAGTCGGCGCCCGCATTGATTGGAGCCGCGTGCACTTCCTCGGGCAAGTCCCATATCAGGTATTCCTCGCCGTGATGCAGCTTTCACGCTGCCATATCTATCTGACGGTGCCGTTTGTGCCGTCTTGGTCGGTGATGGAAGCCATGAGCATGGGTGCTCCCGTATTGGCCTCTGATGTGGCCCCAGTCCGTGAGCTCATCGAACCGGAAAAAACCGGACTCTTGACCGACTTTTTCGATCCGGAGGCGCTCGCTGACCAGGCGATTGAAGTTCTGAAAAACCGCAAGTTACAAAAGAAACTCGGAACAGCCGCACGCCGGCACATCTGCTCTGAGTATGACTTCAACGATAAAATCGCCCCTCAAAATATGGCAATGATCAACGCCTTACTCCCGCAACGCGTACAAATCGCCGCCTAGGTACCAAAGCAAATCTGTTTCCGCAAAAAGCCTAATACAGTGTAAAATTTCTTATTGCCAAACCCTATATTCTTGGTCCAAAGTCGTCTTGGGGACACACACGTATCTTTATTCAAAGAGAATAAAGGAAAGGTACGAAAGTGGTGTTTCAATGGGCGGGTTTGCGCTGGTTTCGGCTGGCGTTCTGGATTTTTATACTTAGTTTTTTGTATGCAGGTCATGCAGGTGCCGCGCAGCCTGGCGACAGGTTGACGCCCGTTCCTATGGTCGAAATTTTGCCCTCTACGGCGAAATCGGAGCTCGGTGGGCTCGGGTCGATTTTTGGCGCGATTGTCGAAGATCAAATCCGCGGGTCGGCAGAGATCGAGTCGGTGATTGTCAGCGCCGCAACCGAAAATTCGGTCGTGCTCGACATTCGCGCGTCTGATTTCGAGGGTCAGCAGCTCATGGCCAGCGCGGTCGATCGCGACGGCGAAACGATCCGGGCTTTGACGTCTGACAAAGCCGTCGTCACGGATGGAAAGGCGCGTCTGACCATCACGCTGAGTGGCGCCGCGGCGGTCTCTAGCGCCTTTCTATTAATCGACTCGAGCGAGCTTCCATTTGGGTTTCGCTTTGCACATGATTGGCGCCGGACGCCCCCGTCTGCCCCATCGGCTGGTGACGCTATCGCGACATCATCAGACGGCGCGGCGGGGCTGGTTCGGGCGCGTTTGACCCCGGTCTCGGATGGGCGGACCTCGGCCGCCATCCAAGCCGCGAGCGCGCCGGCACCAAATCCTGCGCTTCAGCGCATGCCGGGCATCCGATTGACCAATCAACGGGGTTATATCGATATCGAGATTGATACGCGCGGAAAGCCGACTTTTGAGACGTGCCGCGCGGCGTGCACCGCGACTGATCGCTGCCGAACTTTCGTGATTGAAGAGGCAAACTCCGCCAAACGCAATCGCAATGGCGGCTATTGCGGACTGGTTTTATCGCAGCCGACGCAACGTTATGACAAGGCTTGGATGGAAGCGTCGAATGGCTATTCCAGTTATCGGATGCCCGGGACTGCAGCGCCAACGATGATGCAAATGCGCTCTATCGGACTGGTCGTTATGGGCAACCTCCTGACATCGCAGAGCAGCAAAAGGATCAAAACCGTCCCGCTAAACTCGGGGCGGGTCACACGTGTGTTTGATTGTGGTGAGGCGTGCGTCTTGGAACCGCAGTGTCAGCATTTCATCTATTATCGTCGAACGCGCCAATGCGAGCTGATCGCCGATTTCCAAAGAACCAATTCATCCAGCACACCATCTAACTATACCAGCTACAGCCACATGACCGATGAAGACTTTGTCGGCGCCGCCACCAGCTATGATTCCCTGGGGAGAATCAAAAGCTGGCGCAAAGATGCGCAAGACAACGGGGTGGGCCTTTTCAACACGATCTCAAAAAACATGATCGAGTCAAAGTTTGGCTTGTTCAATGCTGAAGATCGCCGGCGATTTGATCAGCTGTCCGCGGCGGTTGCGCCAAGTTCGGGCGGTCTGCGTCCTTATTTCGGTGACGCCCCGCCTGTATCGACCACGGTGCCAGCGGGGCAGGCGGATGCGATCGAAGTCGATGTCGCGGGCCTGGTCGCAGGGGCGGGTCCGGATGATCGATATGCGCCATTTTACACGTCGATCTGGCGCGACCGCCGCCAACCCGGAACCTATTATTATGCGCCAAAAGCCTATTATTTTGCGTGGGACAAAACCGATAAGCGCTTAGGCGGATCGCAATTCTATCGCCCCAGCGCGGACACAGATGGCGGCGCGGTTCGGTTTCAGCTGACTCTATCGGCTGAGTTCGATGCCGCCGACGTAGAGGCATTTGAGAAACTCGCAAAGGCGGTTGTTGCCGACCGGGATCTCCCAGCAATAATGGCGTTTCGCCCGTTGCCTTTCTCAGGCGCTCCACGCGTCAACTTGAACGCCGCTTTGTCTGGGGTGTTGGGCACCGATGCTGGGAATGTAACTGCAAGTGTCCCGCAGCAAAGTGTGTCAGCACCAGTTACGCTGTCCTTCAACACAACCGAACCCCGCGCTGAAAGCATGATTGAGGCGATGGCGGGCGACTCGCGGCAATCCTTTGGCGGATCTTTGTCGCTGTCCTCACCAAAAATAGCCGGTGATTTGCAGCTCCCCGTGCTGCTCGATGCGCGCCTGCCCGAAACTTTTGGCAGCGAGAAAATTGTCAATAAAGCTTGGACCAATGCGTCACCTTTCGCGGCGCTACCGCAACGCGTTCGCGCGCTGATGGTCTATCCCGATCGTTCTGAAATTCTCTCCTGGTCGGTGGCCGATGCGACGATCGCGCCGGGCGGACGGTTGACCTTCGCGGCGGACGCCAATTTCCCGGAAAAAATCTGGCAATCGGCTGCGCGGATTTGGTTGGATTTCGATTTAGACACCCGTTGCCAAGCGTGTCTGGAAGGAGTGTTCGGGCTGGGTGGGCTTTCATCGGCGGTGCGAAACAAGGCCTTTTTTCGACTGACACCCGCCCTGCGCCGCGCTGTGCAATTGGACGAGGTCGAAGTTCACTATCGGTCTCGTCACCTCACAGCCGAAGGCGAGCGATTGCGCTATGGCGAGCCCATTTATCTCACCGACGATCCCTCAGAGCGCGCTGGGGAAACTGGCGAGTTTTACCTGAAAGACGGATTGGCGTTCGGCGATGCGACCCCGATTTATGCCTTCAAAGCCTATTTGAGATATCGCGACGATACCGGCACGGACCGTCTGGAATGCACCACTTGGATTGAGAGCAGCGATCAAACCATTCGGTTCGAAATGGCGCAATTTACGGAGAATGAAGATGCGTGCCGACTTTAGAGCATTGATCTTTGGCGGCGTCTGCGCGCTGGTCTCAACGCTTTTGCCGGCAGCCGCCCTGCCGCAATTGGACGCTGTCTTCGAAGTTGATCGCGCCCTGATTGCGCCAGACCATATGCGCGATGATCTGTTTTATATTGCCCCGCGACCGGTCGAGATCGCTGAGCGGCCGGATGGGAGCCCTAAAATAGAACTACGTTTGACCTATTATTATGGGTCGCAGCTTCGCGGTGACGCGGGCGAGAAGGACGTGTCTTGGACGTTTTCCGTCGACCTTGTACGCGGCGCCCGCGCGCCAGAGGAACTTGCCGAGATAAAATCTGCGCTATCGCGCCATCTCGGCGTTGCGGACATTCGGCTCCAAGCCTTACCGATCGCCTCGACACCGATCGAAATCATCTACACGCCGATCGTCGGAGACCAAGAGGTGACCCTCTCCGATGCTGAAACCGCGTCGGTGCCTTCCGATCCGGATATTGCGGCTGACGCCGAGGGCAATTCACATTGGCGAACCCGGCGCTTGACCTATGCGCTCTCACCTGAGGACGGCCAAATCGTCCGCAGCGCATTCGAAGCGGACGGTGGCTTGATAAGCGTCAGCTATGCCTACCGCGTTTACGGTATTGTCGCTGACCCTCAGACGGGATCAGATCTCAATCAAGCAGACGCGACATCAGCGCCTGATGACCCGGTCTGGCTGGACGCGTCGGAGCTGATCGGAGCGGATGCGTTTCGCTTTGAGGTCGATCCAAACGCGCACGCGGATTTCCTCAAAATCATCGATCTGAACAGCCGAGCGCCGCCAGGATACCCGATTCTATCGTTCATTTGTTCAGACTTTGTCGTGCAACCGGACGACTGGGTGTTTGATGCGAAGATCGTGCAAGTCGAAGCGCAGGGCGTCGCGGGTCGCGTCGTGCGCACCGAAATCGAGTTTCCGCTCGAGGAGGCGGATATATCGCTGCAGGAGGCGAAGTTCGATTATGCGGTCAGGCTCGACCGGCCCTATCGATATCGCGTCATTGCATACCCCGTGCACGCACGCAGTTTTCAATCAGCATGGGTCGAGCGAGCGCAATGGGCGCGACCGGTCGATATCAGCGGCATGTTTGAGGCCGGCGAGTCGTTGGGGCCGATTGAGGTGGGAGGGGTGTGGTGATGCGGCGTCTCTTACTTGTTTTGATCATTGCACTTGTCTGGGTGCGTCCAACGAATGCAGATGTGCGTTTGTTTGAGGGCCGCGAGGAAATCTTTGGGGTCACGCTCTATCAGGATGTCGATGACTCCCGGGTCTATCGCTATTTGCCACCTTATCCCCGGCTGGCGCGAGGCGAAGATGGCGAACCTTTGCTGTCTTTTATTCTTTATGTCGGCGGCGAAGAGGGCGGCGGCGGTCTGCTTAACGCCGTTATCGAATTCACGCTCAGCGAAACAGAGCTTGCCGATGTCGAACGGGAATTGCAGAAACGCCGGGCAGGCGCCCGCATCGCCGGGCCGGTTGCCTTCTCTGACCCAGAAGCCGATCTGGAAGAAGGCCTGCAGCGACCCGCATCCTTTCGCGTGATTTCTGCGACCCTGAATCAGCCGGGTGGACAAGTGTTGACCAGTGGGTCCGCACCGCTGGCGCCTGGCGGCCGCGCAGTTGTCGCGGCGCATCTAGATCAAGACGCGGCGGCGCTGCTTTGGTCCTCGTTCCAGATTGGATCAACGACAGATGTCGCATTTGAAATCGATGCCGCTTATCTGGCGCAAATTGAGCCATTTAATGCGATTGTCGAAGCGGAGATGGAGACCATCTACACGCATTTCAGTCGGCTGCGAAATCAGCAAGGTGCATTCGAGGCTGGGGCGTCAGATTTCAAGCGCGATCAAGTGCGGGATGTGATTGATGAACTGATCCAAGACCAGACCCTGCGGATCAAGACGACCGATGCCGGGTCAGCGCTTGGCATCAACACAAGCAAACAAGAACGTCTGGTGGAGCTGGTCACCGAGAAACTCGTCGAGGTGATGTTCGACACGGAAGCGGGATGGTCGCGACCGGTTGAACAAGAAATTGCGTTTAACGAAGACCAGATTAAGGGCCGCGTCGCGGGCGGCACCGTCAGTGGATCCTTCTTTGGCGCGCCGTTTTTTAGCTCGGGTTCCGTTGGTTATCGGGAGAATACCGACTATGTGCCCGACGATCAATTGGTTCTGAAACGCCGTCAGGACATTCGCATCAATACGTTTCGGATGGATTTGAACCGAACGCAACTGGTTCGGGTGCCTTATAAAACGACCGGAAATATTGGCGGTTTGCGGGAAATCTTAGGCAATGATGAGCGTATCTTTCAGGTGGTGGATCTGAATAGCGGCGCCCTCGCGACCCGGCCAGTTCAGTTTTCAATCGATGGCGGATTTGTCTCCGCGTTCAAGACTGTGCTTGATAGCGTCGTGGTCGATCTTAGGCACGGTGAAGGCGACGCTGTGGTCCCCGTCACACGCAGGCTGAGCGCTAGTGATGTGCTTACCAACAAGACTTTGTCGATGCCGCCGATTACGCTCAATCGGCTCGGCTCAAGATCGGAAAACTGGGGCGAGTATCGCTATCAGGTGAAGTGGTATTTCCAGGGCAGATCGGATCCTGTCATCCAGCCCGGCGAAGGGGAATGGTTCACCGAAGTGAGCGGGGCACCGCGCCTGGCACCGCCTTTGGCGGCCACGCCGCTCGAATTACAGTTCGATCCGGTGATCTTCGAAGACGAAGATGTGCGGTCTGTTTCCGTCGAGCTGATGTCTTTCAGATTTGATAAGTTGTTCTCAGAGACGATCTGGGCCTTGCGGGGTGGTGAAGGCGAGAGCTTGCGTTCAGCTACGGTTTTTCATGATCCAGGGCGGCCGGTTGGATATAAAAAAATCTACTATCTTCGAAACTCAGAATTCAAAGAACCATCGAACTTTGTCGAGAGTGGCTTTATCTATGTGGGCGAGCGCCGCGATGCCGCGGAGGGCGGCACACCATGATGTGGTTCGGGTGGGGGAATTGGATCAAAACCATTTGGGCCGCGACCCTTGCAGGACTGGCCGCCTCGGGCCTTGTCTCGGCGCAGATCATTGTCGATCAACCGGTGCGGGCTGGCGGGTTGTGGTGTTTGCCGGACAGCCATGATCCAAACCTCTTTCGCTACCTGCCTGAGGATGCCCGGATCGCGCGTGATCCAAGCGGACGGCCCCTGTTTTCGCTGACCTATTATAATGCACCCGCTGCGGCCGGCGATGAGCAATCATCGATTGGTCAAGCCGATGGCGGCGCGCTTCTGACCATGTTCGTGGAATATGCGACACCGCGCGCCCGCATTGCACGTGCGGCGGCGGCGCTGACCGAATTGGTGCATCCAGACGCGGTATTGGCTGGTCCAGTCGTGTTCGATGACGGCACCTATGGCGTTATATCGGCAAGTGTCGCGGATGCTCGCACGGCGTTCTCAAGCGGCCCCGCGCCGGTGCTGGAGAATGGGCGCGTCGCCATCTCGATCCAGCTTGACCGCGACCAAGCAGCAATCCTATTCGCCGCCTTGCAAGCGGATACGCCGGATCTGTCTGTGGTCTTTGACATGACCTATTCCGGCGTGCGCGCGTCCTATGCCGCAGATATCCTCATTGATTGGGACAAAGCCAGTGACTCGCTGGATCGTGGCGTATCCGCGAGCGTGTCGGTCTATGGCGTCGGTGTCGGCGGCGACATTGAGGAGGCGGTCACGGAATTGATGACTGATGGTGCGATCACGGTTGAGGTGGCTGGCGAAGATGCCGCCATGGACGCCATCGTCACGCACATTCAAGAACTGGCAACAGAGCTCTTTTTTACCCCGATCGAAGACAGTGACGCAGCTGAAGACTTCGGCAAATGGTCTGATGTTGGCGGGGTCGATGCGTCCGCAGGTCAGGGTACCAATCGCTACTTCTCTCTCAACGCGAAAGTCAAATACAAACGCAAAGCCTTTGCCACGACGGGCACGTCACGAATTTCCTTGCGCAAAGCCGGCCCGGCAACCCGGCGCTGGTCGATTGTGTTCAACGCCAGCGAAGTGTCTGCCAATTTGCGCGACAATCCAGACTTCGTCCGTACGGTCGATCTCACAGATAATGCGATTATCGAGCGGCAGATCGATGTAACGCTCGATGCCAGTCTGCGCGCGGAATTTGGTGATCTCGTGGATTCGGTCAATGTTGAATTGCGGAAAACGCATGTCGATGGCCGAGAGACCTTCCGCTATGTGACGCTGACGGCAGACGACCTGACATCTGATGTACCGCAGACGCTGGGCTATCCAAAATTTGGGCCTGAGCCGTGGGACGAATGGTTGCAATACGAAGCTCGGCAAGAATGGGTCCTGAAGGGCCTGCCCTCTTATCATACGGCATGGCACCCCCAACGCAGTGCGCAGATGATCTTGTCTGCACCGTTTCGGAGGGCAGAAATACAGCCGCTCGGCGATATGGGCGCTTTGGAAGCGCGCGGGGCCCGCGCCGTGATCATCGAAGTGACCTATCCGTTCTTGGGCGGTGACCGCACCGAGCGTGCGAGCGCATTGCCACGAAATGGTGGATTCGACCCGTTTGAAATCGTCGCTCCAAACGAAGATGTCGAGTTTCAGTACGTCGTGACCCAGATTTTCCCGCCGGATCGCCGCGTTCAATGTGAGAGCGCTGATCGCAGCGGGTTTGTCATTTTCGATGCGGAGACATGCGGCCCAGAGGGCTAATGCGAGCGCCCTTAAGCGCTGATTTGAGGAGTATACTTATGAAACACTTTGTAATCGGTTTTGCCGCGATCTTATGGACGCTCACAGTCGGCATAACGGCTGACGCCCAAGCGCTCGATCGATCGACCAAACAGACTGTGACGATTGCAGGCGGGGTGTCTGTCGATGTCTATGCGCGCGCCGGATCGGAAACCGATTATTACTATATTCCATCTCGCGTGCGGATTGCGGGTGGCAGCAATAATGAGCCACAGCTGACGATTTTGACCTATGTCTCAGATGGTTCCGAAGGGGCCAGTGGTGGGACGTTCAATGCCCTGGTGACGTGGGGGCTCACGCGGCAGGAAGAACGCAGTGTGCAGCGGCGTTTGGCGCGGATGAAGCCTGGCGCGAGACTGCGCGGTGCCGCGACGCTGGACACCGTAGAGGAAGGCCCTGCGGTCAGCGTTCTGGTCGGTTTGGGTGGCGCAGAAGAAGTTGCCTGGTCGGGCGTCGCGCCATTGCAGGCGGGTGGGCGCGCCGCGATCGCGGCCAATCTCAGCCCGCGCGGTGCGGCGCTTCTGGATGTCGGTGTCGCAAAGGCAAATGTGTCCGGCATTTCGGTGTCGATGAATTTCTTGGTGCCGTTCAAGGCCGATCTCGGGAACTGTCGCGTTTCGATCGACTGGGATTCCTTCTCAAGCGAGTTTGAGCAGGTGGATTATGATGATGTGAAGCGCGACAATAAGTGGTTCAATTTCTTTAAATCCAGCAGCCGTACGCAGACTCTGGTCAATAGCGCCAGCTCCTATATGGTCGAAAACGGGTTCGCCAGCTCGACATGCGATTATGATCGCGCAACGCCAGAGCAAATCGAGTTCTTCGAGAATGCCGTTGCGGCGTTCATCGCGACGAAAATTGGCAGTTCTGAGGAAGCGCGGGATGCCGCTGAGCTTGCGGCTCTTCCAACCGAAAGTGATGACGAGGAGGACGGTCCCGCCGCAAACGAACCGGACCGGGATTCCGGCTATGACCGTTATTATTTCGACTATGTCAAATACCTCACCAGCTTCAAAACCGGCAGCGATGTCTTTGAAATTGACCGTTCGATCACGGTGCGTTTGCCGATAGGCGTCACGGGCAACGTTAATGAATGGGTGCCCGATTTGAATGCGGCGCCTGATGGTGTGCGGGTGAAGAGCGTTAATCTCTCGACGACGGAGTTCAATCAGGTGCCGATCAATTTCTCGCTCGGCGCGCGGGCGCTCGAAATGTTCGGCCTGCGCGAAGGCTCGTCACCGCAGCTAAACACGGTCGTCGTCACGGCCCGGAAGCAGCGCGAAGACGGCGCTGATTTTCTCCAATCGCATCCATTTACAAAGCGATCGATCGAAGATGGCGCCTTCGACGTGACCATGGAATATGCCCGCGGCGCATCGACAGACCCACTGGAATATGAATACGCCGTGACTTGGAATTATGTCGGGAAGCGCGGGAGGGAGGGGCGATTTGTGACCTCTTCAGCGGGATCTCACACACTTGAACCCGATGCGCAAAGTGCCCCGGTTATGTTCCGCGCGGATCCGTTTGAATTGGAAGATAGCGGCATCATGGGTGCCACCGCCCAAATCAAATACCGTTTTTTGGGAGAGGATCGCACAGCCAATTTAAACGTCTTTGCTGGCGAAGACCCGCAAGATCAAGATGTGGTTTTTGTTGACAGTGATCGGCCCAATATCGCGGTGCGGACCGTGTTCACGCATCGCGAACACGGTGAACTCGCGACGGATTGGGAAGCCAAGAGCGTCCCGAATTCCGGGTCAGTTGTCGTTTTTGCGATTATTCCGGATGAGCTGCGAAACGGAGAGCCAACCTTCATCGACCGTGCGCGCGACGCAGTCGAAACCGCAGCTGCGCGCGAACTGGACGATGTCTTAGAGGAGTTCAACAAATTATGAGCGGGCTTAACTCGATACGCCATTGGCTACTGATCGCGTCGACTGCGTTTTCCTTTGCCGCCTCGAACGCGTCGGCTCAAGAAGTGATCTGGGACCAACAAGTCCGTGTCGGTCCACTCGTCGCCTTCCCGTCTGTGCGTGATGAGGACGTCTATTATTATGCCAGCACCAGCGCGCGATTGGCGCGGGATGGCGGGTTGCCAAAATTCTCTTTTGTCCGATTTTCCGAAGAAGACACCTCTGGCGGGGAGGCGGCGCTCGGCGGCGGAGTCGTGCATGCGGTTGTTGAGCTCGGAGCCTCCGAAACGCAAGTGGAAGAGGCGCGTGAAGCGCTGCGCGAGATCAATGGCCAGGCCGAGCTGCGCGGACCCGTCGCGTTCAAGGATGGCCATTTCACCCTGGTCTCATCTATGGTTGGCGATGAGGAAGATGGTGTATCGCGCCGCGTCGTCGGCATGGGCAAAGCGCCACTGCTAGAGGGCAACCGGGCGGCTGTGTCGATGTTGTTAACAGCGCGCGGCGCGAATATCCTATGGTCGACCTTTAACACCGCGACGCCCGATATTTCATTTTCATTTGACATGATGGTGGATGCCTACCGGTCCCCGATCTCGGCCGTGATTGAGGCGGATTGGGATAAGGTCTATAGCCACGAGAACTTTGAGGCGGCGTTTCGACTTGGCGTCGATTCAGCTGCCGCACAGGTTATGATGGGCGGTGAAATTAGCGCCACATATGACGACCTCGCGCAGACCGAAGCGATCAATATTACGATCATCGGGGACGATGAATCTGTCACCCGGGCCACCGAAGCCGCTTATGAAGAGTTGCGCGAGGTGATGTTCGAACCGGCCAATATGGCGGGCGACACAAACTTCACGCCACAGCAAGAAGAAAGCGCCTATGAGCGGGCCACCGAAATGTTCAATAAGGCGGAAGAGAACCGGCAGCGGCGCAATGACCGTGCTCGGCAAGATCGCGAGCGGGCGATCAATGCGCAATCTCAAGCGGCAGGGTCATCAGCGCGCCTGCAGGTTGATTCAGCGCGAACCGAGCGGCTGCGCGCGCAGGCAAAAGCGCTGGAAGCAGCGGCGCAAGAAGCGGAAACGCAGCTTCGAGCCCTCTCGCAAGACGAAAATGCAAGTGAAGCACAGCGCGCCGAGGCTCAACGTGTCCTGGCGCAACGCCGCGCAGCCGCGCAGGCCGCACGTCAAGCCGCAGACGCGGCTATTCGCGCCGCAAACAGCGCCGAAGCCAATGATGCCGACATTGCCGAAGAGGCGGCGCGTGAGGCGCGTGAAGCTGACTTGCGAGAAGACGATTTAAATTGGGAGCAGGGGACGCAAACCACCGTCTCGGCTTATGTCGGTTATCGGATGAAACGCGTCAAACAAACCGGCTCCTTCCGGCAAGATATGTCAAAATATACGCCGCAAGTCTTTTCGCTCCGGTTCGATGAAAATATTGGCGATATGCGGCGTTATCTCGATGATGAGCGGGTCTTCTCTGAGCAAGCCCTTGATCAAATCGTGTTCAGTCAGCGTCAGATTTTCGTTGAGACGAATGAAATTGATGTTGCTGATTTTTCCTCTCATTTGAATTCGGTTTCGGTTGAGCTCCGCAAGACCCATGAGAATGGAGATGTGTCTTACGACGATGTGGTCATACGCCAATCCAGTTTCGACGATGCGGAGTTTCGCCTGACATACCTGTCGGATGGCGATCGCGACCCGGCCCGGTTTGCCGAGTATGAATACAAAGTCGATTGGAATTTCGCGGGCGGGGTGCGTGTTCCCGGCGCGTGGGTCACGCAAACCGGACCGGTCATCCCATTAACGCCGCCCATGATCGAGCAAGATGTCAATATTCGTTTGGACCAGCGTTTCGCGATCAATGAAGACGTTGCCGGCGTTGCGGTCCGCTTGTTTTCGGAGCGCGCTGGGCGAAGCGTTCGAGGCCCGGTGGTGCGGCTTAATCCAGAAGAAGACGGCGGCTTTGGCGCAACCAGCCAGGTTGTGGTTTCAAGCGAAGATCCAATGTTCGGCTACTCCGTCGACGTCGCTTATTTCGATGGCCGGTCCGAGATTGGCGAAAAGCGCCAAACGCAGAATACGTTTCTGATCATCAATGGCGAATGATAGGGGAGCGCGCCCAAAGTGTTGAAACGGTTTTCGTCGATTTTCGTCACCTTGATGCTCAACCTGCTTGTGCCCGCAGCGGCTCAGGTCGACAGCGAGATCAGTCTTGATTTTAGGTTTGCTGGCGACCGGGTCGTTGAATACACGATTGTCGGACAGCCAAACCGCATTGAAACGGTGACGGATGAGATTGCGCGCTGCTTAGCGAACATGCCGCCGCAACATCATCAATACATCGTGCCAATTTACATCGTGCCCGCGCTGCCGGGCGGTCGGCCCACGGGTTCGGGCTATTATCCAAAGAACCCTGACAATCCCTATGGGATGCATATTTGGCTCGGACGATCGGCGCGGACCGGGGTGCCAGACGGTTTGGTTCAGGAGCATATCGCAAGAGAGGATGTTCCTGGGATCGTGGCGATCACGCATGCGCGGATCAATGATCCAAACGCCCGCATCTATCATCTTTCCGCCCTGCACGAGACGGCTCATTCGATCCAGAATGGGGGATTGTCCCTGACGCCACCGGGCACACGTGTCGAAGCGCTGGCGCAAACCTATGCGCGCGCGCCGAACAATCTGGAGGAGCATGCCGCGGAAGCCTATTCCCGATGGATTGGTCAGCCAGCGCGCGTTTGTCGCCAAGACAAGCTTCCCGCTGGCGAGTCGATGGGCGCTTGTACACGGCGGGTGACGCAAACTTTGAGGCGGTCAGCGGCCTTCCAGACCGTTCCGGCTGATTGGTCGCCGCTTGGGCTTTGTCGAACCAATGACGCGCTGAGCCCTTCTCGCGGCCCGAGCCCGGCGCCCGTGGATCCCGGCCCGCAGGTTTCGGAACAAGGTGGCAATGTTAGCGAAGAGGTGCTGGTGGACACATCTGGCGCTCGTACGATTGAGCCGGTCGACGGCACACATGCGGGCGACTCGCCGCCAGCAATCGCGACCTATGAGGGCGCGGTGCCGGTTGGAAAAGGCATCTTCATTCAACGGATCAATGCGCCGCGGGCGCAAAACGGCTTGGAGTCGGTCTTTGGAACGCCATTTGCATTTGTCAGCCAACTTCAAAGCGCGGATATTTCCTGGGTCGCGCTGCCGACCAATCAGCGGCTCTGGCATGATCGTGTTATGCCTTATATCGACGCCTTGCACGACAATGGGCTGCAAGTCTTCGCTTGGCGCGGTGGTCCGGAATCTCGGGATCAAATTCCTCAACAAGTCGCACAATTAATTGAAGGTGCGGTCAGATTTCGGGCCAGCGGCGTGATTTTGGATCCAGAACTCTGTTTCAATCGCGTCGGCAATCATGATCCGCGTCTCTATTGCGAGGATCTCAATCGAGACCATGCCCAGGGCGGTGATTTTGTCCATCTGAGAGGGGATCGAGAGAGTGTTCGGCGCTTTCGCGAAACCAATCTCGAAGCGGCGCGTGAGCTTTACCAAGAAACGCGTCGCCGTGCCGCTGAGCACGGTCTATCGGTCGGCGTCAGCAGTTTGCAAAACTATAATATTCATATCGAACCCTTCGCGGGCGCGGATTTCGCACTTCCGCAGATTTATGATCGTTTCGATAATTTGCCCGCGGATTGGCCGTCAAATTCGGTCGCACGGTGGGCGCGAACCTTTGATACGGTCATCCCGATTTTGGGCACTTATCACCGCAGCACAGCTGCGGAAATGACGGCATCGGGCGCGACGCGCCGGACCCGCCCTAAGACGCGAGAAGAATTTCAGCAACTGATCCTGGAAACGCCAATTACTGACAATGCGGTGGCGTTCTGGCGCTACTCGCTCTCGTTCAAGTCGCGAGACTATTTCGCAACCGAAATTGCGAATATGTCGCTTGGCCAAGGCGCAGCGCCAGGCAATGGCGCCGATCCGGGGGCACCCGAAGACGAGTCAGATCGTCCGCACCACTATCCGGACGAGGACCTGTCCGCGAGCGATAATCAAGACATCTCGGTTGATGCAGCGCGCGAAGGACGCGACGGGTCTCGCCAACTTACGCTGATTGGACGCGATGATGTTTGGTATGTCTTCAACCAAGAGATTTCGCGGGCGCAAGCAATTGGATATTTTTGGGGCAGCGCGTTCACCCCAAATGCAAATGAATTGCGCGCCCGTGAAGGCGAGTTGCGGACGCCGGATGGGCATGTATTTGAACTGCCGTCCACGCATTGGCGGGTGGTCGAACAGGCCGGGTTCACGCGTCGTGCAGCGCAAACTCAATTGCGGCCGGAAATCAGAGATCAGATCGCAACCCTAC
>JBCCXW010000063.1:0-19045 GCA_039191105.1 Pseudomonadota bacterium
ATTGAGGTCCGCCGTTCCGGGTCGCACATGTATCTCAAGGATCTGACGACAGGCGTTGAATCGGAGATCCTTTATCAATTTCACTCGACCAGCACCAATTACGGCATGGAGGAGATCCAATTCGCCGACGGCACGGTTTGGGATAGGACTGCGATACTCAACGCGACCAATTTAGCTCCGATCGTCTTTGATCTCGACGGCGATGGTCAGGTGATTTTAACCCAAAGCGTGGCGTTTGATTATAACTCGGATGGCGACATCGAACTTGGCTCTTGGATGGATGCTGGCGATGCGGTTCTCGCCCTAGATCGTAATGGCGATGATCGCATCACGCATGGTGGAGAGATATCATTCGTCGATGATTTGCCTGGCGCTATGACCGATCTGGAAGGTCTGGCCGCCTTCGATTCAAACGGCGACGGCGTGCTGTCTGCGAGCGATACATCATATGGCGATTTTGTCTTATGGACCGACAAAAACGGCGATGCGGTGTCTCAATTGGACGAGCTGCAGGGGCTCGAGAGCGCCGGCGTTTCATCCCTTGAGCTGTCTCGAACCGACGATCGCAGTATTGATGATTCCGGGAACATCATATTTGGCTTTGCGACGGCCATTGTTGGCGGCGCCGACGTTGCAGCGGGCGATGTGTCGTTTTCGTTCGATACAGAGGCGAGCTTTGATTTCGACGGAATCGATGATGGTCCCATCGCGACGCATTCGATGGAGATCCAGCGGATTGACTTTGGTGGGAATGAAAATGTCGTGAGCGATGCGCTCGGAATGACCGGTTCAAGTTTTGATTCAGACTTTGATTTTGAAGCAATTTTTGATCCAATCCCTGTCGAGAAAGAAATCTATGAGGGATATCTATTGTAAAGCGCTGGGCGCCGTGTGAGCGGCGTCCATAGCAGCTTGAAGTAAACGGCTCTGGGGTTTACGCAGAACAGCAAATGCGCCAGCCTACGCTTGGTCTTTGCCCATCCCCCCAACCCAGGGTGAAGACTGCACGGAGCCGTTCGGGAAACCGGGTGGCTTTATTGTGTGTTGAGGTATCTGTTTTTGGAGTTTCTCCGGACAGGCTGCGGGCTTCGTGATGGCGTTGCAGGTGCAATCACAGGAGCCGCCTCATGTCTTATCTTCCCGCCCTGCCGCCGATCTCAGATCCGGCGGTCTTTGATGCGGTGTCGTCACTCCGGCACGCTGCGGAATCTTACAGCAACGCCTTTCTTTTGCTCCTGGCCAGCGCTGAGCGATCCCCGGAGATTGAAGCGTTCATGCAACGCCAAGGACAACATCTCATCCAGTGTCACCACGTCATTCGCCATTGGTCAGAACAGCTGGATCTGATGGAGGCGTCCGATCATCAGCACGGGCAAGGCTCAGGATAAATAGGGCGCGCGCCGCCAAAAGAGGCGGCGCCGGGCTGTCGTGAATCAAGCCACGGGAACAAGCCCCCTGTCTTGACCAAAGGCGTCCATCCCTCGCGCGAAAGACAAGGATCCGCCCATGAATGGGCGGGCGTTTTTGTTTGTTTTTTTCGCAAAGGTCGTGGGCGGCGAGCCCGGAAAATTTTCACATCCAGAACCTGAGCGCAACCCGCAAGGGGTCACGCCGCAAGCGGTGCGCTCAGAACCGTGGCTGTGAAAATTGGGCTCCTAAGCCGCCCCCTCCCGGCGAAAAAACGCGCAGGGGGGACAGAGCAAGGGGGCAGGTCAGCGCTTTAAGCCGATAGACCCAGCCTCTTTGTGGCAAAGGGCGGTGAAACCTCTTTTTTTGAAAGGACATACTTAAAATGAAACTTGAACATATCGAACTTAACCAACTGAAACCCTCCCTCATAAATGTGCGCAAAAACGGCGATACATCCGGACAGGATTTGATCCCCAGCCTCAAAGCCCTTGGGGTGATCCAGCCCTTGCTGGTGCGGCCTAATTGCGAGGGCTTTGAAGTGATCGCCGGGCAGCGCCGTTTGAACGCTTTGCAAGCCATCGCCAAAACCGAGGCGGTGGACGCTGTGCCCTGCATCATCATGGAAGACGGTGACGATGCAAAAGCCATCGAAGCCTCGCTGACCGAAAACATCGCCCGTCTGCCTATGGATGAACTCAATCAGTATGAAGCGTTCGCGGCGCTTAAAACACGGGGCCGCAGCGTCAGTGATATCGCCGCCCATTTCGGGGTGACGGAGCGTTTGGTCAATCAAAGACTGGTCCTCGCCAATCTTCACACCCCTATCCGCAACGCCTACCGCAAAGAAGAGATTGACGGGGAGATCCTGCGGCTCCTGACCCTGGCGTCTAAGCGCCAGCAACAGGATTGGTACAAACTGTTTAAGGAGGGCAATGAACCGCCGACTTGGAAGCTCAAAAGCTGGCTGTTTGGCGGGGAGGAAATCCCGACCAGTCACGCCCTGTTTGATCTTGACGATTATAAAGGCGCGATCACCTCAAACCTGTTTGGCGAGGACAGCTATTTTGCCGATCCAGATCTCTTTTGGGAGCATCAAAGCCAAGCCATCGCCGCGCTGATCGAAGAGTTGGAAGATGATGGCTGGCGAGACATCATCCTTCTGGATGTGGGAGAGCGCTGGAGCCGCTGGGATCATGTGGACACGCCCAAAGACAAGGGCGGCAAAGTCTATATCGAGGTCTGTTCAGATGGTGAGGTGAAAGCTCACAAGGGCCTGTTGTCCGAAAAGGAAGCCAAGCGCCTCGCCTTGGTGGAGGCGGGTGAAAAGGCACCCAAGCCTGAGCGTCCTGAACTCACCATATCCACGCAGAACTATCTGGATCTGCACCGCCATGCGGCTGTGAGGACGCAATTGCTCAAACACCCTCAAACCGCCCTCAGGCTGTGCGCCGCGCAAATCATCGCAGGCTCATCCCTGTGGGATGTCAGGGCCGATAAGCAAAAAGCCAACACCGACGCCATCAAGGCCAGCCTTGAGACGAACACGGCCCAAGCCGCCTTTGCCGAAGCCAAAGCGCAAATCCTGGAATTGCTGGAGATCAAAAACGACCCAGACAGACCCTTGGTGTGTCACATACCGCACTATGGGCGCGGCCTGAATGCGCACGCCGTATTCGCCAAGCTGATGACGCTCAAAGACGAAGAGGTGATGGAGATCATCGCTTACCTCGCTGCTGAAACTCTGCCCAGCGGCCGCGGGATGGTGGAAGGGTTAGGCGTGATGCTGGACGTCGATATGGCGGCGTGCTGGAAGCCTGATGAGGTGTTCTTTGACCTGTTGCGGGACAAGGAAGCCATCAACGCCATGCTTGCAGACATCGGCGGCAAGACGGTCGCCAAAGGCAATCTCACCCAAACCGCCAAAGTCCAGAAATCCATCATTCAGGATTTTCTGTCCGGTGCGGGACGCGAAAAGGTCGAAAACTGGATGCCCCGTTATATGGCGTTTCCGATGACCGCCTACACCAAGCGCGGCGGGGTGAGCGCCATTGAGGCGTTCAAGGCGGTTAAAAAGCATTACTCGGTTTGAGATCCGTAAAATTCGGCCGCGCCGCCGGGGGTCCGGCGGCGCCTGACCCAGCCCCGTGATCTGCAGCCAGTTTTTGGTATTAGGCGCAGGCTGCCTAGGAGGCAGGGATGGCGAGGAAGCGCTACACGACGGAGGAGATTATCCGGAAGTTGAGAGAGGCCGATGTGCTGTTGGGACAGGGCCAGGCGGTGGCGGATGTGATCCGTAAGGAGGGTGTAACGAGCGTGACGTATTACAGGTGGCGTAAGGGTTGAGCGGGTAAGCAATCGCATGAGATGCGATTGCCCGCGAAACGGCGGGCTTGAAGATCGATCAGGCTCGGCGACTGAAGGATTTGGAGAAGGAGAATGCTCGGCTAAAGCGGCTCCTGGCGGATGCGGAGCTCGACAAGGCGATCCTGAAGGAAGCCGCGTCGAGAAACTTCTGAGCCCTGAGCGCCGGCGGCAGTTCGTAGACCACGTGACCATCAAGCTTGGCGTCTCCCAGCGCCGTGCGTGTCGATCTGTGGGACAAGTGCGATCCACGCAGTGGCGTTGTCTCAAGGTCTCCGGCGATGAACACGCTCTGACATCCGCCATCGTGGATCTGGCCCAACGCTATGGCCGGTATGGCTATCGGCGGATCACGGCGCTGCTGCGGTCTCAGGGCTGGCATGTGAACCACAAGCGCGTGGCCCGGATCTGGCGGCGTGAGGGGCTGAAGGTTCCGCAGAAACAGCCCAAGCGCGGGCGGCTATGGTTGAATGATGGATCATGCGTTCGGCTGAGACCTGCCTATAAAGACCATGTCTGGTCATACGATTTTGTTCAGGACAGAACACGTCACGATAAGTTCTTCCGCATGCTCTGCATGAGCGACGAATTCACATGTTAATGTCTCTCCATACGTGTCGAGCGCAAGCTCAACTCCCGCGATGTCCTGGACACCCTCGGCAAACTCTTCGTTGAGCACGGCCCACCAGAACATATACGCTCAGATAACGTCCTATGAGACGAACCTAATCGGGATGACGGCCAGCAGGTCGGTCTGAGCGCCCTCTAGCGGTGGAAATGCGGCGCTGAGAGCGAGAGCAAAACCGATTTGCCCGCCGATGTCGGTCAACTCTCTTTGAAGGTATTAGCGAGCGCATCTTGAAACGGTTTAAGGAAGTAAGACGCTGCGGAACGGCTTTCCGTTCGGACGAATACCTCCGCGGGCATTCCAGGAACGAGACGGAATTGTACGCCGTCAGGGATTGAGTCGGGATTTAGCGCTACGGTTGCCTTATAGTGCGAAAGACCTGACGTCTCATCAAGCAGCGCATCAGCGGACACGGTTTTGACGATCCCGGCGGCTTCTGGCGTTGTGTTTTGGTTAAACGCGGAAAACCTAATGCGTACCGCGGCTCCGGGAGCGACTTTGTCGACGTCGGCTGGGTTTATCTTTGCACCGACGACCAGGTCATTAGCGTCAGGCACGATGTACATGAGAGGCTCGCCGCTCGCGATGACGCCGCCGACCGTATGCGTCACCACCCCGAGAACCGCGCCGGAAGTCGGCGCCCTAATCTCAAGACGGTGCAGAGAATCCAACGCGGCGACGCGTTGCTCTCTCAATTCAGCGATCTCCGTGTCGACATCACGAAGCTCGGAAAGTACGTCCTCTCTAAACCCCTTGGTCAAACGGGCGATTTCCAGCTGAGCCTCACCGATTGCTGTACGCGCTTCAGCTATGGCGGCGCGATGGGCGCCTTCTTCGCCCAATAGCTGTTCGCGCTGTCTTTCCAGCGCTAGTATCCTATTTTTCGGCGCGTATCCTTTTTCAGCAAGCGTTCGAAGTCCGCCAATCTCCTCCGTAATCAACTCGCCCTGACGCGCTTTGGACGCCGCCTCCTTCAACAAACCATCGATCCGGTTGTTGTGCTGCGCGATGCGCTGCCGGAGCAAATCCACCTCAGTCATCCGCGACGCGCGACGCGCGTCGAACAACGCCGCCTGTCCCGCGAAATCATCCGACAATCGCGTGACAATTCTTTCGTCGCTCAAAAACGCCTTGATGTCGTCATCGTGCGCCAACGCCGCGCCGCCGTCGCGCTCGGCGATGAGCCGCGATTTACGAGCGAGAAGGGCCGCGAGCCGCGCATCGGTCGACGCGAGACGCGCCTCAATCGACGCGCCGTCCAAACGAATTAACAAATCATCCGCGGCGACAATTTCGCCTTCTTCAACGAATATCTCTCCGACGATCCCGCCCTCAAGGTGCTGAACAGCTTTATTGGAGCCCGCGACTTCGACATTTCCAGCCGCAATGACCGCGCCCTCCAATGGCGCAAGCACTGACCACGCTGCAAAGCCGCCGAAAATAAGTCCGATGCATGCGAACGCCGCGGCGATCAATCCACCCGCGCCGTCATTGGGCGCTTCGTCATAATTGTGAGCGCTCACGACCGGCTCGACATTGAAACAACCGACGACGTTTCGCCGCTGCGCAGCACTTTCGCCAAAACTTCGTCTCGCGGCCCAAGCATACGAACAAATCCATCGTCGAGCACCAGCAGTTTATCGACTTTAGAGACGGCGCTCGGTCTATGCGCGATCACGACGACTGTCGCGCCTCTGGCTTTCAGCACCTCTAACGCTTGAGACAATGCCGCGTCGCCGGCGCTGTCGAGATTGGAATTCGGCTCGTCCAGAACGACGAAAGCCGGCCCGCCGAACAATGCGCGCGCCAGTCCGACCCGCTGCTTTTGGCCGGCGGACAAATAGCCGCCGCCGACGCCGATATGCGTGTCATATCCGTCTGCAAGCCGGAGGATCATATCATGCGCGCCGGCGGCTCGCGCCGCGGCGACGACATCCTCCGGGTTCGGGTCCGGCGCGAACCGAGATATGTTTTCAACTACAGTTCCGGACAACAGTTCGACGTCTTGCGGCAGAAACCCGATTTGAGTTCCCAATTGCGCGCTGTCCCAATGCGCAAGTTCTGCGCCGTCCAGCCGAACGGCCCCGGAACTGGGCGCCCATAACCCCGTCAACACGCGCGCCAGGGTCGATTTTCCCGCTGCGCTAGGTCCAATGACGCCGAGCGCCTCGCCAGGGGTCAGATTAAACGATACATCTTTTAGCACCGGAACGTTCGCACTAGGCGAACCGGCGTAAACGCGTTCGAGAGACAAATGACCGGCGATGGCGGGAAGCGGCATAGCCTCGATGACCGGCGGCGCAGCCTTCAGCGTCTTCTTAATGCGGCGATACGCTTCACGCGCGCCGACAATTGCGCGCCATTGTCCTACGCCCTGCTCAACGGGCGCGACAGCGCGGCCCATCAGTATGGACGCGGCGATCATCACCCCAGGCGACGCCTCCCCCCTGATCGCCAAATACGCGCCGGCGCCCAATATCGCGGACTGCATAAAGAGCCGAAAGGCTTTGATAGCTGCGGCAAATCCTCCAAGCCTTCCCGCCGATGCCATCGTCGCCGCGCTCGCGCGTCCGTTTAAAGTCGACCATCGCTTTGACAAATCCCCGCCCATACCCAGGACTTCGACAGCTTCGGCGTTTCGGTTGACTTCGTTGGCGAGCATGTTGGCGGCGTTCTGCGCTTCCATGGAATCTCGAAGCGTCTTCGCGTTCCAAGCTTGATTCACAATCGCCAAAACGACGAGCGCTAAAGACGCAATCGTAGCGACCGCCCCGAGCAACCAATGCATCGCGAAGAGAAGCAGCAAGTAAAACGGCGCGAAGGGCGCATCATAGGCGGCGGTTAAAGCCGGACTGCTGAGAAACTGACGAAACTGCGCCAGATCACGCAATTCACGGTCATTGCGCGCCGATGGATCAGCCGCGGCGCGCAACCTCAACGCACGAAAAACATCTGGCCCTAGAATCCTCTCAAATCGCGCGGCAATGCGCGCGAACAAAGCGGTTCGTAGCCCATCCAGCAAGGCTAGGCCGGCGAACAAGCCGGCGACCAAAGCCGTTAATGCGACAAGAGTTGGCGTCGAACCGCTCGACAACACGCGATCATAGACCTGCAACATGTAAAGCGGACCAGTCAGCATCAGAAGGTTAACGCCAAGACTGACGATTGCGAGTGCGAGAAAAACGCTTCGCGCAGATCTGCGAAAACTAGCGAGCGCAGGAATCGACCGCTGCGGATCAGATGTGCGCCTCAACATTGAAACATACTTTTCATTCAAAAGATCAAGCTCAGCATGGCTTACCCAATCTGACTGGTCCGACCTTTTTGTTAGAGCCGGCGGTTTCCAAGTAGCGGCGATCATGCCGCCTCCACTTCATAAGGCGGCATGACCGTCGTGGGCAAGACGGCTGCAGGCGCGGGCGGTCTATAACCTGCGCGAGGCTCAGATCCTGATCGAGGGCTGGCGTCGGCATTACAACACAATCCGCTCACACAGCGCTCTCGGCTATTGACCACCTGCGCCTGAAACGAAATTGTCCTTCCAAATCGAGCCGCGAAAAGTTACTCAGAAAGTGGCTGCGCTATAGGGGGCGGGTCACCCCGGCCAACCCAGAGCAGACGATGAATACGTCATGACCGATTAGGTCGAGTTCCTTTGCTAGCTCGATAAGAAGGCGTTCAGTACCGCCAATAAAATTTGGACTGATTTCACGTATCGCGTGCAGACAGATACGCATAACGTGAATTATCCCCCAAAACCCCAAATACACCTTAGATAGCGTCCTAGAGCAAAGCCGATCGCCGTGAAAATGGCAAGAATCGAGAGATTTGCCCGCCAAATACGATCGATAATCGGGGGTTATCGATAATTCAGCATGGGCGACTTTGGCTTTGCAAAACCGGCGGCCTACCACGGCTTGTTCCGGCACTACCAGTTCTACTATGACCGCCTGCTTTCGCTCATAACCGATGTGGCGGACTTAAGACCAAGCTACGTATTAGATCTAGCTTGCGGGACCGGCGAGTTTACGTGCGCTATTGCTCGCCGTTTTCCCAACTCAAAAATTGTGGGTTTGGACATTTCCACAGCATTCATTGAGTTTGCAAAAGCAAATCAACCAGACCGCGAGATCGAATTTTTTGTCTCGCCGGCCAATGCACTTCCCGGCGTAGCGTGGATTAGCAACGTCGACACCATATTTATCAAAGGTGCATATCATTTGTTTGAAAATGCGCTTCCAATTGAGGTATTTACCAGGCCGCAGTTCCGGAATCTTCGGTGTGTTGTTATTGTTGAGAAAATTCAAAGATCATTGGAGAGTTATCCCGTTCCTGATTCTGCTGCGGAAGACAGAAAACGATATGTCTCGAGCGAGTGGGCGTCAAAGAGATTGAATGTTCCAGCCGGCATTACTAACCAGAGTGTTTCATTTGGCCATCTCGTCCGCGTTCCTCCGCAAGACTATTTCGAAGCAGTTAAGCAGCGCCAATTTTCCTACCTGCAAAGCGTGGATGATGCAGAGATGGATGCTTGGTTAGCGGGACGGCCTTCCGAAAAGCACATAAATATTTTCGAAGAGAACGTTTGCAATATCTATCATTTGTAGATGCGCTGAAATTTTCCGACGAGAAGTGGAAGTGAACTGATTGACCATTGGATATCGGCCACGAGTTCAGTTGGGGTGTTCGATTCATTCACAACGTAGGAACCGGCGAGTGGAAATAATCGCTCGTGAACAGCATCATCCCCCCTTAAAAACCCATGGGTCACCAGATAGAGGATTTCCTTATCGATAAAAGATCTAACGGACGGTGGCAGTTTATCGAAGGACTTTTCGCCTCCAAGCGAGAAATCGAATGCATCCAACCCTAGCGAGAGCGACTCAGGTTTGACCGCTAATTGTTCGGCCAGAAGCATGGACCATTTTCGCTTTTGCGTTTCAGTCTCTCTACATAGTTTCGAAAACGCATCAGCGGCATGATGGGCTTGCTCAATTTCATTTTCGGTTCGAGGTGTTCTGCCGATCAGAACGCAGATGGTGTAATTATGCCCTTTTTCCGAAAATCGCTTCGTGTATTTACTGAGTTCGACATCCACCAAACCAGGGTACCACAACACGGTAGCATCGATGACGCCTTGCTCAAGAGCGATTTTGACCTCGCTTGTATCAAGCTCGATGAAAGAGCACTGGTCTGGTTCCAATCCTATTTCAGCAGAGATTTTTCGAGCAAAAATACTGCTACCGGTGGCCCCCGGAACAGCAATCTTGACTTGCCTCTTCTGACTTACTTGAGCGAGGTCTTTATCTTTGTCGTGGATCAAAGCCTCGCTGTCTGTGCATTCGCATGCGAAAGCAAGTGCTGAAGTATCGGTATGCTGGCACGACATCAAAAAGCTGTGCAAGCTGCTAACATGAAGAGACGCTCTTCCCGAGAAAGTCGAGGTGGCAGCCGCGCGACCTCCGGATCGGACCTCGCTGACTTTCCAGCTGTTGTCATCTCTCAAGAGCAAGTCAGGATCACCGAAAAGCGCATAGCCTAACCAGTATGGTACCTCGACAGAAGTGTTTGAGGTTTTTCTTGCCGCATTAAGAGCGGATCCCACCGACACGCCTTCGCCTATCTGGGAGTAGAAATCTTGTGCGATTTTCACCGCAGTTTTATCAACAACTGGCCAAGCTGCGCCAAGTACTGCACCGACGCCTACTCTCAGTAGAGAGGGTGCTAAACCAATCAAATCATCAAACAGTAGATCTGACCCTGAAACAACACCAGAGCTACATGAATTCAAGAAAACAAACTCGGGAGGATTTCGGTCAAATAGCTTCGCAAGGTATTGTCCATTCACTGGGCCATCGTACAGCAAGAGCTCTCCGTGCTCTTCATCTACGGCATCGGAATGTCCGGCATAGTGAATGATATCGAAATTCCCAGAATTCCAAACGCGTGTCAGGTTTTCTAAGGTAACCTCAGTGCCGGATAAGGTGAAAAATTCGAAGAATGGCGATTTTGAAAACAAGTTCTCAAGGGCTTTCTTTTCCCTATCGGCCCCCACTAAATCCCCAGTCGGGTTCACTAGTAAAAGAACACGGTTCACTCGTTTTGGTTTACGTGTAACCAATCTTCGCAGAGGCCGTTGAGTAACTAGTCCCCGGCCAGTTGGAAGTTTCAATCCTAGTACGTCGCCATTGATGCGAGACAGCTCCCATGGAATCTCCGGACAGTTGGTACGAATAAGTAAAGACGTAGGCGCAAAATCGCGAACGTGGGCCAACAAGTCTTCTGGAAATAGGGCAGATCGGACGTCATCTGACAATGCATAAATCGCGCGTGTCACACTGTTATTCGTGACATGAGAGGAGGCCTCCGCTATTCCTCTAGTCCGCGAAATGCGTTTGCTCACATCATGTAAAATTTCGCGGTGACGGTCTGCTATTTGACCAAACACGGCAGTCGGAACCGATAGTGACTGCTCAAAACTCAGTGATGGCCTTGAGCGATCGAGGAAAGTGAAGCGTAAGCTATCGCCGGTTCTGATAATCTCAAGGAACGCGTCTCGGTTATAGCTAACTGCTTCCATCTGCACTCATAACCCCCGATTATCTTTCAAAACGGGGAAGCGCTTTCGTGCCCCCCCTCCACTACGTATACATTAAGCAAGCTTTTGTTTGCAGAGCTAGTACCTGTCTGACCGCACCAGATTAGAGGCTGTACTCAGTTGATTTAGCACAAGAATTGCAACACTAGCTGCATGAAACTCAATCAGCTGACTAGAGAATTTTACTTTCATTGCGAAGTGGAGCGTTGCTTGTCGGCGCACACGGTCGACGCCTATAGGCACGATTTGGACCAATACCTCCGCTTCATGAAGGTGGATGTATCGGTCGAGAAGGCCTTAGAACCTGACAGCTTGAAGGCTTTTTTGACCGATATGAGGGTCCGCCGCGGCCTATCCGCATCAACAATTCGCCGCCGTCTTGCGTGTTTGAAAGCCATGTCTCGATATGCCGAAGAGCACCATTCGATGACAAACCCTTTCAAAGACTGGCGACCCAAAATCAAACGCCCCAAAAGGCTTCCACGGGCGTTACAGCAGAGCGATGTCATACAGCTTTTAGGCTCACCCAGTCGTATGGGTGATGACGATACAGCTTTTGCGACAATGGTTCTGGGCGCTACGGGGCTCCGTGTTTCGGAGCTATGCGCAATCACCGCAGCAGATGTCACAGAGGATGGCGGTTCTATCCGAGTAACGGGCAAAGGGACGAAGGATAGGATTGTCTATTTAACAAACCCTCGATTGATGGCGCGCATGAGCAGCAGGCGGCTGATGCGTTTGACCGATGGTGCTTCAGCGCCGATCTTCGTAAATTCGCGCGGAGGGCAAATGAGTCCCCAGACACTCCGACGCCGGCTGCATAAATACGCTGAAGCAGTTGGACTCGAGAAACGTGTGACCCCACACATCCTCCGCCATACGGCTGCAACCATGCTGCTAGAACAGGGAACGGATATACGGTTCGTTCAACGCTTACTCGGGCACGCGTCGATAGCAACGACTGAGATTTACACCCATGTCACCGATGAAGCGCTTCGCGCTGCAGTGCGTGATGCTGATACGATGGGATTGGTTCTTAGATCTAGATCATAGCGATCCGCGTAGTCTGACTGGTCGAGCCGTATTGTCGGAGACTACAATTGCTTCAAGTGGCCCCATGTCGAACCCAACCTGTAGGGCGGCTTAATTGCCGCGGGCATGATGGCTTCGGTTGCGGGTGCTCTTTGACCAAGCGGTAGCCGAGGCCTGTGGATATTATGATGCCGTCTACAAGCCGCTAGCTTTGAACAGTCTGTAGACGACCTCCGGCGCAAGAAGCTAATAGCGCAGCTCCTTTTCAGAGTCGAAACTCATTAGAGTTTCGGATCAGTTTTCTTGGCGCAGACGATCAGGGCATTCCCAGGCGCGGATCCTAAAGTCTGTGACACACAGTCCCAGCGCTTCATCTCTAGAAGCTTATCTAATTTCAAAGCGAAGATGAAAGTAGTATGCGGCCTTTTTCAGGTGCAGAATGCATGTTGCTTCGCGTTATTGCTTCCATTTGTTGACTTTCGGCATGAAGCTCCTGGAAGCAAAGGTGTACATAGATCTGTTGGATCCCATCTTTCAACTCGGACTATTTCTCGAAGTGGATTATGGCTGCTTCCTTAAAAGCAAGGACGTCGGTTTCATTCATCAGGGTAAGCTTTGAATGAACTCATTGGTATGACCACTCATTTTAGCTTTCAGTGCGCCGTTCATCATCTCTAATAGAGATGGTTGAGCGGTTAGCACAGACTTGGAAGACTTGAAGCGCGCCCGTTCTTTCGTAACTGTGAAAAACAGAACTTGGGTTCTCCCATACTTCGCATCTAATCTCGCCGCTGCCATTCGTAATTTAACTAAATCGTCTTCTAAAGAAACTACACTAAAGTGAAACTCGTGCACTGAAAAACGACGACTCTCTTTTTCAAACAATGTGATCCAAGGTTCGTCCTTATTCATCTCTTTCATCTGCTTTAAAGCAGTAATTATTAATGAGCCAGCCGCTGCTGTGGCCCCGAGCGTTGCTGTCAGGAAAGGTAAAATTGCCTCATGAACCGCTACATTCACATCTTCGAATTCAGAATCTATAGAGCCACTTTCTTCTACAAGCCAATTCAGCTTCGACAACACTAGATTGTGACGTTCCACCCACTCGTCGGGTGTTGTTAGCACGCTATCAGCTTTTGCTACTCTTTGCGCTGCCAACAAAGAAAGCGCCACGGCTGATTTTATCTTTGTGCTGGTGACATCCGAAAATTGAATTAGGTTTCCGCCGGTGACAATCCCGTCAGGAAGATTGTCAAGATCAACTATCTGACCCGACGATTCGTCCTCAATTCCGAATGCCCGATTGTCGATGGGAAGGTTTGCTACGTAATTGTTGATTTGCTCTATATTCATTATGTCCCCCGTTGGTTTGGTTTTAGATCACGAACCTGAAATAGTTGGCTCATATTTTTGAGATAAATTTTTGTACGTCTAAACGACCATATCCCATGCCAATATGAAACCGGCCGGAGAACCCATCTGAAGTGCTTACCAATAAGGATTTTAGCTGATTGGCAGTCAATTGTGGCTTGGTCGATTTGGCGCGTTTGGAAAATGCAAGAGCTACTGCGCCTGTCACATGAGGAGCCGCCATGCTTGTCCCAGTCTTCACGCAGGTGGCCTGATGATTCCCCGTGTAGGACTTGGCGGCTAAAATTTGGCTGCCCGGAGCGCACAGCTCAGGTTTAAATCCGTCATTTCTAGTTTTTCCAAACGAAGAAGAAGAGGTCAACCTGACTGGGGTAGTCGAAGTGATAGCACCAACAGCTATAACACTATCAGCCGTCCCGGGTATGCTTATGGTAGTTTCTGGAACATCAATCAAGAATGAAATAGCGCGTTGTTCATCTCGTTCTACCCACATATCGATTTTTAGATCTGAGCTGCCTAGTGTATTCGCTGTTACTTCTAACTTCCAGATGCCGTTCTGCAATCCTGTTGATTTAGGTAAAATTTGTATAGCGAGCAAGCTGTCGCCATTATCTTTGTGACTGGGAGTAAGGTCGAGTTCGCATCTATTGCCGCCCAAAATACTTATGTCCCTTGGATTCGACGCATTAACAATACCACTTCGATTACCATTGGGGTCGATGACAACAAAATTCAAGTCATCTAAAAAACTATACCAGGCTTCAAAATAGTCTTGGAAACGGAAACCCTGAGCGCTCCATTCAATGTCAATGACGCCAGGGCCCGCATAGGCAATTGTGTGCCCAGCTTGCCCTCTCTCATTTCCGGCAGACTTTACAATAGCGCATCCTTCGTCGCGTCCGCCCCCTGTTATTGCATCAAAAGCTACTTCTAAAAGGGAAGTGCCGTCATGAGCACCTGCATTCATTCCCAAGCTAATATTGATTGCAATAGGCCGCGCTTCTGCAGAAATACTAGAATCGCCTTGAGATAAGGTTTTCATGAAACTCAGGGCATCAACGTGGCTATTCGAATAACCTAGGCTTGGAGGCGAACCAGCCTCTGTTTTCATCAAAGGGACAACACACACAAGTAGCGCTTCCGGTGCTACGCCGGAAGGACAACTTCCTACTGCGCGCCCTGCCGCGATCGATCCAACGTGAGTGCCGTGCCCGTCAACGTCGCGCAACCTATTCGGAACTGATTGATGTCCAGCGACCATTCGGTCGATATCCTGCGCCAAATATACTGTACCGTACTTTTGGGTAAACTTACTTGGATCTATAGTGTAGGGTGATGGTCCTGAATTGTCTTTTTGGTCCCATATAGCTAAAATCCTAGTATAGCCTTGAGCGTCAAGAAAAGTCTCATGCAATATGTCTAAACCTGTATCTACAATTCCAATTAGGGCGGCGTCGCCCTTTTCGTTGAGCGGCGCCTGGTGCACCGAGGCGGCACCAACAAATGGTATTGATGTACCTAACTCTTCGAACCCCGCATCTCGGCTAGCGCTTATGGAAACAATCTCAGGGTCCAGCTCCAAGTCCAAAATTTGAGTTCGAGTTGCTTGAACGGAGTAAATTGTTCCAATTTTAGAGTTCACCAAAACATTATCTGGAGGAGACCAACCATCTGTTTTCGCCCTTACAAGAGCTGCGTAGACATCGCTGTCCAGAGCGCTATCCTCCACCATTTCAGTTGCTCTAACGCCAAGGCGAACAGGTGAGATAGCGCTTTTGACCTTTGAAAAGCGTTCAGAGCTTTCTCCACTGGTGTATTGCCTAACCCGGCTGATGTAACGATCCATGGAGTGATCCTTAACGCCCGGAATGAGGCCCTCCACGCTATGATCTAGTTCTAGTTCCTCCGAAACTCTTGCCGCAGAAGATCCCAACTCACCAAACTCTGTTAGTTGCTGTTTAAGAGCTTCAAATGCCTCCACCGTCATAGCATCGTCATCAGGCTCACCTTCTGACTCAGAAGAAATTGTTCGAATCTGACCGTCGCTACCGAAGTGCACGAGTTGACCGGCATGCACCATAAGTGGCGGAATTTTGGTCACCAAGTCATCGTCATTCACAAAACGAAAATATCGTTCGCCAAGTCGTTCGTTTATAAACGACTTAAACTCTGTGTCCCCCGCACGAGGTTGACCAAATGTTTGAACGCCAGATATACGAGGATCCGCTGCAAGCTCAGCTGCAGCTATCAAAGCAACGGCCCCCCCTAAACTGTGGCCAGTCAACCAAACCTTTTTTTCTTGAGAAAATGCGCGCTCGCAAGCATTAGAAATTTCAGACCTAACGTTTTGGAAAGCAGTTAGGAAGCCCGAGTGAACCTCGCCATAAGGACGTTCTGCTCTCAACACATTCATGTTTCGAATCCAATCAACAACCCCCTTTGATCCTCGAAACGAAATTACAGCGAGATCATCATCTTGAGCTACAAACCCTTGTGTTTCGTCTTGGTCGAAGAATAGTACTTCCGAGAAGTCCCACGACTTAATTGCGACGTCTTCAACGACGCTTTTTGTCTGGTAAGCGAGTTGCGCAGCGTAAGCCAGCGATAAAGATACTTCCCAGCTGAAGCCATCAGAATATAAAGAATGTCTGATCATAAGCGCCCCCCAACAACCACCTAATTTAATATCTTCAAATTAATTACAAAATCAAGCGCTGATCGTTAGCTTACATGGTCTGATGGACGCACGCGAAGCGCTTTGGAAGAGCGAAAGTGTTGTAATAAAGGAGCTATTTATCTGTAGCAGCGTCATCACTACTGTGGTTCAGCGTCGCCCTTGATTTTGCCAGAATGGTGCTTATCACCCAAACCCATCATAAAACCGCGTCCCTTTGCGGTTGAACCGGTGATTGGGATGGTTCAGCTCATGATGCGGGTTGCGCTTGGGATCTTTCGAAAACAACGCCTGCCATAAGCCAAGTGGGATGATAGCCGTTTCTCGGAATGCGCGATCTTTTGACTTTGGGATCAGCTCATCCCTGAGTTTCGACAAAGACTTCTGGTGCATATTCATAAGCCAAACTCCGGGCCGCCGCGCGTTTGCGGATTCGTGCCAAAGGTTAGGCGGTCTCGTTCCAATAGTTTTCGAGTACGGTCATAATCGCGGCGCAGGCTGAGGCGGAACAATGACAATCGCTGGCGCTCGCCCAGATGCTGGAAGATTAACCCATCTTTCATTGCCGCATCCCTTTGGGCGCAGGCTTCAGCTTCCATCTCGTTCTGTGTTTTGATCCGCCTATGTGTGCCATTGAGACGATCCCAAAGTCCGGCCATCCCTTTACGAAACCGATTTTGCCGGTTTCGGTTTTCCTCGACGCGGCGTTTGTCGAGCTTGTCCGCCAGGACAAGGCGCTCACGGCGCTGTTTCTCGACCAAAGCGGCGCGCTGAAGTTCAAAATCATCGTTGGATTGCTGAAACTGGATCTCGAGTTCAGCCTTCAGACGGTCCAGATTGCCGCGCATCTCTTCTGCGACTTCGGCCTTTACGGTCTCTACATCAGGCAAACCATCGACATCGCCCAGACGGAAGCGGACATCCTTGGTCTTGATGTTCGCCTTTTTCGCTTGGCGGGCGATGCTGAAGACCTCGCCATTCATATCTACGGCGACGGGGCGGTTTTTGCGGCCAAGCGCCACCCGATAACCACGTTCATCAAGCGCATGGATCAACGCCGCCCGTGAATCCGAAATCGCCCAAGCATCTTCAAAATCGCGCTGAACAGCATGGGGGTGTTTTTTGATCCGCCGGGCCTGCTGCCAGTCCGCCAGTGTGAAAGTCCGCGGGTTGCTGTGCTCCCGCTTGGCCAACCCCTCAGGTATTTTCCAGCCATACTCGAGGAAAAGTTCACGCGACACGGCCTGCAGCTTTTCATGGTCGAAAGACATTTGTACCGCTTTCATCTCGCTCACATTGATGCGCGACCAAACGCAATGGGCATGACGGCGACCCTTCTTTTCGTGAAACACGATGGCCCGAGGTTGACCGGAGAGGCCCAGCTTCTCCTCAACCTGTTCGATCGCCGCTTCGAAAGCTGCAGTGGATACATTTTGGTCTAGCGGCGGGTTGAGACTGAGCGAATACAAAAACTGCTTGCAGCGTGTGCCCCGGCTAACGGCGTAGGCTTCGTTCAAAGCGCCCATCAGTTCGTTTGATGCAAAGCCGCGGAGTTCGTGCAGCTCAATATGCTCGTTCTCTGGCTTCATAAGATGGGCCGCTAGATCCGACGCACCGCCGCGTGAATTACCCTGCAAGATCATCTCGCCTTCACCCCTAGCGCTGTGACGAGGGCCTGTTTCATCGCCAAAACCGCCTTGCTGGCCTCGGCAAGCTCGAGTTCAAGCTCTGGCGAAACGGGGAATGCGCCTAGGCTCGCTGCTCTGGCGATGTCGCTTAGGTTTGAAGACAAATGTGATTGTCCAAGCTGGCCCAACAGCTTGGCTAGGATCACATGATCTAGTGACGGCGCAGGCCGTTTGCGCGTGAGACGTGGCTCAACTCCGGTATCTTTAGGGAAGCGTTTGGAACGAATGTAAGCGGCTTCAGATAAATTCCCGGCGTCGCGCTTCAGGATGGCTCGTTCCGTATCTGTAAACCGGATGGAGTAAGGCGGCGGATGTTTGCGCTTGCGAGTTGGACGGATAGCGATGTCCGCCTGATGTGCATCGCTGAAACCCTCCCGCATCTTGGAGTTTCCGGGCCGCCTCATCGCTCCGGCCCTTCAAAGGTATCGTGTTTTAAGAGAACGGCTTCAAAGTCAGTTTCTTTGAGCTGTTTGCCCCATCCTTCCAGCGCCAAAACCAGCTCGTGATAGGTCTCCGCTGTTCCAACATTAACTTCTTCTGGGCACCATTCGAAATTGGTCAGAGACGCTTTTTTGGTCCGCGGGATCAAAAATAGACTGAGGATGCTCCGTAAGGGGCGCTATGAAGATAAGCTACCTATTCCAATGAGACGCCAAGCGCTTTTCGTCTATTCTGCGGACGAACCCTTCTGATCGCGTCCTCTCGCCGTCACTTGCTTCCGCGCCGCCTCCACTGCGTCGGCCGTGACAGATTCGGCGTACTCCGCGGAGCGCTTAATCTCCATTTCGAGGCCGTCGCCAAACGTCGACGCATAGCCTTCATCAATGGTTTTCTTATAACTGAGTATCAGCGCCGGATCGCAGCTCGCCATGTCCGCAGCGAGCTTTAGCGCTGCGGGCGCCAATTCATCGGGCTCATAAATCCGATTGACCAATCCCCAGCGCTCCGCAGTCTCAGCATCCAAGAAATTCCCGGACAGCGACAATTCCTTTGCGCGACTGATGCCGATTAATCGCGAGAGTTTTTGCGACAAGCCCCATCCCGGCATGATCCCCACGCGAGCGTGCGTGTCGGCGAATTTAGCATTGGTGCTGGCCAGTAGAACATCGCACATCAATGCCAGTTCAAACCCGCCCGTAATAGCGAAGCCGTTGATCGCGCCGATGATCGGCCACGGATAAGCGCCTAGTCCGCGCGCCAGATCAATCTCCGCCGCCTCTTCGCCCACGCCGAGCGCGAAACCGGTTTCGCCCGCTTCTTTTAGGTCGACGCCGGCTGTGAAG
>JBCCXW010000064.1:0-18862 GCA_039191105.1 Pseudomonadota bacterium
CGAAGAAACCGGCCATATGCCGACTGAGAAATACGTTGGGGGCCCCGAAATTCGCGCCCATTGCGAGCGTATCGCGACGCAATACGGTCTTTATGAAAAAGCCCTCTTCCATACCGAAGTCGAGGCCCTGGAATGGGTCGACGATCATCAAGTTTGGCGGATCACCACCTCGCGGGGGGATGACTTTACGGCCAAATATATCGGCATGGGGACGGGGCCTCTGCATATTGCCAAACTGCCAGGGATTCCCGGGATTGAGACGTTTGAGGGCAAGGCGTTTCATACCAGCCGCTGGGATTATGCCTATACCGGCGGAGATCCGACCGGCGCCCCCCTCGACAAATTGAAAGACAAACGGGTTGCCATTATCGGCACTGGCGCAACCGGCGTTCAGTGCATCCCACACTTGGCAGAGTCTGCGGGTCAGCTCTTCGTTTTCCAACGCACGCCGTCTTCGGTGGACGAACGCCGCAATCAAAACATCGATCCGGACTGGTTCGCCAAAACCGCAACACCGGGCTGGCAGAAGCGCTGGATGGATAATTTCGTTGAGAATCAGGGCCGCGGCATTCCGAGCGAAGATTTAGTGGATGATGGGTGGACCGAAATTGCTCGCCGCATTCGTGAAAAGGTCTTTGGGTTACCGCCTGAGCAAATGAACCCTGAAGGCATGCAGGCGGCATTCGAGGATGCGGACATCGAGAAAATGGATCAAATCCGCGCCCGTGTGGATGCTGAGATTGACGACCAGGAGACC
The DNA here is from genome assembly GCA_039191105.1 of Pseudomonadota bacterium. Lineage (GTDB taxonomy): Bacteria > Pseudomonadota > Alphaproteobacteria > Caulobacterales > Hyphomonadaceae > Henriciella. The sequence continues at coordinate 758 of JBCCXW010000064.1, forward strand.
GCTGCAAATCTCAAAGCTTGGTATTCTCAGCTCTGCAAACGCCCATGCTTTAGCGATGATTATTTGCCCGCCTTTAATGCCGCAAACACAACGCTTGTCGACACCGATGGGAAAGGCGTTGAAGCGATCACACCGACCGGCCTTATCGTCAACGGAACGCCTTATGAGGTTGATTGCATTATTTTCGCCTCCGGCTTCGAGTTTGGGGCGAACTTTCAACTCAAGTCCGGTTTCGACCTCAAAGGGCGCGGCGGACAGATGCTCTCAGACTATTGGGCCAATGGGCTTCGCACGCTGCACGGTTTGCACGTCCATGGCTTCCCAAATGCGTTTATGGTGCAAATGAACCAAGGCGCGAATATGGTTTCCAACGTTCCGCACAATATTGTCGACCATGCCAAAACCGTGGCGCAAATCGTATCTCATAGCGAAGCGCAAGGTTATGCCGAAGTCGAGCCCACCAAAGATGCCGAAGCCGCGTGGGTGGAATTGATTTTAAAAGGCCAGGGCAACATGACCAGCGCCCCAGATTGCACGCCCGGGTTCTGGAACAATGAAGGTCAGGGCTGGAGCCAAGCCTTCCGCCAGGCGCAAGGCCATCCTGGCGGCGCGGAAGGCTTCTTCAAGCATATCGACGCCTGGCGGCAAGCGGGCACGTATGACGGGCTCCGCTTTACGAAACCTGCCTCGAGCGCCGCGGCGGCCAACAAAGCCGATCGCGTGACATCCTAGCAATGGGACTGTACATTTTAATGTAATGCATTAAAATGTACAGTACGGGGATCGCGCCGTTCAGCGATGGGAGGACGTGTAAGGCCTAGCGACCGTCGTTATAGACGCGCATCGGGTTTAAAGTTCTTCCTCAGGGAGAGACAAACATGCTGAAAAAAACACTCATCGCCATCGTCATTCTTATCGCCATTGCGGCTGGAGTGCTGTGGATAAATCGCAGCGCAATCCTAACGCAGATTGTGCTCAACCGCGCGGAAGCCTCGAAAATCGAGGTCGCCGCGCACCGACCGGTGACGTGGCAACAGGGGCCGACCCAGGCGGTCGTGCCGGCCGAGGAACGGCCACCCAATATCGTCTTCATCCTCCTCGATGACTTTGGTTATAATGATTTGAGCACGTTTGGGGGTGGGGTTGCGGGCGGCCAAGTCCCGACTCCGAATATTGATCGGCTCGCAGCAGAGGGCGCGATTTTTAGCCAGGCCTATTCTGGCACCGGCACCTGCGCGCCGTCGCGCGCCATGCTGATGACCGGGCGTTATCCAACGCGGACGGGCTTTGAGTTCACCCCCACACCAGAGGGGATGAGCAATGTCATTGCAACGATTGCAAACGGCAATGATCGGGGCACTTTGCCACGCATCGAGGTCAACCCAACCGCCAACGAGGCCGCCCTGCCCTATCAAGATCAAGGCCTGCCAGGTTCTGAAATCACGATTGCCGAACTGCTTCAAGAGCAAGATTATCATACCGTCCATATCGGCAAATGGCATCTCGGCCGGCGCGCAGATTTTATGCCGAGGGCGCAGGGTTTTGACGAAAGCCTGCTCATGCATAGTGGTCTGTTTTTGCCTGAGGACGATCCGAATGCGGTCAATGCAAAGCTCGATTTTGACCCGATCGATCGGTTCCTTTGGGCGGCGATGCAGTATGCTGCCTCGTTCAATGGCGGTGAGCTATTCGAGCCCGGCGGTTATCTGACCGATTGGTGGACCGATGAAAGTCTAAAAGTCATCGAAGCCAACAAAAATCGCCCCTTCTTTCTCTATCTCGCGCACTGGGCGCCGCACACGCCTTTGCAGGCCACGCAAGCGGATTATGAAGCGGTCGGTGATCTTGAGCCGCACCGATTGCGGGTCTATGCGGCGATGATCCATGCGCTTGATCGCAGTGTCGGTCGGGTGATGGACAAGCTCGAAGCTGAAGGTTTGGCGGAGAATACGATTGTCGTGCTCAGTAGCGATAATGGCGGCGCGGGCTATGTCTCTTTGCCAGAGGTCAACGCCCCCTTTCGGGGATGGAAGATCACCCTCTTCGAGGGTGGAATTCGGGTGCCAATGTTCATCAAATGGCCCGAACGGATCGCCCCTGGAACCGTGGTGGATACGCCCGTGGCTCATATTGATCTGCTGCCAACGCTCGCGGATGCAGCCGGCGCGGATTTGCCGACCGACCGTATCATTGATGGACGAAACATTCTCGTCGAAGCGACCGGCACCGGCACGATTGAGCGCCCGAACGATGCGATTTTCTGGCAGTCTGGCGACTATCGCGTGGTGCGCGCGGGCGATTGGAAACTCCAAGTCGATGGCAACCAGAACACCAATTGGCTGTTCGATCTCGCCGCCGATCCAACCGAGCAAACCAACCTCGCAGATGAGCGCCCGGAAAAGCTGGCGGAGCTTAACGCTCTCCTCGAGGCGCATCACGCTGATGCTGTCCCGCCGCTTTATCCTCATAAACTGATCAGTCCGATCTTAATCGACCAAACGGTGGATCATCGGGCAGCCGTGGGAGACGAATATGTGCTCTGGCCGAATTAGGGGCCGCGCGGGCCTTGCCGGCTAGCGCGCGGCCGCGAATCGCGCGCACCAATCCGGTGCGACATCGGTGAGTTGCCAGGCCTGCCGCTCTTCCGGCGTCAAACACCGGATCGCCCGCTCTGACACGGCAGCGTTCAACGCCTCGGCTCCAAACGACCAACGCGTGACATCACCATCGCGCGTTCCCGTCAGCAGGCTGTCGCCATCGGCGCCCCAGGCCAGCGCGGTGACATCCTCTATGTCGAGGGTCAACTTGCGCTGTCCGTCGGCGACGTTCCAAACGCTGACATTGAGAGAGGCTATTGCGAGCGTTTGGCTGTCCGGCCCGAAAGCGACCTCTTCGACGTTCGCTGCGAGTTCAATCTCGTGCAGAAGATCGCCGCTTTTCGCATCGCGGATTTCGACTTGATTGTCGGCGCCGCCAATGGCCAGTTTGGTGCCATCGTCTGAATAATCGACGGCAGTGACCGTGCCACCGCGGCTAAATTGCATCCGAACTTGCCCGGTCAGCGAATTCCAAAGGCGTGCGGTGGCATCGCTTGCACCGGTAATCAGATCTTGACCGTCCGGGCTCAGAGCGAGGGTGCGGACGCCGCCATTATGGCCTTCCATGACGCTCACCAGGGTTGGCGTATCGGCACTCATCATATCCCAAACGCGGGCCACTTCATCATCGCCCCCCGTGGCCAAGTACCGGCCATCAGCAGACCAATCGACGCTGCGCGGATCTTTCACATCCGTAAGAAAGGTCACCAGCGCATCATCATTTAAGAGATCGAACAGAATGAACCGGCGCTCGGCCAAGGCGACGGCAATCTGGGTGCCTCGCGGGTTGATCGCGGCTTCGTAAATGATCGCGTCGCTGGCGCTCCGAAACAAGTCGCGGACCGTTCCCGCGGTGAGGTCCCACAAGAGCACAACGCCATTGTTTGACGCCGCAGCGAGGTTGGCGTCACCGGCATCCGTCGACAAAGAACGAATTTGGCTCGTATGACTCGTGGGCGAGAGAGGGTCGAGCACTTGCGCGAACACCGTTGCCGCGTCGGCATGACCCGCGATCGCGGCGCCATCTGCCAGCTCCATCGCCGAGACCGCTTCAAGCGCGAGCAAGGCTTCGATGTCCGAAGCCCCAGGTTGGTTATTGAACGTTAGGAGCGCCAATTGCGCAGCGTGTTCTGGTTCGGCGGCAATGCTGAGGCTTCTGGCGGCGTCGATCAGACGGTTTGAGACGGCGCTGCGATTGGCTTCGCCGCTAACCCGCACACGCGCGGTGCTCGCGGCTTCAGCAAGATAGGTAAATGCGGTCGGCTCTGGAACCAGGCCCAGCAGACCCTCTAAGTCCGCTTGGATGTTGGCATTCGCAGGATCACCAATGCGGGCGACAAAATCGGCGGCGCGTTCGCTGAGGGTGCGGCACCAGTCTGGCGCGATGCTGGCATTGACAAGGTTTGCCCATTGATCGCGGGTTAGGCAATCGGTTTGACCGCCCATTGTTTCGGCCACCGTTTGGGAGTCTGCAAACCGCTTTACCGCGCTGGAGATGACCTCTGCGAAGGGCGTTGAGAGGTCCGCCTCCTGGAACTTAAAAATCCGCAAATAACCGCTATCCGTCCCTGTCACGATATGGCTGCCATCTGCCGTCCAAGTGATCGCGTCGACATCATTACTATGCCCTCGCAGCTCCGCCACGAGGGCGCCATCCGGGATCGACCAAACGCGCGCCTCGCCGGCGTCTGAGCCGGTGGCGAGGTAGGTGCTGTCAGGATGGAAGGACAAACCACGCGCGGCTTCGGCATTGTTCATGCGCGCCACTTCTGTGCCGTCTGCGGTCCAGACAATCATGTCGCCATTGTCGAGGCCGCTGGCAATGTACTGCCCGTCTGGAGACCATTCGACCGAGAACAGCTCGCCGCCGCCAATCGTGCGCTCAGGCACGCCATCAAGGCTGGCTAGATCGTGGATCTGGATGCCTTCTTTCAGCGGCGCGACGGCTATTCGGTCGGAGGTTGGGTTGAACGCGACGCCCATGGCCAATTCGCTGCGGGTTTTGGCTTCGTAAATCGGATCAGGACCTTCCTGCCAGCGAAACACGCGCGCCGTGCCGCGATCAGCGCCCGTCGCGATCAGCGTGCCGTCTTTTGACCAGGCGCTGCCCCAATTGCGCCCCGGTGCGTTAACCTCTGAGATTAAACGCCCAGTCTCGGAGTCCCAGACCTTTGCGCGGCCATCATACCCGACCGATAGGAGCTCCTGCCCGAGCGGATTGAACCGCACTTGTCCGACCTGATCACTATGCGCCGCGGCGATATGGACCAGCTGGGTCATGTCGTCTTTCGTGTAGGTCTTTGACGGTGCGCCCCAGACAAAGACATTGCCATCATCATCGCCGGCCGCGATCCGTGTGCCATCGCTGTTTACGGCAACCCCGTCGACTTCATCATTGGCGAATTTGAGTTCGAACACCGGATCTATGGCTTGCAGCGCCACCCGAAAGTCCCGCTTTTTGTATGCCAAGTCACGCGCCAATTCGGGACTGAGTCCATCGACGCGCTCGAGATTGATATCGTCTTCGGTCAGCAGATGGAGCCCGATTTGGGCTCGTAAGTCGGCCGAATCGATGTCGAGGTCTAAAGCTTCCCACAAAGTCGGATTGAGCGCGCGGTCCCAATCTGTCACCAAGTTTGCGACCAGTTCGGCTTGATAGAGTGAGCGATTGTTTGCCGCCGAGACATAATTGTAGGTGCTCGTAATCGCCAGCCCGATCACCGCTACCAAGGCTGCCAAGGCGCCATACAAGACTTGCCGTTCGCGTTTATGTTCTTGTTCTTTTTTCTTCCGCTCAAGATCGATTGCCGCGCGGCTTTTGACGAGCAGATCGTTTACATCGTCCCATTCGCCGCCATAGCGCGCGGCCCAAGCCGGGCCTGGGAGCGAGGCAACAAGCTTTTCGCGATCATCAATGGTCGCTTCGCCGATCAGGCCGTCTGCTTCAGCGACGCGCAGCCGCAAGGCGCGCCAGCGGCGGGCATCGTCGCGTTCGCGCTGTAACCATCCAATCGGGCGTCCATCCGAATCATACTCATCAAACAGGCTCAGCCGATCCCAGCACCGAATGAGCGATTCATGTGTAATGTCGACAATCGGGTCTTCGTCCCGGCTGAGCAGGACGAAACCGGTGTCAGGGTCCGAGAAGTGTTTGACATGCAGGTCGAGGGCTTCGGGATTTTTGCTGCAAATGCCTTCCAAAACCGATAGCCGTTCAGGGCGCCGGGTGGCGCGGCCATCGGCATCGAGTTCAATGATCGCGCGGAATAGGTGTTCGGCGCACCAACTATTGCCCGGGGTGATGACTTCAAGCTCAGCCAAGACTTCATCGGCGCGCCGTGAGAGCGTTTGTTTGAGCCCAATATAGTCGTCAAGCCTCAGCTCAACCGGCCCATCGAGATCTTGCGAGGCGCGGTTCCAAAGATACATCAAGCAGTGCTGCACCAATGGCAACGCGTCGACTTCATCACGGCTCTCATCAATCAGTTTGAGCGCCAATTCTGGATCCACGGTACCATTGCAAACCTCCGCTGGGCGAATGATAGAATCCATCAACTCGCGCTCGTCTAAGCGTGGCAGCAAATATTGCGTATGATTGACGACCTCTGCGAAGCCGACAAATTTCGCGCAATCGCCAAGAAAATCGGAGCGCATCGTCGCGATCGCATGGATCCCTTGCGGCGGGTCCTGATCAAAGGCACGCAACACATTGACCAGCATTTCGACTTCAGAGCGCTCAATTTGCGCGGCGTAGCGAAACACTTCCTCAAACTGGTCGATCAGCAAACAGACATTGCCATTTAAGCCAAGGCCAAACTCTGCCTGGATCGAGGCCAGCGCTTCCGTGCCGCGATTCAAGCGTCGGCGCACTTGCCGAACCGTTTTCAGTGAGGCTTCTTGGTCATCGTCAAGGCCTTCAATGAGGCGCGCGAGGGCTTCGGCGAGATTCCATAAGGGCGCGCCGCCTGGACGCATTTGCGTCGTTTGCCAGGTTTTGCCATGGCCATAATGGCTGGTTTCGAGCCGTGGCAAAAGCCCAGCTTTGACCAGGGATGACTTACCGCATCCAGAGGTGCCGTGAAGCAATACAAATTGCGACTGTGCAAGCCTCTCCATGACCGCATCGATCATCCGCTCACGGCCGAAAAAGAGGGGCCATTCAGACTTCCGGAACGGTCGGATCCCCGGATAGGGGTGGGAGAATGAAGTCGTTTTGCTCAACGTGTCTATCCGCGCGAGAGCGTGCTTTGCAACCAGGTCTGGAATGAGCTTGGCCAGTTCTTGTTAACCGCATTCACCGTTTCAATCCCGAGCTGTCGGGCGAGCGCATGGTCACTGCCGATTTGATCGATCAGTGCGCACGGAATATTTTTCCCACTCACCCGCAAAGCGGTTCGATCGCTGACCAGCATTTGCACATCATGCTCAACGGTACCGTCGACCACTAAGGCGCAGGCGGCATTTGCCTCTTCTTTCAGAATGCGCAGCCTTTCCTCGCGCGCCATTTCGATGTCGCGGAGATTGTCCCCAACCGGTTTGAGGCCTTGCGGTAAGACGTCATAACCGGAGTCTTCAAGGGCGCCGCGGACGTCCTGCCAAATGCTCTCATGTGCGGATTTCGCATGCAAATAGACTTTTGCTTTTTCAACCGGCTGAGTGATCACGGGTGTGATCGTACGCTCTTGTAAAAAGACGTTCTTCTTTTTGATTTTCCGCAAATGATCGACCACGAAAGTTGACAGCTTACTGACCGCAGAAATGTAAGCGCGGTCGTCGGGCAGAGGCAGCGGGAAGCCAAGCGGTTTCGGGCCGGAGGTCTGAACCGAGCGCTCTGAATCAGAATAGAACACCATCGTGTCTTTGATTTGCTTCAAATAACCTGGCCATTGGGCTGGGTCTGTTGGTTCGCATAAGAGCACAATCGGACGCCCGCCCTGAGCGAGATTTTTGCGCAATTCCTCTTCAAACCAATGCGCTTCCTCTCCGCACCAGGAAGAGCGCAGGAATTTTTCAGACAAGATCACCAGCACCACCCCAGACGATCCGGGCTTGTTTGAGAAGCTTAGCATTAACGGCTGGTTGGCTGATTTGTGCTCTCCAAACAGCACATTAAAATCATTCATATCCGACTCAAAGTCGAGAATTTCGTCTTGGATTTCGGACACCAAATGCTTGGTCCATTCAACCAAGCGATAGTCTTGCCCATGATCAACACTCACGAACAAATCATGCTTAAACGGTAGATCAAGAAACGCCATATATTGACCCCGGTGCTGCCTGCCACTCGATGTGTCCCGCGAACGCTTTCGCGCTGACCTCCCCAGATCGACTGGTTAACAAATAAGCCATAATCATCTCCATCCGTCTAGCCTTGTGGCAAATTCGGTATGGCCCTGAAGTAATGCCTTAGGAGCGCCGCGCGAACCGATTGCCAAGCACCGCTAAGAGCAGTCCAAAAATCGTAAATCCTGCCAGCACATTGGCGATCATCAGCAATTGCCCAGCCCCGGTCAGCGGTGATGCAACATCCGAAATCCCAAGCGTCGCAAAGCCCATTGCGGCAACAAACCAAGGCTGAAACCAATGTCCGCTCTGGCTCTCCGGATCGCAGTCCGGCGGCGTGCAGTCCATCGCGGAAAAGGCAATGTCTTGACCTTCTCGGTAGTGATAAATGGTGCCGAAAATAGCGATCAAAAACAAGGCAAAGAGCGCCACGCGGTCCCAGTCGCGCCCATATCCCAACACTCCCCACATTAGGAAGATGGCGCGTTTGCCCCACCAGCTGCTGATCATCGAAGCTAAAAGTGCTGCAACGACAATGCCCGCCAGCGCCGAGGTCGCGACGGCGCCAAGATTAGAGATCGCGCCGTTCGCTGGCGCCCGGTCGATCAGGCCAAGTGTGGATTGGAACCAAAGCGCTAGGTCTTGATCGACGACAGTGGCCCCTAAGAGACCGGCCAGAACCGCGCTTCCAATCATCGTCAACCAGATGCGTGGCGGCACTTCTGGGTCAAGCGCGCGGCGAATGTTGCCAGCGAATCGCTTCAAACGCTGCGTTGCGCTTTCGGCTGTGTTCGGCTTCGCCGTCCATTTCGGCTTATGCGCTTTCATGCGCGCATCAAGCGTATCGATATAGTCCTGGTCCTGCATATCTCGGCGCAAGAGCGCATCGCCCCAAATGGTCGCGCCGCCTTTTAGCCCTTCGCAATTGCCTTTCAGCAGACGCGGTTCGTATTTCACATCGGCGAATTCGACATCATCTACAGTCGCGCCGTTCCAGCGGATTTTGGTGTCGCTAAAATCCAGGTGGCGCATATGCGCGCGAGATAGGTCCGCCGATTGAAAAATGACCTGATCTTGAAATTTAGCATCGTCAAAAATGGCGTCTGGGAGTTTTGCCGAGGTGAAATTTGCAAGCGATCCGAATTTGGTGCGAATGAATTTGGGTTCGGGCCCGAAATCAACGTTTCGAAACTGGGCATCTTCCCCGAAATGCGAACCGCGAAAGACCGCATTGCCCGCAAAAGCGGCGCCGCCAAAATCGACGAGACTGCCAAAACGGGCATGTTGGAAACTGGTGTCGAGGCCGAACTGCGCGCTGTGGAAATGCGTTTCGGGACCAAACACGACGCGGGCAAAGGAGGCCGGGCCGCGAAACTTGGCATTGAAAAAGTCCGTCCGCGCGCCAAAAATGGACAGATCGAAAGACGCGTTTCCGGCGAAGACCGCATTGTGAAAATCTGTTGATCCGGAAAACCGGCAACGTTCGAACGTCGCTCCGTGACCAAAATGGACGCCCGGTGCGTGGCAATTCTCAAACTCCGAATAGGCGCTGCGGATGAATAATTTTCGAGCCGGGAGATCCGGATTAAGGCTAGTATAAGTGTCCCATAAAAGGTGCAGGCTTTGCGCTCGAACGCCAATCAAAGCAACGCGGCGATCGGCGCCGCCGCGATCAGCCTGGCTTTCAGCAAACCGCGTTTTCAGCATTTCTGCGAGATAGACAACCCCTTGGTGCTCGCGTGAGACGGCTGCTTCGAGACTGGTCTCGGGACGGTGCAGAATATGCCATAGACGATTGTCCCATTCGACCAGAAGCCCGGCGTCTAATAGCTCCTGATCAGACAATAGGATCGGCGTTTCGCCAATATTATCATACGGTCCGAATTGATTGAGCCCGTAGGACCAGCGCCAATAGTCTTGCAGTGTCGCTTGGATGTAAGCGTCTTCGCCTTGGCCAACCAGTTTTCCGGACCCTGGAAACGCGATCGGTGCGCGCCAGCACTTTAGCCCGGCGCCAATATTTGGGTCTTCGTCCCAATCGGCTTGGGCCAGGCCATCCCAGGAAAAATCAAGGTTTCGCCATTGCGCGAGCCATCGATTGGCGGCCTCATCGAATGGAGCGGTTTGGTCCTGACGTTTCTCCACCCGTTTCCTCAGCCCCAAAATAGATGTGACCGAGCCTTTGCCAGATCGGGTTGGGCTCGATCACCTTGTCGCGTTTCCTCGCAGATGGATCGATTAAAAGCGGTTCTTATCGAAAATCACCTGCATAATATTCTTGGCCGTGTCTTGCGGCAGTTCCATCGTCGTCATCAGATTGTCGAGATAGTCCCGCTCGCGCGGATGCATCTCGCCATCTGAGAGGACGATATCAATCGCGTGCGCAAAAATCGTTTTATGCATGCTGCTCGGCAGCGCTTTGCAGGCCTCTTTAACGCAGTCCGGACGTGAGCTGCGGCGCTCCATCACCGTCATATTGAGCCGGGCCAATTCTTGGTCGCTCAGTCCAGCGAAGGTCTTGCTGCGCTTGACCATCGCGCGCAGATATTCTTCCTCTGCCGCGACCACGACGTCATCGGCAAAAACCGCCTCGAGCAAGAGGCACATATATGCCTCGGCAATGCTCCAATCATTGTTTGTTGGAACATTGTCGAAGAAGTCTTGGACGGTGACTTCCTCTTCTTCCTTGGGCTTTACCCCGGTAAAAATAACGCCAATGGCAGAGTTATTATCCATCAATCTAATCCTAAGTGTTCTGTCGTTTGGTTAGCCGGTAACGTCCTTCGTTGGCTTGATCGATTGAGACTAGCAGCCCGGGTTAACAGGTCCAGGGTTAAGTGGATCCTGAGGCAGGCAATCTACCAAACGCAGCGGTCTGTCGCGCACCAGTGACCAAGTTCGGATCGTTTCGAGCGCCTCGTTCAAGGCCGATTGATCCGCCATCAGGCGCTCTTGCGCTTCGACGACCCAATTGGTGCTATCGACTTCGATATCAAAAATATCGTCGGCGAGACCGGGGGTTGGCTGGCCTTCGAGTTGCGACTCGTAACTGGCGAGCTGTAACTCGAGATTACCGATTTCATGGGTTGTGCTCAGCACCGGGCGATACGCATCGAAGGCCTGGATTTCAGCCAATTGTTCGGCGACTTTGGCTTGTTCTAGACTTAAAGCTGAGACCGCCTCGTCTCGCGCCTCAAGCGCAGCTCGGCGCTCTTCATCGGCTTTTGCAATTTGGCTCTCCGCCCCGTACCAAATGAAAAACGCGCCCGCAGCCGCGGCCAGTACGCCTCCGAACAGCGCCATGCTGAACAGGTTTGCGCCATTTTTTTTCTTACGCTCTTTTTCCAGAGCCGCTTGAGATTCCTCGAGTTTCTTTTGGGCTTCGGTTTTATCCTCCTCTGCCGAAAGCACCCGTGCTGTGAGCGACTCGGTGGGTTGGAAAATCAAATCACGCGAGCCGACAGGGACCAAATTAGTCATGTCAGATATCCTCTGTTCTAGTGGTTATCGACCATCGCATGCCGCGACGCCATAGGTTTGAAATAGTTCTGCCAGGTCTTGGCCATCGGTATTGGTTGGCCGCGGTGGTCCGCCCCGCGCCGAGACGCAAGCGGTGGACAGCCAAGCGCCGAAGCGCCCGGCATTGACATATGAATAGCTTTCATCCGGCAAGGGCCATTTGAACAACTCATCGCTGTCATCGCGCTCGATTACGGCATTGAACGCAGCGCCGGCGGCTTGGAAGGCCCGCTCAGACGTATTGCCGCCTTCGCGCAAATCCGTCCGCCGCGCAATTTGCGCCAAGCGGTATTTTAAGAACGCGTCTAAGAGCAGATCTTCGGTCGATCCGACACTCGATTCGCAAAATGTGGTCGTATCGGTCGCGGTCGTCCCGCCTTTTCCGGTCAATACGGCCGAGAGGCAGGTTTGACGACGGTAAATCGGATTTGAACTGGTCCGCATGGCCAGCTTGCCATCCCGCAACGCGCTGAGCCCATTGCCCAAGCGCAGCGCGTTCTGGCTCCGCACATGGTAGGCCTCTGCGAGCTCCCCAGCTTTCGCAGGATCGCCCTCCGCACGCGCAATCGCCATTGAGAGTTTTTGATTCGATGCCGCCACAGTCGAGGTTTCTGCGAGGAATTTCGCATGCTCAGTGTATGCGGTTGGCCAGTCGCGAGCCGCCCCTTGGGCGCGCTCAAAGAAGCTGGTGGCTTGCTGGCGCTCGGCGGGGTCGCTGCTTTTGGCGAAGCGAACGGCGAGTGTCAGAAAGCCGCGCGCTTGGGGCGGCCCATCTGGGAACAAGACCAAGGCGTCTTCTTCATCTGGCTCTGGTTTCCCGGTCCCCGGGGTTGCTGGCAAGTCGCGTCCCGCCACTTGTTGAAGATCAAAAACCTCAACCGATTTTTGGATATTGTCGAGTGTGCCCGTTTCTACCAGTGCTTGACCATAGGCGCCGAGATGCTTGTAGCTGCCAGGCAAGCTGGCGCTGGTCCGATAAGACTCTGCGGCTGCATAGGCGTCGATCGCCGCACTATAGCTGGCATCGCATTCGCTGGATCCGGCGGCCGCAATCTGGCTGAGTGCATAGGCTTGCCCTTCCAACGCTTGCAAAGACTTGAGCGCGCTGGACTGGTCTTCGGCGCCATCATAGCTGTTGGCAGCCGCGCAATAACTGGCGAGGCCCGCCGAGTCATCGCCATCAAGATCATTGCTCAAAAGCGCATCGGCGCGGGTTTCGTGCGCCATACCGAGATCAAGATTAATCGCTTTTTGCCGGTCACCGCTCGCCACCTGGCTTGCTTCCGTCAAATAGCGGATGGCTTGGTCATAACCGCCCTCCTCGGTCATCACACGCGCGGCGCTTGCCTCCGCGATCTCGAGCAGGGTGGTGCGCGCTTGGCCGCTCCAATCGGCATTGCCCTCAACCGGCACCACCGAAATCAGCGATTTGAGCACTTCAAGACTGCTAATCACATCGCCTTGTGAGCTGGTTTCAGCCAATTTTGCATTCGCTTTTGCGTGCAGGAATTGCAAATCGACGGCGGCGCGCTGATACGCGCGATTGGTGTCACTTAAGACCGGTCGAACCGTCCCCACCTCAACCGTCCGCATTGCGCTTAAGCCATCGGTTAAGCAGGTTGAAGCGGTGCCGCAGCCGCGCTCGACGCTGCCTTCCATTAAGCCAAGCTCCAACATCGGTGCGATCGACGTGAACGCGGTGTCGAATTGATAGCGCGGGCGCAGTTCGCGTTCGATCGCCGCTTTGGTTTCGGGCCTCGTATTGAGCAAGTCCGTTGCTGCTTTGGCTTGCGCCGCAGCTTGATTCAGCCCGGCGGCGCGGGCCGCATCGGTTTGGCTCAACGCATCTGCGTAAAAAAGCTTGGCCGCGTTTTGGAGCGCGTGCGCCGAAGCCTCAATCGAGAGACCGCGCTCACCGCTTTTGCTGACACATGCAGCGGCCCAAGTCGCATATTGGCCGGTTTGCTGCGGCGTTGTGCCAGTCGTCATTAAAGGCTGCGTGCATTGCGATGTCGAAGAGAAGACTTCCGGTTCTGATGTCGGACTTGCCGATGTGTCAGTCGCGCAGGATGAAATCAAAAGGCTGGCAATTACAGCCGTTGATAGTTTCAAGATTTTTCGGCCCGCAACGCTTTCGCCGCCGACTCTCTTTGCGATCAAATTCATATTTTGTCGTCCGCCTCTCACCTGATCCCACCCCTCCTTTAACGTTAATTTTTTCCTAACGAAAGTGAAATCTCAGCCGTCTCTGCTGCGCAGCAGGCTGGGCGTTGCCGAAAGACTACATCCGGCGCGCGAGCCAGAGACCCGCGGTTGGCTGTTACATTTTGTAAGGGGACTTCAACTGTTTAGCGTTGGCTTAGACCGAACCGTTGAGGAGCATGGTAACGGCGGCCAGCAGCGCCGCCGGGGTCGCCGGTTTTTCCAAAATCTCTGAGTATCCGGCGTCTAACGCCTTCTGGCGCAGTGTTGATGAGTAAAAGCCGGTGATCATAATGGCGGGGGTTTTGTCTTGTTTGGCGCGCAGGCGCCGCATCACTTCCAAGCCGTCAATGCGCGGCATCTTATAGTCGATCAGCAAGCAATCCCCGTCATGGAATTCATGCGTCAGCAAAAACTCAGTGCCATCGCGATAAGCATCGATTTTATATCCACGCGCCCGCAACATCATCGTCGTCGACCGGCGCACATTCTCATCATCCTCGACGAGGATCAGCCTGGAAATTGGCTCTTGGCGATCGCCTGGATTGGGACGTGTGGAATTGAGCATCGTCTCTAGTTGTACTGCACCTGTATACAATCGTCTCTAAGTAGTGTTCCGAGGATCATTCGCCACCCATCCCCGCCAAAAAAGCCAATCGAAGCGCTGATGAGAGGCTGTCTGCATCCAGCTTTTCCATCACGTGCGCGCGGTGGATCTCGACTGTGCGGGGTGAGATGGAAAGGGCTTGTGCGATGCCCTTATTGGTCAACCCTTCGACCAAACACTCAAGCACATCCATTTCTCGCGGCGTCAAAGCGGACAGTTTTGCGCGGGCTTCGCGGCCGCGTTTGTCATCAGAGGCTTGGGTGTCGAGCAACGTGAACGCGTTTTCGATTGCGCCCACGAGTGCGCTCTTTTCATATGGTTTTTCGAGAAACTCAATGGCGCCGCCTTTCATCGCTTCGACAGCAACCGGCACGTCGCCATGGCCGGTTAGGATGATCACGGGCATATTCACGCCGCGCTGGTTGAGGGCTGTTTGGACGGCAAGGCCGTCCATGCCAGGCATTCTGACATCTAAAAGGATGCAGCCATCTTGAGCGTCGGAGAGCTGTTCGAGAAAGCTCGAGCCATCTCGATAGGTTTTGACGGTGAACCCCGCATGGCGCAGCATAAAGCTCGCCGAATGCCGGATCGCTTCATCATCATCGACCAAAAACACAGTACGATTGGGCATCTACGACTCTCCTAACGCCAGACGCAGCGTAAACTGAAATGCTGCGCCGCCTTTTTTGGATGGGCTGTATTCAATATCCGACCCGTGCGCGTCGATGATCGTTTGGCAAATCGACAAGCCGAGCCCCATGCCTCCAGGCTTAGAACTGTTGAACGCATCAAACGGCGATGCGTCACCGTCACCGAGAAATCCTGGCCCATTATCTTCGACGGTGATGACCGCCTGATCGCCATCACGCTGCGCTGCGATCCAGATTTGCGGCGTCTCCGTTTCCGCCAGGGCTTCGATCGCATTGCGGATGAGGTTTACGAACACTTGGCGCAGCTGCAATCTGTCGGCAAAGACGGGCGGGAAAGGGTCTGGGATCCGGGTGATGACCCGCGCCAATTGGCTTTCGAAGCCGACTTTCGCGAGTGAAGCTGCATCCTCGATGATATCCAAAAGCGGGACCGGGCGCATATCTAGTTCCCCGCGCGAGACGTAATCACGCAATCGGCGGACAATCTGACCGGCCCGGATCGATTGGGTGGCCGCTGCATCCAAAGCTTCTCGGATAAAGGCCAATGTGTCGGCATCCGCATTGTCGAGCAGATCGCGCGCGGCTTCCAAATAATTGGCGACCGCCGTCAGGGGCTGATTGAGTTCATGGGCCATTGCCGACGCCATGGTCCCGACCGCGCTCAGGCGTGAAAAGTTGGCGAGTTCGACCTGCATTTGGCTCAGCCGCAGCGCATTTGCTTGCTGCTCAGACATGTCTCGAATGTAGCCCGTAAACAGTTTCTGTCCGTCAATCTCGGCTTCGCCGATTTTGAGTTCGACTGGAATTTCGCGGCCATCCGCGAGTTTGGCCTCGACCACGCGGCCAATGCCGATAATCTGCTTTTCACCCGTCGTGAGATAGTTGCGAATATATTGGTCATGATGCCGCACGTGTGCGCCCGCCATCAATATGGACACATTCTTGCCGGCCATCTCGTGCGCTTTATAGCCGAAAAGCCGCTCGGCAGCGGCGCTAAAAGCGAGCATTTGCCCGTCTTCATTGATCACGATCATCGCATCCGGCACCGAGGCCAAGATGCTGCGCATGAGCGGTTCTAAAGTCTTACGGTCGACCCGCCCTTTTGGTCTGGGCGGTACCTTTTGCTGATTGTCTGCCATCAGCCACCCTTTGTAATGGGCGTCGGGCATCGATCAATCCACTCGGTAAGCGACAGTCCGCCGCTTCGTATGCGCGCGCCATGCCGTCTGTGCGACGACAACCAGGCCGGCGAGCACGAGATAGCAGCCCCAGCAATGCGCTTGCAGCAGCCCATTGGAAGGTTCCAAGCTCATCTGGAGGGTTTTGCCATTGCACGTTTGCAAGGCGAGCACGGGCACGCTGCCGACATGCAACCAGGTCTTCACGCTGCCGATCGCGATCATCACCAATCCCAAAAGTGTTCGCAAAGACAAAGCCATAGCGCCATCCGATGTGTTGACTTGAGCCTCTTTCTATAAACTGCGGCCAGGACGCACATACGGACTTTCCCTTATTCAGAGCCTACAGGCCCAAAGTTATGCATCGACCGAGCTGAAAACGCCCTGTTTAGGGACGATTGGAGGGAATGCGGCCATGACGCAATTAACCGGATCCGTCAGACGCGGAACCAATTCTAGCATTGTCGCCGTCGGGACGCTGACCGGCATATTCTTATTCTTCGCGCTCCTCATGGGCAGCTTCGCGCAGGATGCGGGAATGGAACATCAGGCGCTCACCTTCATGGCTTTGGCCGGGGCGTTTTTGATAGGCATGGCGCTGTGGGCTGGCGGTTTGGTGGACCGAGATCCGTTTGACGAAAGCGAATATGAAAACACCTTGGTGAAGTTCGGCGTTGCCGCGTCCATGTTTTGGGGCATTGCGGGATTGCTGGTTGGGGTTGTGATCGCGCTGCAGCTGACCTGGCCGGCCGTGTTCTATTTTCCCGAACTCGGTTGGACCAATTTCGGTCGTCTGCGTCCCCTCCATACCAGCGCGGTGATCTTTGCGTTTGGCGGCAACGTTCTGCTCGCGACAAGCTTCTATGTCGTTCAGCGCACCTGCCGCACGCGGATTGCCGGGGGCATGTGGCCATGGTTCGTCTTTTGGGGTTACCAGATCTTCATCGTGCTCGCCGCCACTGGCTATCTGATGGGCGTCACACAGTCGAAAGAGTATGCTGAGCCTGAATGGTATGTGGACCTCTGGCTCACCCTGGTTTGGGTCGTCTATCTCCTCGTCTTCCTGGGCACGCTGTGGAAACGCAAAGAGCCTCATATCTATGTCGCGAACTGGTTCTACCTCTCGTTCATTGTAACGATCGCGATGCTCCATATCGTCAATAATCTCTCTATTCCGGTCAGTCTGACGGGCTCCAAATCGGTCCAGGTCTTCGCCGGGGTGCAAGATGCAATGACGCAGTGGTGGTATGGCCACAATGCGGTTGGGTTCTTCCTGACCACCGGCTTCCTCGCGATCATGTATTATTTCATTCCGAAACGGGTGAACCGGCCCGTCTACTCTTATCGGCTATCGATTGTGCACTTCTGGTCCCTCATATTCATCTATATCTGGGCCGGGCCGCACCACTTGCACTATACCGCTCTGCCGCAATGGGCGCAGACGCTTGGTATGACGTTTTCGATTATGCTGTGGATGCCGAGTTGGGGCGGGATGATAAACGGGGTCATGACGCTGTCAGGGGCTTGGGATAAGTTGCGCACAGATCCTGTTGTTCGGATGATGGTCGTCTCACTTGCCTTCTATGGCATGGCGACCTTTGAAGGCCCGCTCATGTCTGTGCGGGCGGTCAATTCACTCAGCCACTATACAGAATGGGGCATCGGCCACGTTCATTCCGGGGCGCTCGGCTGGGTTGGCTATATCAGCTTTGGGGCGCTCTACTGCCTGACGCCGTGGCTGTACAAGAAGAAAGCGTTATTCTCCAAATCCTTGGTCGAGTGGCACTTCTGGATCTCCACGATCGGCATCATTTTCTACATGATTTCCATGTGGTTTGCCGGGATCATGGAAGGCCTGATGTGGCGGGCTTACAATGAATATGGCTTTCTCGAATACAGCTTCGTGGAAACCGTCGAAGCCAAGCATATCAGCTATATCATTCGGATGGTTGGGGGGCTGCTCTACTTCGCCGGCGCCGCGATCATGTCTTACAATTTGATCCGCACCGCACTCGGTCATGGCGAAGCTGAAGCGCTCGATCCAGCAGCCACTGACACTTACGCAAAAC
>JBCCXW010000065.1:0-18662 GCA_039191105.1 Pseudomonadota bacterium
CTCGATGTGACGCTTCGATCGCTGCAAGACGGGCGCGTCATGCCCAACACGGACGTGCAACTGATCGCGCGGAACAATGAAATCCTTGCGCAAGCCGCAACCGGCGTTGATGGCCGTGTGTCTTTTGCACCGGAGCTGCTTGCCGGTCAGGGCAACCTGTCGCCAAAAATGATTCTCGCATCTGGACTCAAAGGTGACACGGCCATTTTAGACCTTACCCGCGCCCCGGTCGATTTGTCCGAGCTCAGCATTGGCGGTCGCTCTGCGCCAAATGAAATCGACGCTTATCTCTATACCGAGCGCGGGATTTACCGACCGGGTGAAACGGTGCGCCTGACGGCGCTGATCCGTGATCGGGCTGGGCGCGCAATTGTCGATCGCAATGGCACGCTAATTACCTACCGCCCAAATGGTATGGAAGCCGCCCGTACAAGGTTTGCAGCGAGCGAAGGGGGTGGATTACAGCGCGATATTGAGTTGCCGGCTGGCGCCGCGAGAGGCTTGTGGCGGAGTGTCGTTGAGATTGACGCGCTCGGCCGGGTCGGAGAGGTCTCATATTCTGTCGAAGACTTCGTTCCGCAACGCATTGCCGTTGAGCTTGACGCCGAAGAGGCGCCCTTTCTGCCGGGGGACGATGCCCGCGATATCGGGGTGACCGCGCGGTTCTTATACGGGGCGCCTGGCGCTGCGCTCACAGTGACCTCCTCGGCGCGTATTGAGGCGGATCCAAATCCGTTCGGATATGATGGTTTCTCTTGGGGACGCCATGATCGCAGTTTCCGCGCATTGATCCTCGATCTGGAAGATCGTGTGAGCGATGGCGCAGGCAATGCCATCGTGCGGCTGATCCCAGAGACACGCGGGCGCGATGCGGATGTGCCTTTGCGGATCAACGCTCTGGTCAGTGTGATTGAACCGGGCGGGCGGGCCGTCACGGAAAGTGTCCGGATCCCATATCGACCGCAAGATTTGTACCTGGGATTAAAACCGTCTTTTGAACGACGCCTTCCCCTGGGCGATAACGGCGCCTTTGAGATTGCCGCGCTGGATGCGTCGGGCGTCGGTCTGGAAGAAGACCTTCGCTGGAAAATTCTCGCCATCAATTATCACTATGATTGGTACCGCGAAGATGGTCGCTGGAAATGGCGGCGCTCGCGCACGGTTCAAACCGTCAATGAAGGTGGATTGCGCACACAGAACGGTGCCGCCTCGATTACAGTTGCGGGGCTCGAACCCGGCGAGCACGAACTGATCATCGAGCATGCGGGCGGTATCTCGGCTAGTCGCGGCTTTAATGTGGGCTGGGGCGGAACCAGTTCGCAAGACGGCGTGGAGGCCCCCGACCGGGTCGAGGTCGCGGTCGATGAACAGCAAATTGTGGCTGGCCGTCCCGCCGCACTGACCATTGTTCCGCCCTATGATGGCGAAGCGCAAATCGTAGTCGCAACCGACCGCATCCTGTCGATCGAGACCCGCCAAGTTCAGGCAACGGGCACGCCGATCACACTGCCGGTTTCCGAAGAGTGGGGCGAGGGCGCATATGTCATGGTCAATGTCTACACCCCGCGGGATCCAGTCATCCAATCGAAGCCGCGGCGCGCGGTTGGCGTCGGCTATGTTCCCGTCAGTATGGAAAGCCGGACGTTTGATGTGGCGATTGAGGCCCCCGAACTGATCCGGCCGGGGCAGAATGAAACCATCACAGTCGCCGTCGCGGGAGGCCCGCGCGAAAAAACCTTTGTCACGCTGGCGGCCGTTGACGAAGGGATTCTGCGCTTAACAAAGTTTCGTAGCCCAGATCCGGCCGAATGGTTCTTCGGCAAAAAGGCGATGGGATTGTCGCTTTACGATGATTATGGACGATTGCTGGATCCAAATCTCGGGTTACCCGCCGAGGTGCGCACCGGCGGCGATCAGTTGGGCGGTGAGGGATTGAGCGTCGTGCCAACCCAAACGGTTGCGCTGTTCAGTGGCGTGGTCGAAGTCGGTCGCGGCAACGAAGCCACGATCGAACTCAACGTTCCAGAGTTTAATGGTGAATTGCGGCTGATGGCTGTGGCGTGGTCCGATACGGGATTGGGCGCGGCCGACCAGGCATTGACCGTTCGCCGCGAAGCGCCCGCCGATTTGATCTTGCCTCGCTTCCTGGCACCGGGCGATCAAGCTGTCGCCACGGTCAGCGTCGACAATGTTGAATTGGAAGATGGGGAATTCACCATTGATTTGACATCAACGGACCCGCTGAGCGTGGTTGCTGGCGAACTGACACAGACGGTGCCGAATGGCACCCGGTCGGATCAGGCGATCCGGTTCTCCAGCGACGGTGCAGGAATTGCGGAACTGCGTTTGAGCGTCACCGGGCCTCAGAATTATGCCGTGAACCGGTCTTATCAGCTCGAAACCCGCTCAGCCTTCCTGCCAGTCACCAACATTGAACGCGTCTTGATGGAAGAGGATCAAACCTACGCCCCCGATATTAGTCTGTTCGAAGGGTTTGTCCCTGGAACCGCCCAAATGACGGTGAGTTTCTCCGGCCTTCCGGTGGATCCAAACGCGCTTTATGAGTCGCTTGGACAATATCCCTATGGCTGCACGGAGCAGACGATCAGTGTGGCCCTGCCGCTGATTTATGCTGAGACCCTGATGGAAGAAGGCACATCTGATGCGCCGGGTGTCGCAAGAGACCGTGTCCAGGCAGCGATTTCAAAAGTGCTGAATCGACAAAGCGCAAATGGTACATTTGGTTTGTGGCGGGCGGGCGATGGTTATGCGTCGCCGTGGCTCGGCGCGTACACGACGGATTTTCTCTACCGGGCGAAAGATCAGGGCTATGAAGTCCCGCAGGCCGCGCTTGATCGCGCCTATCGTTCGATGCGCGTCATAACGCAAGGCAATGCGTGGCGGACATTTGGCTACCGAACCCATGTTTTTGAAAGCCAATATCACTCGGACACCGAGAAATTGCTGATGCAGCGATCTGCGCCTTACGCTCTATACGTGCTTGCGCGCGCAGGACGGGCGGATGTGTCTCGCCTGAGATATTTGCATGATCGTGAGCTGAATGAAATCAAGTCGCCGCTTGCCAAAGCGCATCTCGGTGCGGCGCTTTACTATATGGGCGATCGGTCACGGGCGTTTAGCGCCTTCAATGCTGCGGAAGCGGCGATCGGGTATGAGAATACAGGCGATTACTATCAAACGCCGCTTCGCGACATTGCCGGCATTCTCGCGCTAGCGGCTGAGGCGGGATTGACCGATCACGTTGCTCGGATCGCCGCAAAACTCGGCGAAGACACACCAGAGCCGAGCGCCCTCACCACCCAAGAAAAAGCCTTTATGCTTTTGGCGGTAGGCAGTTTATCGCAAGAAGATGGCCTGCGCCTGGATGTCGATGGCCTCGGGCGCAGCGGCAATAATGATCGCCGCTACAGAGTCACGCCTGAGCAAGTCGAACGCGGTGTCAGTTTCCGCCTGCGTCGGGGTTCTAGCCCGGTATTTCGAACAGTGATGGTCACCGGCGCGCCCATCGCAGCGCCGCGTCCCGCCAGTGAAAAGCTAAGCGTTACAAAACGTTTGCGCTCATTGCAGGGTCAACAAGTCGATCTGTCTGATATCAAGCAGGGCGATCAATTTGTGATTGCGTTCACGCTTTCGCCGCGGGAGCGACGTGTCAATCCCGTGATCGTTGCCGACTTGCTTCCGGCAGGGTTTGAAATCGAGACCGTCTTGCGGCCCGCTGATGGCGTTCTTCCATATGGTCCGGATGGTGCATTCGCTTGGTTGGGTCGGATCGACAATCCTGAAACAGCCGAAGCCCGCGACGACCGATTCGTTGCCGCGATTGATGTGATCGACGAGGCCCGCACCTTGGCGTACATGGTGCGGGCCGTCACCCCGGGCACGTTTACGATGCCGGGCGTCGTGGCGGAGGATATGTATAGACCCGACGTGTTCGCGCGCTCTGTGGCATCGGAGATTACCATCGTACCGCAAGTCGCGGGGCCAGGTGGTAGCCGATGATCTGGCTTAAGTGGCTGGCGGTTGGCACTGCCGGTCTGATAACGTCCATTCTAGCGGCAGACCAGGTTTTTCCGCCCCCGATTGAGCGCGGCAAGCAAGTCTCTGTGATGATCTCGGATCGCGACCACCGCCCGTTACGCGCGATCCCTCTAGACAACGGAACCTGGCGCTTCGCAGCAAAGCTCGACGAAATTGACCCAACATTTGTCGACGCTTTGCTGGAGGTTGAAGACAAACGCTTTTGGGCGCATGGCGGTGTAGATTGGGTCGGTATGACCCGCGCCGTGCTGACATCCTTGCAAGCGGGAAAAGTGGTGTCAGGCGGTTCCACGATCACCATGCAGACTGCCCGGTTGCTCGAGCCAAGACCGAACCGAACGGTGGGCGCAAAGCTGGTGGAAATCTGGCGAGCGCATCAGCTTGAATGGCGCTTATCGAAGCAAGAAATTCTTGAGCTTTATCTCACATTGACGCCCTATGGGGGGAATATTGAGGGTGTTCGCGCGGCCAGTTGGCGTTATTTCGGGCGGACGCCGGATCGTCTCTCTGATGATCAGATCGCGCTCCTCATTGCGCTGCCGCAATCTCCCGAAGTGCGGCGGCCCGATTTGCGCCCAGAAGGCGCGCGCCGCGGCCGTGAGGCGATTGTGACGAAGCTTCAGC
Source organism: Pseudomonadota bacterium (assembly GCA_039191105.1). Classification (GTDB taxonomy): domain Bacteria; phylum Pseudomonadota; class Alphaproteobacteria; order Caulobacterales; family Hyphomonadaceae; genus Henriciella. The sequence goes on from JBCCXW010000065.1 coordinate 4,684, forward strand.
GCCTCAGCTATCTCTCCGCAGGCCGCGCTGCGGAAGCGCGCGCGGCCCCCTTGCCAATGGAGCGATATTCTTTTCCGCTACGGGCCTGGCACGCCACCCAGCATGCTGCTGCGGATCGGAAACGTGATGTGCGCTCGACGCTGGATGCGGCCTTGCAATTCGAACTTGAGCAAATGGCGCAGCGATCCATTGTCGGCCTTGAGCCGGAAACGCAGATTGCTATGCTGGTGGTTGACGTGCCCACCCGGGCAGTCCGGGCGGCGGTCGGGTCTGCAGACCGCGCTCGGCCAGGGGGATGGATTGACCTAACCCAGCAGCCCCGTTCGCCGGGATCGACGCTGAAACCTTTCATCTACGGATTGGCCTTCGATGATGGCAGCGCTGCGCCATCGACCCGGATCGCGGATCTTCCGAAACGCTTTGCGGCTTATCAGCCGGAGAATTTCGATCGCCTCTTCCGCGGTGATGTCCGTGTTTCGGAGGCGTTGCAACATTCGCTCAATATCCCAGCGGTTTTGGCGCTCGATCGCATTGGGCCGCAACGGTTTGCGGCAGCTTTGACGCTGGCCGGTGCCCGCCCCCGGATTATGGCGTCCGCCCGGAAAGATCCAGGATTAGCGCTGGCGCTTGGCGGTGCTGGTTTAACCGCGCAGGAATTGGCGGTGTTGTACGCCGCGCTTGGCGATGCCGGGATCGCCAAGCCCTTGGTCTGGGATGCCGATCAGGTCGGACAGGGCCAGCCGAGCCATCGCCTCATGAGCGCTGATAGCGCGACTCAGATCCTCAGAATTTTAAGCCGAACGCCAGCGCCGGAAGGGCGTATGCCAGGCCGGCTCACCGCGGAAGCCCCGGAAATCGCTTTCAAAACCGGGACGTCTTACGGCTATCGTGATGCCTGGGCCGCCGGTATTGCCGGAGACTATGCCATTATCGTCTGGGTCGGGCGCGCAGATGGGGCGCCGCGCCCAGGTCAGACCGGTCGCAAAGCGGCGCTTCCGCTCCTGTTTGAAGTGGCCGACCGCGCAGCTCAGCATCTCGGGGCATCTGGCGCCATGCATGCGCGCATCACAGATCAAAAACGCGTCGAGGTGAGGGGGGCTTTGGCAACCTTCCAGGACAAAGACAAACCGCCGGAAATCCTATTTCCACCTCGCAATGCGGAATTGTGGGCGGGGGTTGTGAATGGCGCACCAGCGCGCCCATTTGTTTTTGCAGGACGCGGCGCGGGCGCGTTGCAATGGTATGTCGATGGGGTGCCGATCGCGCTTGATGATGGCGGCATGCCAAGCTGGGCCCCGCAAGGCGCGGGCTTTTATCGCGTCTCGGCGATTGATCCATCGGGTCGAACTTCAACCGTCCAAGTGCGCGTGCTTGAGTAGAATTGAGCTCCGAGCTACCGCTCCGAGAGGTCTGGACAAAGTCGCTTAAAAACGTGACACTGCCGTCATGAATAAGACCCATCATGATGTGATTATCGTTGGCGCTGGGCTTTCCGGCATCGGTGCTGCTGTTCATTTGCAGAAAAAGTGTCCTGGCCGGTCCTACCAGATCCTCGAAATGCGGGACGCCATGGGCGGAACATGGGATTTGTTCCGATATCCCGGCATTCGCAGCGACAGCGATATGCACACGCTCGGCTTCAACTTTAAACCGTGGAAAGCGCAGAAAGCGATCGCAGACGGTCCGGCGATCCGAGACTATATTCACGAGACCGCTGACGAATATGGCATCCATGCGCATATCCGCTACGGGCACAAAGTTGTTCGCGCCAGTTGGAACAGCGACACCGCCGCTTGGACCCTAGATGTCGAGGTCGACGGGAAAAAGCAAAACCTCACCTGTAACTGGCTCCATATGTGCGCTGGCTACTATCGTTATGATCAAGGCTACACGCCCGAATTTGCTGGCCGTGAAAGCTTCAAAGGCGACATCATTCACCCCCAGCATTGGCCGGAAGACTATGACTACACCGACAAAAAAGTCGTGGTCATTGGCTCAGGCGCGACCGCAATGACGGTGGTACCGGCGATGACGGACAAGGCCAACCATGTCACCATGTTGCAACGTTCGCCGACCTATGTCGTTTCGCGCCCGTCAGAAGACAAGTTCGCCAATGGCTTGCGCAAAATGCTTCCGGGCATGATGGCCTATGGCATTACGCGCTGGCGGAATGTCTTGTTGCAATTGTTCTTTTACAATCGAACGCGGGTTGCGCCAGAAAAGGTCAAAGCCAAACTCTTGGAAATGACCCAGAATGAACTCGACGCCGACTATGTCGAAAAGCACTTTACGCCAACTTATAATCCTTGGGATCAACGTCTCTGTTTGATCCCAGACAGTGATCTGTTTATCGCCCTGAAAGAAGAGAAAGCGTCGGTTGTGACCGACCAGATTGAACGCTTCACCGAGACCGGTATCGCGCTCAAATCAGGCGACCATCTGGACGCGGATTTGATTGTCACAGCAACGGGTCTCGATCTTCAATTCATTGGCGGGACGGAATTGATTGTCGATGGCGCCAAGCAAACGCCGCATGACTTGCTGAACTATCGCGGCGCGATGGTGTCGAATGTCCCGAACATGACGAGTGTGTTCGGCTACACCAATGCGAGCTGGACGCTGCGGGCGGATCTTACCAGCGAATATATGTGCAAAGTGCTCAATCACTTGGATAAAGAGAACTATGTCGAAGCCCGACCGGTGGCAGCGGATGTGGAGCCAGCGACCGACTTCCTCGATTTCTCATCCGGATATGTGCAACGTGCGATGGAGCGGTTTCCGCAACAGGGGCAGGCGGCGCCGTGGCTGATCACTCAGAATTACGCACGCGACATTTTCTTAATGCGGCATGGCAAACTCGAAGACGGCGCACTGATCTTCCGCCGGGCGCATGAAACCGTGAGCCAAGTTGCGGGCTTGCAGCCCGTAGCTGCAGAATAGGTCGGGTCGGCGCAATTCCAACTTGAACGCAAAAGCGCTCCGGCGTATGAGACGCGTTCTGTGCCGCCTTAGCTCAGTCGGTTAGAGCGCTAGATTGTGGATCTAGAGGTCCCCCGTTCGAACCGGGGAGGCGGTACCACTTACTTGTTTGGCCTCGCGGTCCTGCCGATGCCGCAGAAAGCCATAAGCGGTTTCATAACGTTCGAACCCTTGATCCGGCACAACAAAATGACAGCGCAACTGGCTGCGGACAAAGTCAAACAGGACGAAGCCTTTTGATGTGCGATAGCGTTCGCCAAGGATCGGTTTCACCGCTTCGGTGGCCTCGCGCAGACGATAGTGCGGAATGGTCGGGAAGATGTGATGGATGACATGCAGATTGCCGATATTATGGGTCAGCCAATTAAACGGCCCATAATTGCGGTCCACGGCGGCGAGCGCCCCTTTTAAGCGCGTCCAGTCTTTGGCGTCATAGACCGGCACCTCCGGCGAGACATGCTGCATATAGGTCACCAGCGTTAGCCAGGCGCCATAGATGAGGTAAGGCGCGAGGATGTATTTGGCGAAGAATGCCCAGCCAAAAACGACGCCGAGGCCGATATAAATCGCCAAAAAGCTGAGCAGCGAGAGCAGGCCAAGATACCACGATACACGCACCGATTTGGTGTAGAGATCGCTTTGCGGGAGGTAATGACTGCCGGTAATCGGCTTGTAAGTCGTCAAATTGCGAATCCCCAATTTATACATCGGCCAGCCGATGATCACGAAGATGCCGCTACGAAAAATCAGTTTCCGAAACCATGTGTCTTCGCCTTCGCGCGCCGGCCGGAACACTTCCTCTTCTTGCAAATGACCGGTCTTCATATGGTGGAGGGCATGACTGCGCTGCCAGCCGCGATAGGGCACAAGTATCGCGCCGTGTACGAGAATGCCGACAAATGTGTTCACTGTCCGGCTCTTCGAGAACGAACCGTGACCGGCATCATGCCCGATAACGAAGAGCGACCACAACATCGTCCCAATGAGAAAGATCACCGGCACTTCAATATACCAAGCCTGGGTTTGCGAGAGGATAAAGTAGAGCCCGGCAATCACACAAAGATCAAACACCAGATAAAGGCATGCCCGCCAACCATTCGGTTGAAAACAGCGATCGGGGATCGCCTGGCGCAGATCTTGGACTGTAAAATTAAGATTTGTCGAACTCATACCGGTCTCACTCAAACATTCCCATGTGAAACGCGTCCTCCCTTGAAGTAAAGAAACAGAAGGGGTGAGACTTCGCAAGTGAAATCGCACACCTGCGCTGATGCGCGCAGGCGACACACGGCAGAGAACTGACTGGAATGAGTCACAGCCAGTCTTGCCCGATGGGGTGACGAAAGCTACGAAGCACCCCATATCTGTCGCGGCGCGGCAGCGCGCGTCGCTTTGAATGGAGACAGGATGTCAAAAGAAGAAATCATTGAGTTTAACGGCACGATCGTTGAACTTTTGCCGAACGCCACCTTTCGCGTGAAGCTTGAAAATGATCACGAGATCATCGGCTACACAGCCGGCAAAATGCGGAAAAACCGCATTCGAATACTGACCGGGGACAAAGTCTTGGTTGAAATGACTCCCTACGATCTGACCAAAGGCCGGATCACTTACCGGTTTAAATAGGGATCTCCCCTTTGGGCGCTCAAACGGTTCCAAACGGGTTTGAACGCCATTTTCGCCGCTCCGGTCTGACCGATCCTTGGGAACCGCTTTACTCCAGACACCTCGAAGACCGCATCCAAATCGGGCTCTATCTTGCAGATCAGCACTGCAATTCACGGGGCCTGGTACACGGCGGATTGATTGCGGCGCTTTCGGACAATGCGATGGGCTTATCGTGCGTCATCGCTCTGCGTCAGGCTGGACGTGATGCGGGGCGCGGCTTGGTCACTGTCTCGCTGGGGACCGATTTTCTCGGGAGCGCGAAGCTCGGGGCTTGGCTCGAGATCGATCCGGAGCCCGTGAAAGTCGGAGGATCGATCTGTTTTGCTCGCGCGATCATCCGCTCAAATGACACGCCCGTCGCGATGTCCAATGCGACATTCAAGATTTTATGACCAAGCTCGTTCTCGCGAGTGCCAGTCCACGGCGCCGACAGCTGCTCGCGCAAATTGGCGTCACGCCGGACGCCATCTCGCCAGCCGACATTGATGAGACGCCGAACGCAGATGAACGGCCGCGGGCTTACGTGCTGCGCATGGCGCTCGAAAAAGGCCATGCGGTGCATGTTAGCGGGCAGTTCACGCTGGCCGGTGACACGGTCGTTGCCGTGGGCCGACGCATCCTCCCAAAAGCCGAAAGGCCAGAAGACGTCGAGATGTGTCTCAATCTCTTATCGGGGCGCGCGCACACTGTCCTGACCGCGATTTGTGTCCTGTCACCTGCGGGACACGTCGCCCATCGGGTCAGCCAAACGCGGGTCCAGGTCAAGCGGATGACGCCGAAAGAGATCGCCGACTATGTCGCATCAAAAGACGGGCTCGGCAAAGCCAGTGGTTATGCGATCCAAGGTCCATTTGGACGCTATATCAAACACATTCGCGGAAGCTATACAGGGGTCATGGGCTTGCCCGTCTTTGAAACCGCTCAATTGCTCTCAGGTTTGGGCTATCGATTGTAGAAATCAAACTCGATTTCATATTGCAGATGCCCGTCGCCGAACGACATATCATAATCTGCAAATCCATAGACATAGTCGAACCGTATCGACTGAGTGGCCAAATCATCCGAATTACGGCGCCGAATCGTGCGTCGAAACTCTAAGATTTGTGTCGGCGCGCCGAACAGGTCGCTCACCTGATCAGCATTGCCGATGGGACGAATGAAATTGCCATTTCGGGCGTCTGCGCCAAACGCCATTCCATCATCGACACCCGAGCGTGTGACATCATAAGCAAACGCGACATTTTCGAGCATGAGTGCGGTATTGAAACCATCATTCTCACCAAGCAGCCGGGCCTCAGCTGTGAGGAAAAAATCCGTCCGAGAGGTCAGGTAGAAACTGCGTTGGGCAGACGTATCTGCGGCCACAAGGGTGGTGGCAGAGGACAAGTCGAATGGATCCAAACGGTCGCCCGCATCGAGAAAGCCCGAATTGTTTTGATCCACGGGCAAGCGATCTGGAACGCCATCGCCATCCGTATCGATCCCGAGTACAACACTTTGGTCTTCGACCGGAACCGTATGAAATCCTTCCGTACGGGTGCTTGTAATCACCGGGTTGACGCCGGTTGGGCCTTGTATCGGGTTGCCGGTCCAGCGGATCATCCGCTCACCCGGTGCGAGTTCAGTGCCGCTCGCAAAGTCGAAATTGTCATATACGTCGAACGAGAAGCCATCATGCGCAACGACGCAGCCATAGGTCCGGCAATAGAAATCGGAGTCGATCCAAGAGGCTGAGGCAGGAAGGCCTTGAAAAACTGCGAGGCCGCCCGCCATTAAAGTCAGATGCTTATTCCAAAGCAGGCGTGTCATCCTCAGTCACCTCTGCCGGAAACGCGGGGCTTTTGATCGCCAAATTGGTCACGAAGGGAGAGAGCTCCAGAACGCCGCCGCCGGTTTGGGGCGCGTGGATGTCTTCGAGCGTCACGCGCAACGCCGGGTTGCTCGGAACGTCTTCCGTGAGTGGGAGACGGTAGGTGCGCGAGGTTTCGTGCAAAACCACCAGATTGTTGATCGGAGCCTTGATCGGGCTGCCTGTATCGCCGCTAATCTCGATCTCTCCGCGCAGGCGGGCATGCGAGTTACCGGTATTTTCAAGATCGAACTCAAGGGCCGTTTCGCCTTCCGCGGATCGAATAAGGGCTGCACTTGTCACCTCCGCATTGCTCTCAGCATTGCCCATTGTGAGGTAAAACAGGCTGGCGATTTGATACTTTTTCCAGACGCCCGACTGACCGGACCGCTCCTCTGGCAGCAAGGTCGAGGCGATTAAGGCAAAGCGGTAATCCCCTTCGCGCGTAATCCGTAACGGGGCGGCCATATCGACAATGACTTGCTCTGTTTCGCCGGGGTTCAACGTCAGGAAAGCTGGGCTGAACCGAACCCATTCTGCCGCCGAAGATACACTCTCTCCGGGCGGTTCGAGCCGGATCTGACCGGTCTCGTCGAGGGCCCAATCCGCAAGGCCGAGGGTCAAGGTTATCGCATCTTCCTGATGTACATTACCGATATTGATCACTTGCCGCTGGCGATCGCCGGGCTGGATCGACATTTCGACAGTGGTTGGCTGCAAACCAATGCCAAAAGCTAAGGCTGGCGTGGCCATCGCGATCATAGCGATGGATACAAAACCGGTGCGTAGTGCAGTGGATAACCGCATCTGCAAACCCCTCATTTTCAAATCTCACATTTATTTTTTTATGGAGCCTATCCGAAGAGAGTTACTGGAATCTTGAGCGGGGTGCTTCAGCCTTGCCGTTCGGGTCATGCTCGGGTAACGCCGAGGCTATGAAGTTGCCGGGACACAAGAAACGCAAACACGTCGCCGCCGATTTGGCGTCGATCCCTGGACGGGCCCGCGCTGAACGTGAGTTGGTTTTGGGCGATCACGGGTTCCTGCGCGAAAGCTTCCAGAATTTGCACCAAATAAGCGATGAAATGTGGCGCTCCAATCAGCCCAATCCGCGTCAGATTGCCGATCATGCGCGCTTGCGCGGCATTCGCACGATCCTGAATCTGCGCGGCCCCAGCACCCGGGGCTATTACCTGCTCGAAAAAGAAGCCTGCGAGCAGCATGGCATTACACTGGTCGATTTCCAGGTCTATTCAAGGGACACGCCAACGGTAGAGACAGTCCTGGCGGCGAGAGACCTTTTTGCCGCAATTGAATATCCGGCCTTAATGCACTGTAAGTCGGGGGCAGACCGGGCAGGTTTGATGAGTGTCCTATACTTGATATTCCGAATCGGCGAGCCAGTGCGGGCCGCGCAGCAACAATTATCGAAAAAGTACCTGCACATGCGCGAAGGCAAAACGGGCCTTCTGGATGCGTTTTTCGACGCCTATATGGCCGCTGAGCAAGAGTCTGGGATCGGTTTCGAGACCTGGCTGAAAACCGACTATGATCGCGAAAAAGTCAAATCAGACTTCCTGTCTTCCGGACAAGCGAAGTGGCGATTGGATGCGCTCCTGCGCCGGGAGTAGCCGCATTTTCACTGGCCTTGCCGCGGGATTCGTGGAAACCTTCGCCCGTGCGAGACATTTAGGAAAGGGGATCGCCAATGAAAAATGCCTTATTTGCCTGTGCCTTTGCGCTGGGATTGGCCGCCTGTGGTGGCGGCGGAGGGAGCGCGAAAGCGGCTTTGGTAAAGTCCTGCCTCGACGATGGCGGCTCAGACGAGGCGACCTGCACCTGCATGGCCGATCTCGCAGTCGAGAATCTTGATTCAAAACTGGTCGATATGATCGTCGAAGCGGCCGAAGCAGAGGACGAAGACGCGTATATGATGTCAAAAATGGGCGAGTTGAGCCCGGAAGAAATGACCCAATTTATGACCGTCATGATGAGCGCCGCAACGGAATGTGGCATGGAGGCATAATCCACCACCCGATGCTATAGTATTTTACCGCGTATTTTACCGCCCGGGCCTGACAGAATACAGACGCCTGGGTCGATTGTGAGGGAAAGAGGACCTTATGAAATTCTTCATTATCAATAGTTTCCGCTTGATGGTTTACATCGCCTATCTGGCGACCATCATCATTGGCTTGCTCCTAGCTTATTACAATGCGGTCCCCCAGAAAGGGGCGATGATCACTGATCTTTTGGGCATTTCAGGGCCGATGGCGCAAGTGTTGGCTTTTGCCGCGCTGTCCGTGGGCAGCTGGATTATCGCGAGCGTTGTCGCGGGCTTGATCGTCACGATTCTAGATATTCGCGATGATATCAATGACCGACTCCCGGACGCACGCCGCGACGATTAGAGCGTTTTGGAGGGCAGCGTATGAGCGCACTCGAGGTCGCAAGCGTCTATATCGCGATCAATATATTGATTTTGGTCTGGTTGGCGGTGCGGGTTGTGTCGCGACGTTCTCGGGCCAAAATCTCAATCGGCGATGGTGGATCGGAAGATCTGGCACGAGCCATCCGCGTTCATGGCAATGCTTCTGAATATATCCCCCCGACTTTGGTTGGGCTTCTGGCTGCTGCGTTTCTAAATGCGCCGGTTTGGAGCCTGCACGCGATGGGCATTGCCTTTACTTTGGGCCGCATCATTCATGCGATTGGCATGGGTGGCGGACCGCTCATCTTGCGTCAACTCGGCATGGTGCTAACCTGGACGGTGATGGTCATTCTGTCGCTTGCCCTGGTCTACTTTGCGTTTACCTAAGCGGGCATGACCGCTGCCACGACCATCAAAACCCTCGCAAAAGACAGTCTGGCACGCGCGGCGCAGATGATTGTCCCGTCATTGCCCTTTGCGGGTGTTTTCTTAGTCAGCGTTGGGGGTTTGGTTTGGTCCGCCAACACCTTGCCGGACGATACCCGAGGGTCGCTTGCATTTATCGGCGTGGTCTTGCTGTGTTTGTTCGCGCACAGCCTCTTCTCAGCGGCGATGTATCGGGCGAGCTTGCCGCCGCATGGCGGGTTGCTGGCGGCCGCGTGGCGCCTCACTCTGGCATGGCTTTTGATGATTGTCGTGGTCTCCATTATCGCTGCAATCATCGTCCTGTTTTTCTCCTTATTTGGGACCGTACTTGGCGTTGCCATGGGCGATGAAACGGCATTCGAGCGGGGGGAAGTCGTTGATATTAGCGAACAAATGAGAGCTTCTGGTGTCTTTCTACCGATGTTTCTTGTGTTCTTGCTCGTCTTGTTTTGGGTGTTTTGGTTTGCTGTGCGCATGATGACGTTTGCCGCCGCTTCAGTCTCGCGAGGCGGGGTGCACGTGTTTCGGACCTGGTTTTGGACGAAGCATCACTTCCGTCAGCTTGCGCCGCTTATGGTTGCTCTGATCGCCTTGCCAGTGATCATTTCGAGCGCCGTAGGCGCCGCTATGATCAGTCTGATTCCAAGCCCTGACGGCCCCTTTTCGTATGCGCTAACCGCGATCCTGTTTACAGCGATGACGCTGCCGACAGCATGGCTCGGGCACGGCTTCGCCGCGGCCGTCTACACCACGTTTGCGCCCCCCATAGAGCCTTAGGCGACGATGCCAGCTTCCATCAATTCGGCGATTTTTTCGGCGTCATAGCCAATCGATTTGAGCACATCTGACGAGTGTTCGCCCATCCGCGGCGACGGTCCTTTTGGGCCATCATTCGCGCCGGGGAACCGGATCGGAGAGGCGGGCGAGGCAAAGGTTTTTCCGTCACCGCTGACGCTTGGCACTTGCGTAATTCCGCCTGCGGCGTGCACTTGCGGATCGGCTGCGACCTCGGCGAGGGTTTGCACCGGGGCCCAGGCGATCGCCTCGGCATCGAGCCGCTCGGCAATTTCTGCCTTGGTGTATTTACCGAACGCGTCGTCCATAAGGGTCACCAACTCGGCGGCGTGCATGCGCCGTGACTTTCCGGTCGTGTAACGCGTATCGTCAATCAAATCGGGTCGCTCCATCACTCGACACAAAGGTGGCCAATCGACATTGCCTTGCCGCGACACGATGCAAATCCAGGCCCCATCCTTGGTTTTGAAGAAGTTCATAAGCGGTTGGATCTGTTCATGCCGCGACTTGGTCGATCCGATCCGCCCAAAGAAGAGCTGGATGGCGAAATCTGATCCCATCGCAAACAACGCCGCACGCAGAAGCGATGCTTCGACCAATTGGCCTTCGCCCGTGCGCTGGGCTTTCACCAGGGCGGCACAGATTCCAGCGGCCGCCGCCATACTCGTGGTATGATCGCCAAACGCGGTGCGTAGGGCAAATGGATCCTGACCCTTTGGCACCGTCAGATGACCCACGCCAGCGCGCGACCAGAAGGACGCAACATCAAAACCCGGCTTGTCGGCGTCGGGTCCTTCCAAGCCATATCCTGTGAGCGTGCAATAGACGAGTTTCGGATTAATCTTATGTAGGCTGGCATAATCCAATCCGGAACGCGACAATCCTCCGGGCCGTACATTTGTCAGAAAAACATCGGCGTCTTGGGCGAGTTTGCGTAAGACATCCTGACCATCTGCGGTGCGCGTGTCCAAGATGATCGATTTCTTGCCGCGATTGTCAAAATCAAACACCGGATTGTCCTGAATGTCGGTGCCAATGGTGCTGAAAAAGTTCCGGATTGGATCGCCGCCGGGCGGTTCAATTTTGATGACCTCAGCGCCCCAATCGCTCAAGATACTCCCGGCGCCTGGGGCCGCCATATATGTTGCGTGCTCGATTACTTTGATGCCCTCTAACATGACGCTCCCTATTCTTTGCGCAATTTACGTTTTGCCGTTTGGTAAACCAGACGTTAACCCACACTCTTCATTTATTCATAAATACGAATCGGTGACAGGGATTACGCCGCGATATGACTGTACGAACCATGCGCCCGGAACTGAGCGAAATCGATATCGTTCGCTTAATGAAGGGCGAGACGTCAGAAGAACGCGCAACTGTTGCCCATAGGTTATGCCGCCGGATCGCAACCGACATTCTCACCGAGGATGAACGTCAGTTTGCAGATGAGATCATTCAGATCCTGTCCCGGGATACCGCTGAGCTGGTCCGCCGGACGCTTTCTGTTACGCTGCGCAATTCACCGCGTTTGCCGCACAGCGTTGCCATGCGTCTGGCCCAAGATGTCGAATCGGTCGCGATCCCGGTGCTAGAGCAATCGCCCGTATTCTCGGATGAAGATCTGATCGAATTGGTCCTGTCTGTGACCGCGGCGAAGCAAGCTGCAATTGCCGGGCGCCCCACCGTATCCGGCCCGCTGACAGAAGTGATTTGCGAACACGCGTCAGAGACCGCGGTTGAAACGGTTTCAGGGAATACGGGCGCTGAGTTTACAGACCGGGCGTTCGAGCATTCCGTCGATCGCTTTCCATCGAACCAGGCCGTGCACGAGAATCTCATCCTGCGCGATCATATCCCAGTACACATTGCCGAGAAGATGGTGTCACTGGTCTCTGGCCAAGTCTTCGACATGCTGATCAATCGGCATGAACTGCCAGCGCAGATGGCAATTGATTTGGCGGCGGGCGCCCGTGAACGGGCGACGATCGACCTTGTTGAACAGGCCGGACGCTCCAACGATATGGGCCGCTTCGTTTCGCAATTAAACCTCAATGGTCGTTTGACGCAGTCTCTGATCATGCGCGCTCTCTGCGTTGGTCACATGCCGTTTGTCGAGCATGCGCTGGCCGAGCTATCTGGCGTGCCGCATGCGCGCGCCTGGTTGATGATTCACGATGCCGGTCCGCTGGGCTTGCAGGCTATTTTCGATCGCGCTGGGTTACATCGCAAATTGCTGCCGGCGTTTCGGGCTGCGGTCAAAGTGTTCCATGAACTCGAGCTTGACGGCGAGGCGAATGATAAAGCGCGTTTCAGGATGCGCATGATTGAGCGGGTCCTGACACAATTCCAAGCGATCCCGAAAGATGATCTGGATTATCTGCTTGAGAAGCTCGATGCCTATGCGGATCAAGCAAAGCGCGGAGAAGAAAGCGCGGCTTAACCGTCGGCCTGCATCCGTACCCCGTATTCAATACCGAGCGCGTTCAAGAAATAGCTGTCGCGCCAGCGGGCGTGTTCAGCGATGACCAGCATGCCCGCGCTTGCAGCGGTCTCAATGCGCCGTTGCAGGTCTTCTTCCAGATCGATCTTGCGCGCATCCACCCGGAGACTGTCGAGTAAAACGCGCAATTCATGCGTCAGCGACGCCGACCAAGAGCGGGTTGCATTCAGCGACACCCGAAACCCAATTCGGCGCAGCGCCTTAATCGCGGTCAAGACATCTCGGCTGGTGGAGACCGCGAGGGCGGCATCTTGCACTTCGAGACAAATCTCTTGCGCGCATAGCTTAGTCCGCGCAATCGCTGCGTCGCACGCCATTGGCGTGTCAGGATGAACCAAAGCGACCACCGGGATCTCAACGATGACGGGGCGCTCAATCGTTCTAAAATGCGCATCATTGGCAATCGCTTCAATCTGATTGGCCATCCAATGCGCGGGAGAGACGGTCTCGCTGCGTTCTGCAGCGAGCGCCGTCTGACCGAACACTGCACGCTCTTCGAAGCGTTTTTCAGTGTCGGCAAACAACAGCACAGCGTCTCCCGTCGTGAGATGCATGACGGGCAGCAGGCGGTTGCGCGGTGCGGCCAATGGAATGGCTTGGGAGAGAGGACGAGTAGAGAGGCGCATTCTGCTTCCGTGACGTTGCGACAAGCCTCGTACCTACAGAAACATAGTTGAAATCACGCGCACACGCGCCGAAGGATTTCTAGCAAATTTGAAAGAAACTGTTTCAGGAGCGCTTATGTCTGAAGCCGACGAACCCCGATTGTCCGCGACCATCCTCTTATTGCGGGACGCGCCGCAGCTTCAGGTTTTGATGGTCAAGCGGCATTACGAAATTGATTTTGCGTCTGGCGCCTTGGTTTTTCCAGGCGGCAAAGCGAATGAAGAAGATAGCGATCCAGATTGGGCGGACTTCACGGATGGCGACTTTGCCGGTGCAACGCAAGCGGCGCGCATTGCGGCTGTCCGCGAAGCTTTTGAAGAGGCAGGGATTCTGCTCGCGCGTTCGGCATCGGCGCGTGGCCCAGGCGCGCCTTTGGTCGGGCAAGACATCAGCTCGGCCTTAGATCCCATGCGTGGTCCGGTGGATCGACGCGAGCAGAGCTTTTTGGCGTTGATCAGAGATCATGGCCTGGTCCTGGCGCTAGATGCTTTGGTCCATTTTGGCCATTGGATCACGCCGACCATGATGCCGAAACGGTTTGATACGCATTTCTATTTGGCGGCAACGCCGTCTGATCAAGTCGCCGTACAAGACGGCCGCGAAACGACCGAAGCGGTCTGGCTTGGTCCTCAAGAGGCGCTGGATATGGAAGCTGCAGATAGCGC
>JBCCXW010000066.1:0-18511 GCA_039191105.1 Pseudomonadota bacterium
ACAAAGCGGTCTTTGTCATTCGGGTCGAGCAGCGCGAACGCGTACAATTCATTAAGTTCGGCTTGTTTCAAGACATGATCATAATAGGCATCGAACCCGGCCCCGCGCTGAATGGCTGGCAGCGATATCCAAATCGAATTCACAGCATCGCTGGCCCGCAAGTGTTCTCGAAACCGCTCGTCGAGGGGCTCTAAGTGGATGAGACTGTTTTGCAGGCCTGGGGCAGTCAGTTCCATGTTCGACAAGATGCCTGGACGAGCGATTGAAGCAAGTCAAATTTCGGTGTCTGGTTGTCTCAATCTGTTGTAAACCGAAAGGTCCTGCCGGATGACCTAGGTAAGGGGGAGGAAAGGGCCCGGCAGGACCATGCACTTCGGCGGCAAGAGGGATAGGGATCGGTTTGCCGCCGTTGCAATCAGTTGGGCTCTTCGGCCCTCTTGAGCGTTCGAAATGGGGTTTGAGGGACCACTTTCAATACAGAAAGACTTCCATTCCGATCAACTAAGCGTGAATATAGATTTTTTTTCGATAGGCGTACAATTGATAATTCAAGTTGTTTGGATAGATACAGGCTATGCATTTACCAACGCTCCGTCAGCTTGAATTCCTCTGCGCCGTCGCCGATCACGGCTCGTTCTCGAAAGCTGCCGAAGCGTGCCACGTGACGCAGCCGACACTGAGTGCAGCGGTCAAGGAAGTTGAAGGCGTCCTCGGGATTCAGCTCATTGAACGCGAGTCGCGCGGGGCTTCTCTAACGCCAGCCGGCGAAGTTGCCGTCGAAAGGGCGCGCGCGATCTTGTCCGATGCCGCCGATTTGGTCTCCGCGGCCCGGCAGGCGGGAGCGCCTTTGGCAGGGTCTTTTCGACTGGGTGCGATCCCAACCATCGCGCCCTTCCTATTGCCGCGCACGCTCAAAGCGCTTCGCCTCGCTTATCCAGCTTTGAAACTCTATTTGCGCGAAGACCAAACGGGTCGACTAATTGACGGCTTGCGGGGCCGCAAACTCGATGCGGCCTTGATTGGTTTGCCCTGGGAAGCTGCAGGGATTGAGACCATGGAGCTTGGCGATGATGAGTTTCTATTGGTCGCCCCGCCCGGCCACAGTCTGACCGATCGACCGGCTTTGAAGTCGACGGACCTCGTTGATGAGGATGTTCTTTTGCTTGAAGACGGTCATTGCTTGCGCGATCACGCATTGTCGATTTGTCGATTGCCGAGCAAGCGTCGAGGGGCCGACGTGACCGCGACGAGCTTACCGACCTTGGTGCATATGGTTGCCGGCGGTTTGGGCGTTTCTTTGCTTCCAAAACTGGCTATTGAGGCCGGGGTGACCTCCGGCGCTGACGTTGCTTTGCGGGCGTTTGAGACGCCTCTCATTGGGCGCCGAATTGGCATCGCCTGGCGGTCCGGGTCACCGCGGGAGAGCGAAGCGCGTATGATTGGCGAAGTGGTGAAAAGCGCGCTTTAGGTCGGCACCGGCTTTTCGCGGTCATCAATATGTTCGGACAGATTGTCGGCCGATCGAAACACCGCTTCGTCCAACTCGCCTTCCCATTTCGCAACCGCTGTCGCGACCGCTGTGTCGCCTGTGACATTGGTCAGCGTCCGCATCATGTCGAGCAGTCTGTCGAACGGCAGGATGAATCCGATAATCAAGAAGGCTTGCTCTTCTGGAATGCCGACTTGCGAGAGGGCTAAGCCAGATAGAAACAGACCGGCGCTCGGGATCCCGGCGGCGCCGATCGAAACCAGCGTCGCCATCACCGCAACCAGCAAATACTGTGTGAGCGACACTTCAATGCCCATGGCTTGAGCGCCGAACAGAGCGACCATACCGATATAAATCGCAGTTCCGTCCATGTTAATGGTTGCGCCGAGGGGCAAAACCGATCCGGCAACCGCTTTGTCGATCCCGAGATTCTCCTCGGCACAGGTGATCGTGACGGGCAGCGTTGCTGAGGAACTCGCCGTTGAATAGGCCACCGCTTGGGCATCAGTGATGCCTCGGATGAATGGGATAAAGGGCAAGCCCAAGACGCCTTTTATGATGATCCCGCCATAGGTGATCAAAATATGTAGCGCGCAGGCGATATAAAGCGCGATGGCAAGCGTCCCGAGGCTCTGCAGAACGCCCAGGCCTTGCGTCGCCATCACGGTTGCCATGAGCGCGAACACCCCAATCGGTGCAGTCTCCATAACGATGATTGTGACTTTCATCATCGCTTCGGAGGCACCATCAAACCATTTGGCGACCGGTTCAGCGATTTTACCGGCCATCAAAATGCCGACGCCAAACATGATCGCAAAGAAAATAATCTGTAGAATGTTTCCGCTGGCTAACGCCTCGATCGGATTCGTGGGGACGATATTCAGCAAGCGTTCAATGATCCCGCCCGCCTGACCTGCGCGGTCGGACACGTCTTGCATGCGGCTGGTATCTGCGCCGGCAAATGTTTCAGGCGACAGGCTCGCGCCAGGGCGGAAAATCGTTGCCATAATCAGGCCGAGCGTGACCGCGATGGCGGTAGTGAAGAAATAAGTGGCAATGGTCCGAGCGCCAAGACTGCCCAAGCGCTTTGGGTCGCCCATGGCGATAATGCCAGAGACCAGAGTGAAAAAGACCAGCGGCACGATCAGCATCCGGATCAATCGCAGGAACAGGTCGCCAGCCCAACTGATCCAAGTTTCGGCAAACTCGCCGCCCGCTTCGGCGCCCATACCATATCGCAGGCCGAGACCCACAACCAGTCCGACCAAGAGCGCCGCGATGACGCGTTTCCAAAGATCAATCTTCAACCACCAAGCCATGCCCGCTCCCGAGTTATCTGTCTTGCTTCGAGGCTAGTCCGCATTGGATAGCTATTCAATGTTGAAGGCTCAGGATAAGAGCAGACTTATGACGCTGCTCGATCGACTATCATCTGGTTGGAAAGCTTGGATCCTGTTGTTCGCGATCACGCTGACGGCGGCGGCTCCTGGCGTATTTAACCTACCCGCACTTGACCGAGACGAGAGCCGGTTCGCGCAAGCCTCCAAGCAGTACATCGAAACGGGCGACTATTTGATTATTCGCTATCAGGATGAGTTTCGAAATAAGAAACCGGCAGGCATTCATTGGTTGCAGGCGGGTGCCACGCATCTTCTGGGCGATGAGGACAAGCTCGACATTTGGACGTATCGCGTGCCAAGTTGGATCGGCGCGGCTTTGGCGACGTTGGCGACCTTTTGGTGTGGGATGGTCCTCATAGGGCGGCGGGCGGCATTTTTGGGGGCCGCCGTCTTCGGCGCGACGCTATTGCTCACCAGCGAGGCCCATATTTCAAAAACGGATGGCATGCTCGTCTTCCTGACCACATGGGGGATCGGCGCCCTGGCGCGCTTATATATGGGGCGGGCAGACCATCCGCGCCGGCTCGCTTTGGTGTTCTGGTTCGCTATGGGGTGCGGATTGTTGATCAAAGGCCCGGTCACGCCAATGGTCGCGGCTTATGCCGGATTTGGCGCTTGGATCTGGGCCAAAGCCGGCGAGGGGAAAGGCGGGGATTGGTGGCGCCCGCTGATCTGGTGGCCGGGCCCTGCGCTCGCGGCGGCGATGTTTTTGCCATGGCTGGTGGCCATCCAATTCGCGACCGATGGCACCTTTCTTCAAGGCGCTGTGGGCAAAGACTTAAAAGATAAGTTTGCTGGCGCCTCAGAAGGTCATGCGGGATGGCCACTCTATCATTTAAGCCATATTCCGGTTTGGTTTTTCCCAGCTGTCTTACTGCTCATTCCAAGCATAACACTGGCTTGGAAAAAGCTGCGCGGGAGTCATGATCTTGCCCGCAGGCGCGGAACCGATGCCCTGCTGGTTTGTCTTGCGCTTGGCGCCCTGACGGCGCTCGCCACTTGGATCCTGCCCGGCGAACTCGGCAATGGCGCACCATCAGCTTATCCGGGCTTGGTTTTGGTGAGTTTTTGGTGGCTCAGCACGCGAGATGAGTGGCACTCACGCTGGTCCATGGTCGAGGCCGCACCGATCACAGACGAGGTTAACGCGCTTCGCTTTCTGGTTGCCTGGGCGCTTTTAACGACCGTCTTTTTCGAATTAATGCCAACGCGGCTCAGCCACTATATTTTGCCCGCCTATCCGGCCATGGGGTTGTTGTGCGGTTGGGCCGGCTTGAAATTGATGGAAGCCATCAAGCTTCCAGTGTCAACCGGGTTGAGCTTTGCGGTCTATGCGATTGGCGGCGCGGCTTTGTTATTCGTGAGTTCGCCGCTCGCGGCACGGCTGATCAAAACCGAAGCCGCGGGGGATTTCAAAACCGTGGCGTCAGAGACCGTGATTGAGCAATGGGCGGTGTATGTGAACTTTCCGCTCCTTTTATGGATCATCGGCGCGGTTGCCTTCGCGGCGTCTCTGATCAGTGTCTTTGCCGCGCGCTTAGGACTTGCAGTCGGATTTGGGATCCTGACCAGTCTATTTCTTGGTTGGCACGCTCGAACCTTTGTGCTGCCGACGCAATTGTGGGCGCAACCGACGGAAAGCGCACGCCTTGCTTTGGCTGGGATTTGCGGCATTCCGAGCGCGCCATGCGATGGGACCCTAGACGCGCCCGAGCGGATCCTGGCGGTCGGTTATGCGGAGCCATCCTATGTCATGAGCTTCGGCACGCAGAATTTGCATCCGCCGGAGACGCCCCTCGTCTTCCCAGCAGAAGAGACTGCCTTTCCTATTGTTTACCTGATCAATCTCGAAGGGCGCGGCAGTCCGCCAAGCCGCTGCGCCGCGCTGGGAGAAGACTGTATTCCGCCAGCTCTAGAGATCCGCGATGATTTGATCGCACAAGCCGATGCCAAAGGGCTTTGCGTAACGCAATCGGACCCGGTCTATGCATTAAATTACTCAAATGGCGACCCTGTGCACTTTGTGGCTTACCGTTTCGATACGGCCGGGTGCTAAGGCCGTCTGGAACACTTTGTCGCGACGGAATCTCGGTGCCCGAACCCAATATATGGAGTCCTATGTCGATCGTAGGAGAGAGGGCGGAACCATGACTGAGATTGAATCCCACCGCAAACCACAAAGCATAAGAGACCGCATCGCATTTGCCTTTGTGAAAGTGCTTCGTTTTTTTGCCGATTTATTCTTCCGAAAACGTTATGGTCATCGTGCTGTCGTGCTTGAAACCGTAGCCGCCGTGCCGGGCATGGTTGCCGGGTTGTTGCAGCATTTACGGGCGATCCGCCGGATGCGCGATGATCAAGGTTGGATCAAAGAATTGCTCGACGAAGCTGAAAATGAGCGCATGCATTTGATGACTTTCATTCAAGTCGCGAAACCGAGCCTATTTGAACGCGGTTTGATCCTCATCGCGCAGGCGATTTTCTATAATTTCTACTTCTTCCTCTATCTCTTCGCGCCGAAGACCGCGCACCGCGTGGTCGCTTATTTCGAAGAAGAGGCAGTGACCAGCTACACCCACTACCTCGCAGAGATCGATGCTGGACGTCTGGAAAATATTCCAGCGCCAAAACTCGCCATTGAATATTGGGAACTACCCGCCAATGCGCGGCTCAGAGATGTTGTCGTCGCCGTACGCGCGGACGAGGCTGGGCACCGAGACCGAAACCATTATTTCGCCGACGCGCTGATTGAAGGCGAGGACCCTCAATCTGAGCCCGCAACTTACGCTTTGCGCAGAACATAACCAACGCGCGGAAAGTGAACGTGTAGATTATCGGCCCGATCATCATTGCGGGCGATGATCACACGTTCTGCGTTGGCGATCACCAAATCGCCTTCAACCCAGTCTTTGGCATAATCGTCAGGGGCCACAGCGACGCGGTCGCCAGGCTGGAAATCCCGTAAGTCGCCTTCTGTTGATGCTGCTTTCAGCCGCGGCGCAGCGTCATGGGCGATGGCGATGGCATCGGCGCCGCTAATCTCTTCCGGGGCTTGACCCTTGAACTCTTTTAAGCGGCGATACCAGTCTTTGGTCAACGGCGCGATTTCAAAGCAGTGCTCTAGAAAGTCAGGGATATTTTTCTCGACAAACCACGGGTTCATGAACGCGTGAACGTCGACCATGCCAGGCTTGGTCCCGATCAGCCAATCCCCGGTTCCGGCCGTGCGGCCACCCGCCAAACGATCTTCAATCCATAAGAGCTGACTGCGCCATTGATCGCGCAAAAAGGGCGCGGCGGCTTTCATCGCTTCGAAATCGAATGCGCGCTCTGACATTTTGGTTCGGTCATCAATGAACGCTTGTGGCATTTGCTCGCCGATTTCGCCGAAAATGACGCCCACACTCGTCTGAAACCATTTGCCATCGGTCCAAGCGGACACCATGCGCGACATCCCCTCATGCCCCGGCAACAATAGCGCTGGAATTTGGTAGCGTTTCTCTAGCTCCGCCAGCATGATCGCTGTATCGCAATAGATATCGGCGCCGATCTGCAACACAGGGGTTCGGCGATAACCGCCCGTGAGCGGCATTAAATCCGGTTTTGGCAAGATTGACGGGATCTCGACCGAGGTCCAAGCCAGATTCTTCATCCGCAAGGCGAGGCGTATTTTCTCGGAATACGGCGACCGATCAAACTGATGAAGGATGATGCTTTGCGCATTTGCCATGTGAAGCGGTCTCCCCAGACTTGAATTTGAGCCTAGCCATGTTTGGCGGGGCTTTCCAAGTCTAGATTGTCGCCTAATGTAACAGAAAAGACAAAACATCAGGGAGGTGGTCACAGATGCTTGACACCGAATTAATGCCGCATGTCGCGGACATCCCCCGCGTGCAGAGTGAGACGCGACCCGGTGAAGCCGCCTTTTGGTACAAAGGCGAGACCACCACATTTGCCGATATGAACAGCCGCGCAAACCAAGTGGCAAACGGTCTCGTAGAGCTTGGCGTTGCGCCGGATCAGCGGGTCGGATATTTGGCCAAGAATACCGCCGTTTACTACGAAATGATGTTTGGCTGCGCCAAAGCACGCGCGGTTATGAATGCTGTGAACACGCGGCTCGCCGCGCCGGAGGTTCAATTCATTCTTTCCGATGCCGAAGTCAGGGTTTTGTTTGTTGGGCCCGAATGGTTTGACATGGTCGAGGCGATCAAAAACCAATGCCCGCATTTGGAACATATCATCACATTGGAGGGGGATCGCGACGGTTGGCCTGATTATACGACCTGGCGGGATGGCCAAAGTGACGCCGAAACTGGCATTAAGACGCATGATGATGATGATGTCATTCAGCTCTACACGTCCGGCACCACAGGTCTGCCGAAAGGGGTGATGCTCACCAATGCCAATTATCGCGGCTTCATGACCCAGGCAGGCATGCTCGAATGGGCGAGTTATGACGTGGGTGACAGTGTCATGAACGCGATGCCACTGTTTCATGTGGCCGGGGTAAATGTCGGGATATTGGCCGCCGCTCAAGGGGCGCGAACTGTCGTCTTGCCAGAAATCAATCCGGTGGAAATCCTAGACCTCATCGAACAGGAAAAAATTATCCACGCCTTCTTCGTTCCTGCGGTGATTTTGATGCTCAGCCAAATGCCCGATTTCCGCGAGCGGGATTATTCAAGCTTGAAACAAATCTTCTACGGCGCAAGCCCGATTACCGAAGACTTATTGATCACTGCCGTCGACGTCATGGGCGCGCGGTTCACGCAAGTCTATGGTTTGACGGAAACAACAGGTGGCGGCACCTATTTGCCACCGGAGGCGCATGAACCGAGTTGGGGAAAACTCCGCTCATGCGGCGTCCCGTATCCAAGCACAATCGTGCGTTGTGTAGATGCCGATGGAAACTCTGTCCCGACTGGCGACGTCGGAGAAATCGTGATCCAATCCGATTTTGTCATGAAGGGCTATTGGAATCGCCCTGAGGCCACGGAAGACGCGATCCGCGACGGGTTCTTCCATACTGGCGATGCTGGGTATTTCGACGAAGACGGGTTCTTATTCATTCATGACCGGGTGAAAGACATGATCGTGTCAGGCGGCGAAAACGTCTATCCGGCAGAAGTTGAAAATGCGATCTTTGGACACCCAGAGGTCGCTGATGTGGCTGTGATCGGCGTGCCAGACCAAAAATGGGGCGAATCGGTTAAAGCGATCATCGTGCCGAAGCAGGGGGCAAAGCCAACGCCAGAGAGCATCATCGCTTGGGCACGTGAGAAGATCGCGGGATACAAGTGCCCGAAATCGGTTGACTATATCGAGGCGCTGCCACGCAATCCGTCTGGTAAGATTCTGCGCAAGGACCTGCGCGAACCCTATTGGGCGGGCCAAGAAAGACGAGTGGGCGGCTAGTAATGATGGATGATGCGCATGGCGTTCACGACTACGTTTACGATGCGCGCAATGCCAACATCCAAGTCTCAATCAATGGCGAGTTAAAGCACCGCGACGAGGCCAAAGTGTCGGTCTTTGAGAGTGGCTATTTGCTCGGCGATGGAGTTTGGGAAGGCCTCCGGGTTCATCAGGGTGGCATCGCCTTTTTAGAGGCTCATCTCAAGCGCCTCTATGCGGGCGCGAAGACCATCGACATGGACATCGGTCTGACGCCGGAAGCGCTCACGCAGCAATTATTTGATTGCTTGAAATCCCAAAATATGCGCGACGGCGTGCATATCCGCTTGATGGTCACGCGGGGGGTCAAGAAAACCCCATATCAAGGACCACGTTTCACCATCTCGGCGCCGACCATCGTGATTATACCAGAATACAAATCACCGGTCCCCGAGATCCAAGCCAATGGCGTTTCACTGTTTACCGCGCATGTGCGGCGCACCGGGCCCGCAGAGCAAGACCAAAAGCTGAACTCGCATTCCAAGCTCAATTGTATTTTGGCCTGTATTCAAGCCGATAAGGCCGGCGCAGATGAGGCGCTAATGCTCGATCCGGATGGATTTGTGGCGACCTGTAACTCCACCCATTTCTTTATCGTTCGTGACGGCGAAGTCTGGACCAGCCCGCCTGAATATTGTCTCGGTGGGATCACGCGAAGCAATGTTATCCAGGTGTGCCGCAGCGCGGGTATTCCCGTTTTTGAAAAGCGTTTCTCTTTGTTCGATGTCTATTCCGCTGATGAGGCGTTCATTACCGGCACCTTTGCTGGGATGACGCCGGTCCGAGTCGTCGACGGCCGCGTGATCGAACGGTTGAAGGGCCCGGTTACGCAGCGTGTGTCCGAACTTTACAAAGAATTGGTCGAGGCCAGCCTGACGCCGATCAGATGACTGAAACGCCGCTGCGTATCGCGATGTGGTCCGGGCCGCGCAACATGTCGACCACGATGATGCGCAGTTTCGGGGCGCGTTCAGATACCATTTGTGTCGATGAGCCGTTTTATGCGGCTTACTTGAAACATTCTGGTGCGCAGCACCCGATGCAGGACGAGATTTTCGCCGCACAGAGCGATGACCCTCGGATGGTTGCGGCCGCTCTGGTCGAGGCCCCTACGCGGGTGGCACCCATCTTTTATCAAAAGCAAATGACGCACCATATGCTGCCAGACTTTGATCGCGCCTGGATGGCGGCCTGCCGGAACGTTTTCCTGATCCGCCATCCAGCGCGGGTCATTGCCTCTTACGCCCGCAAAATGACTGAAGTCACTTTGTCTGCGATTGGCTTTGCACAGCAACTGAGCCTGTTTGACACCGCCCAAAAAATCGAAGGCCGAACGCCTCTGGTCATCGATAGCGATGATATCTTGCGGGCGCCGGCTGAAACGCTTCGGGCGCTGTGCTCGGCGCTTAGGATCGCATGGGACCCTGTCATGCTGGCGTGGCCAAGCGGTCCGCGCCCCGAAGATGGTGCCTGGGCGCCGCACTGGTATGATGCCGTCTGGAAATCGACCGGGTTTGGACCGCCCGTCCCTGATCTGCGAAGGGTGTCGCCTGAATACCAGGCGGTTTTGCGCGAGGCGACAAATATCTATGAGCAGCTCGCGGCGCATCGGATTCGATGTGGCGCACAGGACCGATAGCGCCGTCTCTGGTCCTTGTATCCCGTCGACCTAGAGACTAGGTGGGCGCCGGTTAGATAGGACCACGGTCCAGTCCAGAGCCAGCTCCCTGACGGAACTTAAGGTCGGCGGATAGCTGACCGTCCTCGAACGCTCCAGCCTCTGTGCTGAAGCCATATAGGCACGAAACGGGTCTGTCGTAAGAGGGTTTAGACGGCGGTGAGCTTTTCGCCCAGTTCGCGCAAATAAGCCCAGGTGAATAGCCCGCTCGAATGACCATCGCTGAAATGTATCCTGACCGCATAGCGCCCGACAGGATCGGCTTTGTCTACGCTTAAGTCCTCTGCAATGATCGGCGGTGGCGGTTTCGGGCCTCGACCATGCCCTTGGACTTCTGCGGAGGGGCTTTCTCGCCGCAAATGAGCATAAGGCAGGGTGAAGGCGGCGCCATCATCGAAGGTCACTTTGAGGCTTTTTGTGCGGCTAGAAAATTTCAGCTCGGTTGGCCAGGCATGCGCGTTCATTCGCTCGAGGCCTCCAAATCCCGCGCCTCGCTCTCGATCAGGATCGGCAATCCATCGCGGATTGGAAATGCGAGTTTGGCTTTTTTCGAGATGAGCTCACAGGCGGAACGATCAAAAATCAATGGGCCACCTGTCACGGGGCAAATCAGCACTTCCAATAAGCGCGGGTTGATGCCGCAGGCGGGCTTTTTGTCGGACGATGGTGCTGTCATCATTGGAGCGTCGAGCTATCGTCGCCTGGCACATCCATATCGAGCAGTGTGATCAGGGTTTGGGCCCGTTCGGCGACGCTCGGGGCTTCCAAGAGGGCCTGTTTTTCAACGGTACCAAATGGACAGCCAGCACAAAGCGCGTTGATTAAAGTTTCCATGGGCGCGTGCTCGACCGCTTCCCAATCGACTTCCATCGAATTGATTTGTGTGTAGCGCTTAAGGGAATTCACCAGCATCATGCGCTCTGGCAGGCTGCTTTCTGGCGGCGAAACGAGATCATGTCCGAAACTTGTCCAATCCGGACGCACTTGGCGATAAGGGGTCGTGGCATCCAATTCCTCGCCGACCATGAACCGGCAAATTCCGGTCAGCGAGATCAAATATCGGCCATCATCGGTCTCAGAGTAGGAGGTGATACGCCCCGCGCAGCCGGTATTGACCAAGCTTGGGTGCACTCGGTCATCGCCCGTGGACTGGATCATGCCGATGATCCGACGCTGCGCCATCGCATCATCGATCATATTTAAATAGCGCGGTTCAAAGATATTGAGGGGGAGCGACCAACGCGGAAACAACAAGACGCCCGATAGCGGAAAGACCGGGATGGTCTCCGGCAAGTCTGACAGCTTGCGATAGGTTTCGATCGGCACGTCGCTTCCTTTGCTTTGTCCCATAATACAAAATGGAGTGATGCCGGTCGCTGACCAGTTCCAACCGTCTCAATTATGCAAACATCAATGATCCCAGGCGTCTGCGGCCGTCAACGGTGACGGGATCTTTGGGGCCAGCGGCTTCAAAAATTTCCAGCAATTTTGCTTTCGCTTTGCCCTCTTCCCAGTCCAGATCAGCGGTCAGAATGGTGAGCAGGTGATCCGCAGCATCTTGGTTTTTGCCTTGCCCAACCAGTTTTTCGGCGAGCGCAAAACGCGCATTGTGATCGCTTGGCTGCGCGGCCACGGTTTCACGGGCTTGGGCTAGGTCTTCATCAAGCGGTGTATCCGCCATCAAGTCTAATGCCGTGCGAACGGATTTGATCGCTGGATCAGATGCTTTGTCCTCCGGCGCCATTTCCAGAATTTGGCGTGCTCGCTCCTGATCGCCATTGGCAAGATAGCACCGCGCCAGGCCTGCAATCGCACCGGTATTTGCCGGATCGGCCTCAATGACGGCACCATAGAGCTGTGCCGCCGTCCCAATATCTCCGGCTTGCAAGGCGGCATCGGCTTGTTCGAGCGCGTCTTGCAACTGTTTTGCGCCATCTGTGCCGCTGAGGATGCTATCGATGAATTGGCGGACTTGGCTTTCCGGCAGCGCACCTTGAAAGCCATT
Source organism: Pseudomonadota bacterium (assembly GCA_039191105.1). Classification (GTDB taxonomy): domain Bacteria; phylum Pseudomonadota; class Alphaproteobacteria; order Caulobacterales; family Hyphomonadaceae; genus Henriciella. Next base: position 12,030 of record JBCCXW010000066.1, read on the forward strand.
GACCGGGCGGCCTTTGTCAAATGCAAAAACGCTTGGAATGGAGCGCACACCCATCTGCCCGGCGATCCCGGGATGCTCTTCGGTGTTGATTTTGACGAGTTTCACTTTGCCGTTCTGCTCGCCGACCACTTTCTCAAGCGTTGGGGTCAGGGTGCGACAAGGTCCGCACCATGGCGCCCAGAAGTCAACTAAAACAGGCTGCTCATTTGATGCTTCCACGACATCGACCATAAATGATTGGTCTGTAGACTCTTTGATATGCGGGGAAACAGCAGCGTCAGTCATAATCAACGTCCAAGTTAGGTAAGGCGCCACCTATGTGGGCATTTGCGGCAGACTCTACAAGCCTCGCATGCAAGAGCTGCGGAAGTTGTGGCTGGCGTGCGGGCTATGGGTTAGCTGTTTCCGGCGCCGGACCAAATGCGCGCGACGGTTTGGTCGCGTTTGCACCCGGCGCGATAGACGCGGTAGCGGATCGGATTCTTCTGGTAATAGTTTTGGTGAAACGCTTCGGCTTCGTAGAATGCGGTCTCGTCCAAGATTTGGGTCACAATCGGTGCGGGCAAAGCGCCGGAGCGTTGAATCGCTGAGAACTGCGCTTCGACTTCTTCGCGCTCGTTTTGATTTTCGACAAACACCGCCGTGCGGTACGAGTTTCCACGATCGCAAAATTGCCCGCCATCATCGGTTGGATCAATATGGCGCATGAAATAGTCGACCAATTCACCATACTCGACTTTTGACGAGTCGTAGACCACGCGGACGGCTTCGAAATGGCCGTCCTTACCATGGCTATAGTAAGTTGGATTATCGGTCCTGCCGCCGATATATCCAGAGACGGTTTCGAGCACGCCTTCCACTTTGTCGAAATCGCTCTCAACACACCAAAAACAGCCACCCGCAAAGATCGCCGTTTCCACGTTCGCATTGGCGGGCGTTGCGATCGGTGCGTTCTGCGCGCCAGCGCTTAGGAAAAAGGCTGCAAGGGTTGCAAGACCACCGGTCCAAAATGCGAGGGTAAGCGGGTTCGAATTTTTCATCACTGGCCACTCTGAGAAATCATTTGACCCAGCGCATATGTCCTTTGTCGCATTAGATTGCGAGCCTTGTTTTCAGTTCTCACGGATATTTGTTCGGCTGTGACCTGGATGCGTCACTTATCCCGTCAGCCGGGCAATTTCCTCGTCGGAAAGCTCTGAATTATCATAAATATTTGCGACATCGTCCAGATCATCTAGGACATCAAGAAGGCGCATAAGCTTGTCGGCATCATCGCCAGCGATCGGCACGGTGTTTTGCGGTTTCCAAATCAGTTTGGTGGACTTTGCTTCGATCTCCCCAAACCGACCCTCTAAAGCCGCGGAAACATCGGACAATTCTTCTCGTTCGGTATAGATAAAGTGGCCGTCTTGGTCGCTCTCTACATCGCTGGCGCCAGCGTCTAAAGCGGCTTCCATGATCGCGTCTTCATCGCCCGCTTCAATCGGATAATGGATCTCCCCCACATTCTCGAACCCAAAGGAGACCGATCCGGTTTCGCCGAGATTGCCGCCATTTTTTGAAAAGGCGCTGCGGATCTCACTGGCGGCGCGGTTTTTATTGTCGGTCGATGCTTCAACGATAATGCCGACACCGCCGGGACCAAACCCTTCGTATCGAATGTCGACATAGTCTTCGCCAGCGCCGCCTTGGCCCTTGTCGATTGCGCGCTTGATATTGTCCTTCGGCATCGATTGGCCGCGCGCATTCGCAATCGCGAGCCGCAGACGAGGATTGCCATCCGGATCAGGACCCCCAAGCTTCGACGCAATGGTGATCTCTTTCGACAAACGCGAAAACAGCGCCGCACGCTTTTTGTCTTGTGCGCCTTTTCGGTGCTGAATATTTGCCCATTTGCTGTGGCCTGCCATTGCGGCTCCTCATACCAACTCTGCGTTGGCGTTGCTTAACTTAGCTCGCGGTAGATTTCAAAGGTCCGGTAGCAATTCTGATAGTCGGCCACCAACGCGGATCGGGGCGCACTGTTGCGCAAGGCCTGTCGCGTCATCGGTTTCAACATAAAGCCCGCACAGGGTGCCATCACCATCCGCTGGTTCATAGCGCTGGCCCGGCAGTTGGGTTGCAAATCGCCGCAAAGAGTTTTCTTTCTTCATGCCAATGACGCTGTCATAATCGCCGCACATACCGGCATCACTTTGATAAGCCGTGCCGCCAGCGAGGATCATATGGTCCGCCGTTGGGACATGCGTGTGGCTGCCGACCACCAGACTGGCGCGGCCATCGCAATGGTGTCCCATCGCCATTTTCTCTGATGTTGCCTCACAATGCATATCGACGATGATCGCATCCGCGACAGTGCCGAGCGGCATCTCGTCCAACGCATAATCGACGGCTTGAAACGGATTGTCCAAAAGCTGTCGCATGAACACGATGCCTTGCGCTTGGATAACGCCAATCCTCCGGCCGTCCGGCAAAACAAATAAGTGTGCGCCTTGTCCGGGGGTTTGTGCGGTGTCGGGATAGTTTAAGGGGCGCAGGAGACGCGGCTCGCGTGCGATATAGGTCAGCGTTTCGCGTTGATCCCATGCATGATCGCCGAGGGTCAAACAGTCGGCGCCAGCATTGAAAAATTCGCCCGCAATGACCTCGGTCAATCCAAAGCCGCCGGCGGCGTTCTCAGCGTTGACGACGACGAAGTCGAGCGCCAAAGCCGCGCGCACATTGGGCAAATGATCGCGCACGGCCTGACGGCCAGGCCGACCAACAACATCGCCAAAGAAAGCCAATCTCATAGCGCTGAGTATGCGCCGAAGCCCACAAAAAGAAAAGCGCGCGAGATCGAACTCGCGCGCTTTCAATTTAGCCGGGAATTTCCGCGTTAGTTTTGCGTTGCGGTGAAGCCCAGTGTTTCCTTCGTGTATGCCGAGGGATCTGGGTTGGCCATAATCGACGCAACAGAGAGGGGTGACTCTGGCGCAAGCTTCAGAGTGAGCGTCCCGCCATCGCTAATAAAGCTCGACAAAGCGGAGGTGGCTTCCGTCACCAGTGCCATATCGACCCCAGAGCCTTGCGCCATCATTGGGGCCATCGCTAGACCCATACCGATTTGCGACTTCAGCTCGGTCGGATCAGATCCTTGCGCCGTGGCGGCAGCGTTAAAGGCGCGATCCATCAAAGAATTGTCGGCGATCGAGATTTCAAGATCGTGAAAGATCAACTGGCCCAAAGCGTTGGTCATGGCCATTGGATCGGGCTCTCCACCATCGGCGAGCGATTCGAAATCAAACGATGTTGCGGCTTCTTTGGCATAGGCGCTATAGCCGCCAATCTTACCGCCAAAGCTGAATTTGGCGCCGTCGATCAGCTCAAGATAATTTGTTTCCGGATCAAACACCACGGTGTCTTGATCGGGGTCATATGTCATGAAGCCTTCGCCTTGCAGCTCTAACTCTTCATATCCGATCACGCTGAGCCCCTGGAGAAGCGCCTCACCGGCTTCCCCGCCTTCGCTGTCGGCTTTGAGCGACATCGTGTAAGGTTGCGTAACGAATTTGACGGGTTGACCTGCGGCATTGCGCTCAATGCCCGAAACCAAGCTCGGGATTGCAAACGATGCGCCGCCAAAGTCGAGCGCGAGGTCATCCATCTGAAAGGCATCATAGCCGGGTTCCATCGGATCTTCATAAGCAATGTCCAAAATCGCACCGAAGAGGGCTTCCTCATCATCAATATTCTCTTGGATGGCTTGAACCATTTTTGCATCAACATTGGTTGCCGATAGGCTGCCAAGCTTGGCGTTGAAACTCATGCCTTCTGAATCGTCTATGCCGTTGACGGACAGCCCGCTGATCATCGCTTGCGCCGCTTTCAGATCGACCATGTCGCGAATCTCGATTTTCTCGATCCCAAATGTGCCCTCCGCTTCGAGATCGGCAAACTCTCCGGTTAGGCCATTCATGGACCAGCTGTCGAAGACAATCTGATCGGCCGCAGGGAAGGGAGCGTCCTGACCGTTGAGGCTTGCGGCCATCCATGCGGCCAGCTCGGGCGATGGATTGATCAACTCAATTGAGCCGAGGTTCATGCTGACATCTTCGTCTTCGACAGAAAACGTGATGTCATTGAGGCTCATTTTGCCGAAATTGGCCTGGCCATCTTCCATCTCCAACCCTTCGAGGACGAGCGAGCCGGCTTGTAATCCTTCAGTGCCCGTCAAGGAAAGATCCGTCAGGGTGGCCGTTGCCCCATCAATCGCACTGCTTGCGAAGCCCAAGACCCCCGAACCGCTATCGGTGAGTGCCATCGCCGCCAGCGCGTCTGCGGCTTCGGCTGGATCGCCGGCCCGAACGACGATTTCTTTTAGCTGCGGCTCAGCGATCGAGACTTCATTGCTGGTCCCGGACCCGTTGCAGCCCGCCAAGAGCGCGAGCGCGCCTGCACCAAACATTAATTTCTTCATTGTCGATTCCCCAATTAGGCGGTTTCCCATAAACTTATCCCGTAATGCTGTCGAGGCGTATTTAATGATTATCGATAAAGGCGACAAGATGTCATTGGTCACAAAATGCGGCCAGACTGTGAATGTCCGCTTGGAGGTCAACCCAAAAGCGCGGCGCCTCATCCTGCGTTTGGATGAGCGCAATCGAGAAGCGGTCGCAGTTGCGCCGCACCCTCGTAAAATCGGCGAAGCTGCTGCATTTGCGAGAGATCGCGTCGACTGGATTTTCCAAAATTTACAATCGCTTCCGCAGGAATTATGCCTTGAAGCTGGGACCAGTTTCATGTTGCGAGGGACGCCCTGTGAGATCCGTTTGGATGGCCCCGGTCGGCTGCCAAGTCTTGAGCCAGGCCCACCGCAAATATTACGCGTGCCAGGCGAACCGAAGACGGCAGGTCAGCGGGTGGAACGGTTCCTGAAAAAAACCGCCAAAGCCGATTTGGTCGATGCCGTGAGCCACTATTGCGATCTGTTGCGAGTCGAATCGCGCCGCGTTTCGGTGAAAGATACCCGCTCTCGATGGGGCTCTTGCACATCCGATGGGCGCCTGGCGTTTTCTTGGCGCCTTATCATGGCGCCGTCGCCGATACTCGAATATGTCGCAGCCCATGAATGTGCGCACTTGCTTGAAATGAACCATAGCCCGGCTTTCTGGGCGCATGTCGCCAAGTGTCGACCGCATTGGCAGCAAGAGCGGGCTTGGCTGCGTCGGCATGGCCGCGAATTGCATGCGGTGCGAGCGGCTTAAGCAGGCGAGAGTGCAACCTCCGGATTGACCTGATCTTTGAGCTCCGGCGAAAAGCTGATCAGGATCGTACCGTCACCGCCGCGCGGATCGCGATGTGGCCCAACCAGGAACAAGGCGCCGTCCGGTTTTAGTTCGGCAACGATATCCGCGTTCGGTCGATCCTTGCGGAATTGCTCAAGACTATATTGATCGGTCAACCGGGTTCGGGCGAATTCCCAACCGCGATATTGGTCACGGATCAAGCTGTCATAGGTCCGTCCACGCCGGATCAGCGTGCGTCCGCGCGCGTTCGAACTTAGCCCGCGATCATCCGTCTCTTCATCATCATTGATCGAGAGTTGATACACCATATGACGCCCAACTTCTGGGGCGAAATGGCTGCAGACCAGGGCATTATAGGAGTCGTTGGTGGATAGGGCGATCACGGTCGAGAAACGGGCATGATCGAGCTTGATCTCGGCATCTTCGGACAACACTTCGCCCATGAAGACATCCAGTCCGACATCGCGTGAGGATTTCAGCCGGCGATAATTGCTATCGGCGACAATCACTTCGACGCCGCTTTGTCCAAGCGCGCTTGCAAACTGCACGCTCCAAGTGTTCGCGCCGACGATCAAAACGCCGGGCTTCTCTTTTCGCGCCAAGCCAAGTGCGCGCGACATTGGGCCAATTGTGAAGCCGTGCAGGACAACGGTGGTAAATACCATCGCGAAGGCGAGAGGTGTGATCTGATCCGCGCCTGAAAAGAAAAACCGCCCCTCACGGGAGAGGTCCACCAAGAGTGAGCCAAACAGGCCTGAAACGGCCACCGCAACAATCCCGCGCGGTGCGATCCAACCGAGCAGCAAAGCCTCTTTGCGGGACAATGTGCCATAGGTTGCGACCCACACCGAAAGCGGGCGCACAATGAACAGCATGCACAGTAGGAAGACGAGCGTGTTCCAATTGATGGCGCGCCGAATGATCTCAGGCGTTAGATCTGCGGTGAGCATCACGAACACGCCCGAGACTAAGAGGATCGCGATGTCTTCCTTAAACTTTTGTAGCTCCGTGAGGCCGGCCAATTTCGAGTTGCCAAGGGTCATGCCATAGGCGGTCACTGCGACGAGGCCGATCTCTTTTTGGAACATCTCTGCCATCGTGTAGCAAAGAATAATCGACGCCAGGCCCGAGACTTCCCCGGTTGATCCGAGCCAGGCAAGGGCACTCCCCTGCTGGCTCGGCACTTTCTTGTGC
>JBCCXW010000067.1:0-18178 GCA_039191105.1 Pseudomonadota bacterium
GCCAATAGGTCAGTACGGCCGATCGCTTCGTCTAAGGATTTGAGACCCAGAGACGCCAATATCCGTCGCACATCTTCGGCGATGAAGCTCATCAGATTGATCACTTTGTCTGCGGTGCCGGTAAACTTAGCCCGCAGCGATTCATCTTGCGTGCAAACCCCAACCGGACAGGTATTGGAGTGGCATTGCCGCACCATGATGCAACCCATCGCGACCAAGCTGGCGGTGCCTATGCCATACTCTTCGGCGCCCAGCATGGCGGCAATGACAATGTCACGCCCCGTGCGCAGACCACCATCGGTGCGCAAAGTGACTTTGTCGCGCAAATTGTTGAGGCTGAGTACTTGGTGTGCTTCGGCGAGCCCCATCTCCCAGGGCAGGCCGGCATATTTGATGCTGGTCTGCGGCGAAGCCCCCGTGCCGCCGACACCGCCGGCAATCAGGATGATATCGGCCTTCGCTTTTGCAACGCCTGCGGCGACCGTACCGACACCGGATTGTGCGACCAGCTTGACGCAGACGCGGCAGTCGGGATTGATTTGTTTCAAATCGTAGATCAGCTGCGCCAAGTCTTCGATCGAATAAATATCATGATGCGGCGGCGGACTGATAAGCGTTACGCCCGGCGTCGAGTGCCGGTTTTTCGCAATGAACTCAGTGACTTTAAAGCCAGGCAGCTGACCGCCTTCGCCCGGCTTTGCCCCTTGGGCGACTTTAATCTCAACTTCGCGGCAATGGTTGAGATATTCAGCTGTGACACCGAAGCGTCCGGACGCCACTTGCTTGACGGCCGAGTTCATATTGTCGCCATTCGGAAGCGGCCGATAGCGTTCGCGCACCTCTCCGCCTTCCCCCGAAACCGATTTCGCACCGATGCGGTTCATGGCGACGTTTAGCGTCCCGTGCGCCTCTGGGCTCAGCGCGCCGAGTGACATGCCGGGAGTAACAAAGCGCTTGCGAATTTCATTCACCGATTGAACGCGCTCCAATGGATTTTCCGGACCGGCCGGTTTGAAGTCAAGCAAATCGCGCAATTGGATCGGTTGCTCGCGATTGTTTACGGCCAAAGCGTATTTCTCGAACAGATCATAGTCGCCGCGATCGCACGCCGCTTGGAGCATGTGAATCAAATTGCCATCAAGCGCATGCGGCTCAGAGCGAGCGCGCAAACGGTAGAAGCCGCCGACAGGAAGCGAGACAACATCTTCGTCGAATGCGTCTTCATGGCGCGTCAGCGCATTTTCCTCAATACCGGCCAGTCCAAGGCCAGAAATTCGGCTGGATAGGCCCGGCAAATAGTCGGCGACTAAGGCGCGCGAGAGGCCCAGCGCTTCAAAATTGTATCCACCGCGATAAGAGGAGATCACCGAAATCCCCATCTTCGACATGATTTTGAGCAGCCCAGCTTCAATTGCGGATTTGAAATTGAGCACCGCTTGATTGAGATCAATATCGCCCAACAAGCCACGCGAATGACGCTCCGCAATCGCGTCTTGCGCCAAATAGGCGTTCACACAGGTGGCGCCGACACCAATGAGCACTGCGAAATAATGCGTATCGATACATTCGGCGGAGCGCACCGTGATCGAACAAAACGTCCGCAACCCTTGCGCTACGAGATGCGAATGCACCGCGCCGGTGGCGAGGATCATCGGCACGGCGACCCGGTCCTCCCCTTGCGCTTCGTCAGTCAAAACGATGTGTTCTCGGCCGGTGCGAACGGCGTCTTCCGCTTCTTGGCGAATGCGCGATAGAGCCTGTTTCAGGGCGCGGCCATCGCCTTTCGCGCCAGTCGCGTCGAACGTACAATCGATCACTTGCACACCATCGCCAAGCATCGCGACTAAGCGATCATACATCCCTGTGCTGAGGACAGGACTTTCGAGCACGAACACATCTTGTTGGGTTTTATCGGTCGCCAACACATTGCCGAGATTTTTAAACCGCGTTTTCAGGCTCATCACACGATCTTCGCGCAACGGATCTACTGGGGGATTGGTGACTTGGCTGAAATTCTGCCGAAAGAAATGCGAAAGCGGTCGAAACTGCTGCGACAGGACGGCCACAGGGCTATCATCGCCCATCGAGCCAATCGCTTCTTTGCCATTCTCGGCCATCGGCGCCAAAATCAATTCCAGCGTCTCGAGCGTAAACCCGGCCACTTTTTGACGGCGCATCATCGCTTCGGTGTCAAACAGGCGCGGTTCCGGTCCAGGGCCGATTTCGGGATCGAGATCGCGAACATTTTCGAGCCAACTGTCATAAGGATGTTCATCGGCGAGCACATCAACGATTTCGTCGTGCTCATAGAATTTGCCGGTTGAAAGGTCGGCCGCGATCATCCCACCGGCTTGGACATGTCCCCGGCGAACCACATCATGACCGCTGAGCGGACACATGCCGGTTTCGGACCCCACCGCCAAAATGCCCGACCCGGTCAAAGCGTAGCGCAGCGGCCGCAGGCCATTGCGATCCAAGCCAGCAACGGCCCACCGGCCATCATAAGCGCAAATCGCAGCTGGACCGTCCCATGGCTCCATCACTGAATTGCAATACGCGTAAAGTGCAGCATGCTTTTCTGGCATGATCGACGCGCGCTTCGACCATGCTTCCGGGATCAAAAGCGCTTTTGTCATCGGCGCTGCCCGCCCAGCTTTGCAAAGGATCTCGAACACGGCGTCGAGCGCGCCTGAATCAGAGCTCCCTTGCGGGGCGACCGGTTTGACATCATCAACATAGTCGCCAAACGAACCGGAAACCATTTTGATCTCGTGGCTCTTCATCCAGTTGAGATTGCCCCGCAGCGTATTGATTTCGCCATTGTGCGCTAAAATCCGAAACGGCTGCGCGAGCGACCATTGCGGGAATGTATTGGTTGAATAGCGCTGATGATAAATCGCAATCGCGGATTCAAAGCGTTCATCTTGCAAATCGAGATAGAAATTGTCGATATCTTCCGCAAGGAACATCCCTTTATAGATCAGAGACTTATGACTTAATGAGCAAATATAGAATCCCGGGATGCCCGCCTCTCTGGCCCGTCTTTCGATCCGCCGGCGACAAATATACAGCGCGCGCTCAAGTTCTTCCGGGTCACGCTTTTGATCATCGCGAAACATGATTTGCACGATTTCGGGCCGCGTATCCTGAGCCTTCTGGCCGATGATTGACACATCGACAGGCGGCTGGCGCCAGCCATAAATGTAAAACCCGAAGTGCAGAATCTCGGTCTCGACAATCGCCCGCGCGGCTTCTTGCTCGCCAAGATCTGTGCGCGGCAAAAAGATCTGACCGACACAAATTGGATCGTCCGTCGGATTGTGGCCACAGCGGCCGACCTGATAACGGAAAAATTCCTGCGGCACCTCAACGCGAATGCCAGCGCCGTCGCCGGTTTTCCCGTCTGCATCTACGGCACCGCGATGCCAGACATTTTTCAGCGCCTTGATGCCCATCTCAACGATTTCGCGGCGCGGTTTACCATCTAAAGCCGCGACCAAGCCGACACCGCAGGCGCTGTGCTCGTGCGCGGGATCATAGGCATGGCCATCGATCAGGCGCTGTTGGTTGCTCAAATAGGATTCGACAAAGTCAGTCATTGGCGTGTTGCTCGGTTCGGCATGTTTGTGCCCCCGTGCCGGGGTCGCGGAGCGCGGTCGTGCCGGTCAAAAACGGGACTGTAAAAAGGTTTATCATCTCAGCTCATCCTCGTGCCGTTCGGGATCACCGCGTCGGGCCTTATCAGGCGGATTGCGCCGTCAGCGTCAGCGAATCCGAGGGTCAGGGCTTGTGACATGAACTTACCAATTTGGCGCGGCGGGAAATTCACCACCCCCATGACCTGACGTCCGACCAAAGCCTCTGGCGCATAATGTTCGGTGATCTGGGCGGCACTTTTTTTGGTCCCGATCGTATCGCCGAAATCGATCACCATTTTAATCGAAGGTTTGCGCGCGCCTTCCAGCGGCGCAGCTTCGAGAATGGTCCCGATCCGGATATCCACGGCAAGGAAATCGTCAAAACTGACCTCCGGCATTGCCGGTGCGTCGGGCGTAAAGCTGATATGCATCTCTCTCTACTCCGCCGCCACTAAGTCTTGCTTGGCCATCGCGCGCATCGCTTTGTGCATTTGCGCAGCGGCTTCGCGGCCATCTACAATCGCCCACACCACGAGGGACGCGCCGCGCACAATATCGCCCGCCGCATAGACCCCAGGAAGGCTCGTTTCCATAGTTTTGAAATCGACTTGAATCGCGCCCCAACGGTTCACGCGGAGCGCCGACTCATCGAACATCAAAGGCAAGTCTTCCGGGTCAAAGCCAAGCGCTTTGATCACCATATCGGCTTTGACATCGAACGTCTCATCGGTCCGCTCTGGCGACTGACGGCCAGACGCGTCTGGCGCGCCAAGCTTCATCCGGCGCACCTTCACGCTTTTGACCGCATTTGCTTTGGTGTGAAGCACCGCTTCCGGACCCGAAAGCCATTCAAACTTCACCCCTTCTTCTTCCGCATTCGCGACTTCGCGCTGTGACCCCGGCATATTCGCCCGATCCCGCCGATACAGACAGGTCACAGATTTTGCGCCCTGACGAATAGCGGTGCGCACGCAGTCCATAGCCGTATCCCCGCCGCCGATGACGACGATGCGTTTGCCGTCCGCGTTGAGCGTGCCATTGGTGAAGGCCTCGACCTCGTCGCCGAACCCGGCCCGGTTCGATGTGGTCAGGAAATCAAGCGCCGGATAGACGCCATCGGCGCCGATCCCCGGGACTTTTAAATCGCGCGCCTTATAAACGCCGGTGGCAATCAGCACAGTGTCATGCAGATCACGGATTTCCGCCAAAGTGATGTCGGATCCGACTTCGCAATTGAACCGAAACGCGACCCCGCTATCGGCCAAACGTTGCAGTCTGCGTTCAACAACGTCTTTCTCCAGCTTGAAGCCCGGAATGCCGTAGACAAGCAATCCGCCCCCGCGATCATAGCGATCGTAAACCGTCACTTGATAGCCCTTGCGGCGCAATTGTTCGGCCGCTGCTAGGCCGCCCGGTCCGGCGCCGATAATCCCCGCAGACTGGCGGCGTTCACGCGGCGGCTGGATCGGTTTGACCCAGCCTTTTTCCCATGCGGTATCGGTGATGTAGCGTTCAATCGAGCCGATGGTGACAGTGCCATGGCCGGACTGCTCAATCGTACAAATGCCTTCGCAAAGCCGGTCTTGCGGACAGATCCGGCCGCAAATCTCTGGCATATTATTGGTCGCGCTCGAGACTTGATAAGCCTCTTCCAACCGATCCTCAGCAGCGAGCTTAAGCCAGTCTGGAATGTTGTTCGAAAGCGGGCAGCCTTGCTGGCAAAACGGCACGCCACATTGCGAGCACCTCGAAGCTTGGTCGCGCGCCGCTTTGGCCGCGTAACCCCCGTAGATCTCTTCGAAGTCGGTCTTACGCGATTTCGCCGATCTTTTTTTCGGCATCGCGCGTTCGACTTTGATGAATTGCAGCATCTTTTCTGCCATACTCAACTCCTGGGGAACGATGATTGCTTATGTGGGGTCGATCCGCTGGCGGCAAGGGCAAATTCGACCAATATATATAATTTTGATATATGTTCTAAGGATAGAGTCTGGTTTTCTACATCTCTGGAGCCTAAGTTCAATATATAGATATCATTTCAATATATGAAGACGAACGTGCGCATTTGCACAAAGTGTGCATAAGCCAGGCGCATAACACTCTGAGAGGCCGGCCATGTCATTGATGCAGCTGATCATTATCGCCTTGATACAAGGGGTCACGGAGTGGCTGCCAATTTCCTCATCCGGTCATGTCCTGCTGGCGGCAAATTACTTCACGCTAGAGGGCCGCGATGAGTTGCTGATCAATGCGGTCTCTAATCTCGGCACCTTGGCAGCCATGCTGATATATTTTCGCAAGGACGTTGCGGCCGCGACACTCGGCGGGCTCGAACTTTGCGCGACACCTTTTCGATCCAGACCGCTGTCGCGGGGCGGCCGGCTTGCGCTCTGCATCATTGCCGCAACGCCGATCGCAGTGATCGCGGCGATCGCGCACGAAGTTCTGGTCCCGGACAGCGTCCAATCCGCCTTACGCAGCGTGTGGACTGTGGCCGGCGCAACGATCGGGTTCGGCCTCTTGCTCTGGTGGGCGGATGTCGCCGGAGGTCGAGACCGCACGGAAGCAGATATGACCATCGGACATGCTATTTTCATTGGCGCCACCCAAGCGGTCGCGGCGCTGATCCCCGGCACCAGCCGGTCCGGGATCACAATGACCGCCGCGCGGGCCCTCGGTTATGAACGCACCGAAGCGGCTCGGTTCTCGATGCTTATCGGCGCGCCGATTTTGGCGGCGGCAGGCTTGTATGGCGCTTACGGCCTGCTTGACGCGGATGCGGCGGGCGCTGTCGTCACACTCCAAGACGGCCTAATTGTCGCTGCGCTCGCCTTTGTCTCGGGGATTATCTCCATCCATGCCCTCATGACGCTTCTCAAGCGCATGAGTTTTCTGCCATTCGTTATCTATCGGATTTTGCTCGGCATCGGCCTCTTGATGGGCGCGCCCATTTTGGGCCTCGCTTAAACAAAATCGCGTGTCCGGACACTTTTTTGGTGGCGTAAGGGCAAGATCATCCTTTTATAAAATGGGGACCTCCTGAAAGCTGCTGGCAGCCGTTCAGCACCAACCAAAAGGGTGACCCATGAAGCGCCGCGAAAAGAAAAGCGAAACCCTCGAGATTCGCTTGCCTCACTCCCAGAAACAAGCGTTTATGTCCGCCACGCGAAAGCGCGGCGAGACTGCGTCGCAAGCCTTACGTCGCTTTATCGGCACTTACATCGAAGAGGCCCGATTGGCCGAAAACCCTTCTGCGGCGCAGGTGGCTTCAATGACGCTTGCGCGGCACAGGCTTAAAACCATCGCGACCGCTGTCGGCGCCGCGATCGGGGCGATCTCAATCGCGGCCCTGCCCTCAGCCGCCCACACCTCGGCCTTCGAGCAGCTCGATAAAAATAAGGACGGCGTTCTGACCGAGGGCGAAATCGCTCCAGGTCATGACGCGACTTTGATTTCACGCTTGGACACGGATGGCTCAGGTAGCCTTAGCCAATCGGAAGTGAAAGCTGCCGGAAAAATCATCATCGAAACCAGCGCAAACATTCCGACCGGCGAAGAGGCGTCAAGCGCGCGGATTGTGGTGAGGGGAATTCACATTGAAACCGATGATGACGGTGTCCTCAGTGGCACGATCCCGATCGGCCAACAGGCCGCTATTGAAGAGACGCTGGAAATTGAGCGGATGTTAGATGGCGACGAGATGACCGAAAGTGAACTGCAGGCAGCGATTGAGGGCGTCGTCCAGCACGCGCATATCATCGAAAACATGAGCGATGTCGGCCTTACAATTTATCTCGAAAAAGAGGGCGAGCGGGTCATCGTTTATCGCGAAGGGGATGCCGGGGCTAAGAACGGATCTGACTGAGCCCCAAAGTCCGATCAACCGGATTCAGAGCCCTGGTGATACTGTCCATAAGGCCGGAAACGATAGAGGTAGCTCGGCACAATGGCTTCGACGGTCTCGCGCTCCGTGACACCGAGGTCTTCGAGCGTCAGGGCATCTTTCGCAACGACATTATCTGATTTCAGCATCTCGACCTGATCGCCGGTAATCGGCGGCGGCCCCAGAATGCCTGAGGATAAAGGCCAAACATAGCGAAACAAGGTGCCGAAACTTAGCCCCAACAGCTTGGCCGCAAAAAATGGCAAGGGCAGCGCATATCGCTTCCGGGCAATCGTCTCGCCAATATAGTCATAAACTTCCTTAAACGAATATATCCGCGGCCCGCCCAATTCGTAAGTGTTGCCGGCGACATCCGCGCGGGTGATCGCGGCGGCGATTGCATCTGCCACGTCACCCGCATAAACCGGCTGAACTTTCGTCGTGCCACCGCCAATCGCTGGTAGGAAGGGCGCCACCGAGGAAATCGGATGGGCGGCCATTGCGGCGAAGCGATTGAAAAACTCATCTTCTGGACCAAAGACAATGGAGGGCCGTAAAATCACTGCGCTTGGCAAAATAGCTCGGATGGCCGTTTCCGCCTCGCCTTTGGTCTTCGCGTAGCTGGCTGTTGCGCTGGGATCGGCGCCGATGGCTGAGAGATGCACAAAGCGGTCAATGCCCGCATCGCGGCAGGCTTCAGCAATGTTAACGGCACCATCGCGTTGTGCGCCTTGAAAGCTCTGACGGCCCTTTTCATAAAGGAGTCCAACCAAGTTGACCGCGGCGTCCGCATCTTCGAGGGCTTTTGCGACGGATGCTTTGTTGCGGACATTCGCTTGCACGATATCGACCCAACCGGGTGCGCCGGCCAAACGCACATCACCCGCCAAATGCGGTCGGCGAACGGCAATGCGCACGCGGTAACCCGCCGCGACAAGGGTGCGCGCTGCATAACGCCCGATGAACCCCGAGCCCCCAAAGAGCGTTACCAATCCTGCTGCCATGCGCCTTTGACTTTCGAGTGTGTGCGGCTTTGATTTGAGTCGCTCACATCATGCGAGCGCGTGTTTGTCCATATGAAAGAAAGGCGCAGGCCGATACAAATCCGGCATGCGAATTGCAATTCGGTGTGCCTGAATAGCCACAGGTCAAAGATTTAATGTGCCGTAACATTGCGCAAACCTTAATAAATTGTGAAAATCTGTCTCGGCTATTTGTTCAACGTTGGATTGTCAGAGCAACAATTCACTTCCATCGGTCGACTGCGTACTAGGAGAGTAGAACAATGTCAGGGCGGGACGCATATCTAGAGATGGGATTTAGCGATCCGTCGCGCTCTGAATCCGAGCAGGTGAATGTCGAAGCCGATCCACGTGCCAAGCGCGCGGCAGAGGCTGACCGCTATGCCCTTGCCGTCAATAAGGCGGCTCCAGAACCCTCCTCTTCTGCAGGGTTTCGTGATTATTTTGTCGGGCTCTTAATCCTCGCCGCAGCGCTGGCGGTTGGGCTCGCATGGGGATATTACGCGCGCGGCATGGGGCTGAACGTCAATCCGATTGATACCAGCGTGAAGATTCTCGGCACCCAGCCTGTGCCCGCGATTGAGGCCCTCGGCACCGGCAATAACACCGATGTGGTGTTTATCGGGTCGCCCGCCTCGGACCAAATCCTTGGCATTGAAGCGCTTCCAAGCGGCGACGCTTTGCTAATGATTAAGAGCCATCTCGGACCAAGCGAGGACGGCACGCGGTCGCATCTGGTAAGCTATTCTGCACCCTTAGAAGTAGGCGAGGGCCACGCGCTCACAAGCACCAATTTGTTCGACGGACAGGGACTGCATTTGGTTCGGCTCGGCGATGATAGCGTCATCGTTATGTCAGTGCTCGAAGAGCAGCTCACCGTGTCGCGGGTCAATGAAAGCGGCGGCTTCGCCTGGTCAAAAAGCTTTGCTACGGGAGCCATTGATCGCAACGAAGTGGCCTTGGCCCCATATGAGGACGGATTCGTTTTCGTTGCCCCAAACGAATCACGCGAACTCTCCCGCGTCGTGTCCATCAAAGCGGACGGCGCTGTGTCTTGGGAGAAACTGTTTGATCGACCACGCTCATGGCAACGCTCACATGTGAGTGTTGACGCCGCGGGAAATACGTTTGCGATTTTGGGCGGGCAGGAAAGATCGCTCGGCGTCGGTGACCTCAACATTGTCATTATGGACGACAATGGCCGTGTCATGCGCCAACGTATTCTGTCCTTGAGCGGCGAAGACGTCGTTTCGGGCATTGCACCGCGCAGTGATGGCGGGGTGGTGTTCTTGATCTCCGGCGGCACCCCGCGCTTGGTCCAACTCGGCGCTTCTGGGCAACGCGTTGCGACGACGGAACTGCCCTATATGAATTTCTTGAATGACGCTCACCTTCTGGTTTCGAGCGGCGGTGACATCGTCGTCGCGAGCACCTATTCACTGATTGGCAATCGCGTCGATATGGTGATCGAACAGCGCAGCCAAGACGGGCTCTTGCAAGACCAACGCACGATTAGCTTGCCAGAGGGTGCGACGCTGGATGAATTGGTTGAGATCGATCAAGGCGAGTACCTGACCAGCGGCAGTCTGCGACGAGATCGCTACATGCCGACCGATTTATTTGTGCAGCGGATCGCATTCGCCCCCAACTCGATCGCCGTCGCAACGGCGGATCTCGACGCCTCTTTTGTCGAGAGCGAAGCGCTCCTAACCGGGTCAGAAGCAGAACTCGATCCGATCAGCGCCGCCGCGGCAATCGCGCCTGAGACACCATCCGGTGAGACCGACGCCGCGCTGGCGACTGACGCACCCGTCGTGCCCGCGGAGCCAGACGCAACCCCCGTTCTGGCGACGATCACACTCGCCGCCGATGCCGCGAATGAGGAAGGCGAAGACACGATTGACGGGGCGCTTGACGCGGAGCCGTCTGCCGAAACCGAGCCAGACCCGATCTCGGTGACAGCGCAGCCAGACGCCGTAGACACCGAAATCGACGCCACTGAGGCGCCCGAAGCCGAGCCCGTAACCTCGCTCGCGGCGACAACTGGCGATCAAGGCGACGCGGATGGAACCGCCTTCGTCGACACAACTGACTTAAATGCTGCCGCAACGTCTCGTATGGCGGACGCGCCAATCGCCACAACGTGTCGGTTCGAATGCTTAGACCCAGTGAGCGGCTCCTCATTCCCGATGAGCGGCACACTCGCGACGTCGCTGTTAAACTCGGTCGAAGACATTCGCGGCGCCCATGCAAGGGTTTGCCAAGCGGCCACGCTCATGCCGGTGTTCGATACCGGCCCAGAATGCAGCACGCTCTAAGACAAGGCGATCTTTAAATTGCCACCTTAGTTTCCATTATCCCAAATTTAAATCTTGCTCGTTTCCAGGCCGCCAGACTGCGACGAAACTGGTTTGGATAATGTGATGACTTCACAGGCTGAATTGCTTAGGCTTGGTATAAGACTTGCTCAGATCCGGGTTGCATGCGGCCTTCAATGAAAACGGACCAGTACAGATGCCCACTGTGGTCAAAAAAATTGATAATAACATGACCGTTGATGCGCCCGACCTCCGTCCGCAATCGATATTGGCTGTCATCCCAACGCTGAATGAGGAATTGCACATCGAGGCCTGCATCCGCTCACTGATGACCGGCGATGAGGCCTTGAAATCGGTTCCACTGATTGTTGCTGATGGGGGCAGTACGGATGCCACCGTCGCCATCGTGCGTACACTGATGATGGAATTTCCGAATCTCAAAGTGATCTCCAACCCGAAACGCTTGCAGTCCGCGGCGCTCAACCTGGCGGTTCGGGAAATGGCGTCTAATGCCTCAAAATGGCTGGTGAGGTGCGATGCGCATTCCCTGTATCCGGACAATTTCATTCTCGATGTCGCAAGAGCCTTGCAGACGACGCGAGCCGAATCCGTTGTCATTCCGATGGACGCTGTCGGCAATACATGTTTCGAGAAGGCGAATGCTTGGATCGTTGATACGCCGCTTGGCTCTGGTGGTGCTGCGCATCGCGGCGGGCAACGCTCGCAATATGTTGATCACGGTCACCATGCCGGATTCTCTATTCCCGATTTCCGCCGCTTGGGCGGTTATGATGAGACCTTTTCCCACAATGAAGACGCTGAATATGATACCCGCCTGACTGCGAGTGGCGGACGCATCTTTCTGGACGCTGATATTCGCATTCGCTACATTCCGCGCGGCACAGCCCGGCGGCTGGCCAAACAATACTATCAGTATGGCAAAGGCCGCTCGCGCAACGCGACGAAGCACAAAACCCCCCTCAAAATTCGGCAATTGCTGCCGGTTATCGCCTTAATTGCCATCGTTGCGGCACTCGCCATTGCCCCTGTGAACCGAATGGCATTGATCGTTCCGCTTGGCTATCTTGGTGTTTTGGCCGCCGCGTCTGTCGCCATGATGCTCAAGCATCGCTCGCTGTGCGGATTGCTTGCTGGCGTTGCGCTTGGCGTCATGCATATGAGCTGGGCGCTTGGCTTTCTAGGGCACAAAACCGGTATCATGCTCACGCGCGGTCGCCGCGCTGGACCGCCAGAAAGCGTTATTCTCAAAAACACCAATAGCGCCGTCTCGACCATTGGACGCAGCGTCCTGGGTCTCTTTTCCATCTTTACCGGACGCTCGACAGTTGAAACGCCGGATCGTCCGGCAAATGAAAATTTTCCAGCCCACCATCCGGTAACCCGGGTCACACATGTTCCAGATGGTCAGTGCGTCTACGCCATTGGCGATATTCATGGCCGGCTAGATCTGCTCGAAGCTTTGCTCGAGCGCATTGATACGGACGCGGCGGACCTACCGGTGGGCACCCAGCCGACCATTGTCTTTCTCGGCGATTACATTGATCGCGGTCTACAATCGCGGCAAATCATCGACCTGTTCCTGAGTGATCGCTTAGCCAAATATGAAACCGTCTTCTTAATGGGAAATCATGAAGAAGCGCTGCTCAACTTTATCCAAGATCCGAGCTTCGGCGAGAAATGGGCGATGTATGGTGGATCCGAAACCTTGTTCTCATATGGACTGCAACCGCCAACCCGTCATGGCCCTGCGGCGGCGGCGCCATCCGCGCAAGATGCATGGATGGCGGTTTGGCAGCAGTTTCGGTCCAGCCTGCCAGAAAGCCACCTGACATTTTATCAATCGCTCCAGCTCTCACATACGATCGGCGACTATATTTTTGTCCATGCTGGGTTGAAACCCGGTGTGCCGTTAACAGAGCAAGTCGGTGAGGATATGCTTTGGATTCGCGAAGAGTTCCTCACCGCCAAAGGCACGTTTGAGAAATTGGTGGTTCACGGGCATACGCCGGTCGACCGCGTTCATCGCGACAATCGCCGGATTGCGCTTGATACTGGGGCCTACATGACCGGCCGGCTCACAGCGGCGCGGTTTTTGAAACAAGACATAGGGTATCTATCGACATAATGCTTGAACTGACCCGTCGAAACAAATGTAAGAGCTAATTCCAAGGAGTACGGTAAGTAATGACGAATGCTATAAAACTCTCAAGCCTCGCTGCTGGCGCTGCTGCGTTGGCACTGTCGGCTTGCCAGTCCGCCCCTGCGCCAACACCGCCGGCATCAACGACGTCAGCGAACGGTGCGGCGACCATAACGGTCACAGAATACACGCTCTCATCTGGCGACCAGGTGAGAGTGACGGTGTTTGGCCATCCGGATCTATCCGGCCAGTTCGACGTGGACGGGAGCGGCACCTTTTCGATGCCATTGATCGGTCAAGTCAGCGCCGAGGGCTTAACCATTCCCGCGCTCGAGGACGCGATCGCGGCGAGATACGCTGATGGCTACCTCATCGATCCGCAAGTCAGCGCCGAAGTCGCCAATTATCGCCCTTATTATATTCTGGGTGAAGTGCGCAATCCAGGGGAATATCCGTACACGAATGGTCTCACGGTTATGGAGGCTGTCGCTTCGGCTGGCGGTTTCACCTATCGCGCTCGAAAGAATGTCGTATTTGTTCGCGGCACGGATGATTTGGGCGAGCGGACGGAGGCTTTGACGGCGACGACGCAAGTTGAGCCCGGCGATACGCTACGGATCGGAGAACGTATTTTTTAACCCAAACCCTCGGTTTTATCTTTGATGTCGTATGGCATCGCCGCCCTTATCCGTTGTCATGATCAGGACACGGATAAGGGTTTTTTCTTTGACCATTTCGTCTGATCGAAACCGTCCTCAAAAGCCCGAACTCAGCCCGTTTTTTCGCGCCGCGTGTTCAAAAATTGGAATGTCATTGCCCGAATAGTGTTCGGTTTTGAGACATAATTGCGAAACCGTTAAAAATCGCTCCCGTCATTGGGGAAAAGGGTAGAATTCTGTGTCAATTCCGGGCGTATATCAGGTGAGGTTTTTGCAAAGACCTGGGGAAGTTCTTCAACTGCGTGTCTAAGTTGAAAATCGAGTTTTAGTTGAGATCGTCGCAAGAATTGTCGGCGGAGTACATTTGGGGGCGCATAATGCGTGTGAGAGTATCAAGCGACATGGGCGCGAGAGTAACGGACGAGTCGCTACACCTGCGGGGGTTGAACTTAGACACCGCACATTTGCCGGACGACCTGGCTCAGAACGCAGATATATTCAAACGCACTTTCGACATTCTGGCCGCAAGCGTTGCTCTCATTCTCTTCGCACCGCTCATCCTGCTCTTTGCGCTTTTGGTCCGATGGCAAGATGGTGGAAATGCGTTTTTCGCCCACACCCGCTACGGTCTCAACGGCAAAACATTTAAGTGCTACAAGCTGCGGTCAATGGCCGTGGATGCTGGCGCTCAGCTTGAACGGATTCTCGCGACCGACCCGGCAATGCGCCGCGAATGGCAGACCACTCAAAAACTTCAGAATGATCCCCGCATCACCAAGCTTGGCCAGTTTTTGCGCAAATCATCGATCGATGAATTGCCGCAATTCTGGAATGTGCTCAAAGGCGATATGTCAATTGTCGGACCGCGCCCAATTGTGAAGAATGAAATCCAGAAATATGGTGATAAGTATCGCTTTTACATATCCGTGCGCCCAGGGATTACAGGTCTTTGGCAAGTCGAAGGCCGCACTGAAACCACATATGAAGAGCGGGTCGAAATGGATGTGCGCTACGTGACCACGCGAACCTTCTGGAAAGATGTGTGGATCGTCCTGCGCACGGTTCCGGCCGTATTGGCATCGCGCGGCGCGGTCTGACCGGCAAGGCTTAGACTGCCGCGCCGCAAACGCGGCCTGCTTTCGGCATCATATCGGTCTCATTCTTGCAGTTTAGGCTTTGCACTTTTGACCTGACCGGCAATGTTATTCCTATGACCAAAGCGCCTATTCTGATTTCTGGCTGCCCACGCTCCGGGACGACATTTTGTGGTAATATCATTTCGAAATCTCCCGAGATTTTTGAAGTCTATGAGCCGTTTAATCACGACTTTACATATGACCTAAACCTCCCAACCAAATTCTTCCGATTTACCGAGAGCAATCAAGCGGCCTATCGCGGCCGATTAGACCGGATGATGCAACTGGCAGATCGCGGTGCACGCCTCAAACTCTTGCCGCAAGGGGGGCTCGGCCTCATCCGGGCGGAGAAAGATATGGTCAGTTCATTGGCGCTTAAGAAACTGGCGCAGGACAGAGAGAGCTTTTTCAAAGCCTCGCGCCTCAGCATGAAGGACCCCATTGCGTTCTACTCATCAGAATGGTTGGCCGAGGTGTATGACGCGCGCGTGGTGATGATGTGTCGTCATCCCGGCGGTGTGGTTTCGTCTTATCTCACCCTCGGCTGGGAAGCTGAAACGAAATATATCATCGATCACCCCCTGCCTGGAGAGGAGGGGCAGTTCGACTCAGAGATCGACGCATGGCGACGTAATCCAGAGGATACAATCGGAGCCGTCATCCTACAGTGGAAACTCTTCACGCAAGCGACCCTCGACTTGCAGGCCCGTCATCCAGATTGGTTCTTTTGCTTGCATGATCAGCTTTGCGATCATCCGGTCGATGTTTTTCGGGCCATGTTCAAAGCGGTGGATCTGCCTTTTACCGACGCGATCGAGGCACAGATCATACGCGATACGGGCGCAGCAAATGTCGTCGATCCGCACCAACACACACAGCACAGTTTGCAACGTCAAAGTTCTGAGCTCAAACAATCCTGGCGAAAGCGATTGGATGCGGAATCGGCGGATCGCATTTTACGAGCAACCGAAGCGCTTTGGACAAAAGCCCGCGCGGCGTTTGCTTTGCCTTTAGAAGTGGGGGCTAGCCAAACAGCGTAAACAAACCGGCGATGATGACCGCCCACAAGACCGCGCTGAGACCGAGAATAACCACGAGACGAAGCCAAACGGGCCACTTCTCATTCGGTTTGCGAAGAGGATAATTCTTCGCCGCCGCAGAGGTACGAAGTATACCCGGGCCGATCTTTACAGAAGCGTGTTCCCTCATGACTTTTATTAGCAAAATCCAAGTTTCAGATTCATTAATCCAACGTGTAAAATAGTCTTCTTTACATTGGTTTTACGATATAAACCTCGACCGTAGCAAAAAATTCTTGCTTGCCAAGATCTCAACCGGCAGATTCGCGTGTTAGGGGAGGCGCATTACTTCGCGGTATCTTCTATTATCTCACTGATAATATGTAATAAATATTTTTTCGGTTGGACGAACAAAGTCTCTGACTGATCGTGTAACTTTTGCTTGAAGTGATGGATTTCTTGCCGATTACTGTCGAGATGTCTCAGTAAGTTCGGTAAATTTGTCTCAAGCGATTCGCCGACAGAGACGCCGACATCATGTGTCTCCAACCATGCTGCCGTTTGCGTCCCCGCGGGGGCGACGGAAGGAACATTATAGTACCCGCCTTCATAAATTCGATTGGGGAGCAACCAAACCGAGTTTTGCCCCGCTTCCATAAAATCGCCGGCCCAAACCAAATCCAGCGGGGCATAGATACCGGCAAGATCCTCAGGGGACCGATAGCGGCCATGATAGGTCATGTTCTCCCGCGCATCGATGACAGGCTCAAAGGCCGCAATTTCTGTTCGCGCCGGTATCCCGTGCAGATGGATATGGATTCGCTCACCCAACTGATCGGCGGCCAGCGCCAGCAAATCGAGGGACCGCTTGCAGCGCAACATCCCAACCCAGCCGAGTTGCAACGGTTGCTCCGGTCGAGGGTTTTGCGGCGCTGGGCGCGGCCCATAATCGGCCCCGGACGCCAAACGGTTTTCGACCAAATAAGGTTTGTAAGCGCCAGAATAGTAACGCTCAAAATGGTTCTCGATAAAGCCCGGCGAGCTGACGACCAGAGCCGCGCACCGGCGCAGGAGCTGTCCTTCGATCCATCTCAAGCCTTTGCCAATCAGGTCGGTTCGGCTCAGCATTCGATGGACATCGAGGCTTTCATATATGACGGGTGTTTTGAGCTTGAGTTTCCGCTTAGCCAAAAAGGCTAAGGCCAGCATATCGAGATTGCGGGCATATATCAGATCCGCGGCGCGCAGCCGGTCGGCATGTTTGGCGGCAAGACTTGCGCCTGAGAAAATAGACCGGAAACGCTGAACAAAGGCGCCGTCGCGGGTGTGGCCGAGATCGACATTTTCCCAACTCATTTCGCCCGGATCTCGGCGGTGCATCATAAAGCCCGTCACTTGCAATCCATCATTCTGGAACGCTTGGACGCGTCGGCGGATAGCAGCGTCTGCTGCATCATGGCCGAAAAAGGCGATATGGACCGGAGCCTCTGTCATCGCACTTAAGCGGGCTTCACCTGCACATTCCGCTCACGCACAAGCTCGACCGTTTTCGACAACCAACGGCGATGGACAATGAGCAGATAAAGCGCGTAGACCAGAGCCCCGAGCCCCGCCTTTGCTCCGATTTGCAGCATCGGATGTAAGTGGCCGAACAAGGGGGCGGTTGACAGCACGACCACAGCCATGGCCGCTGCAGCGAGATAGGCCGGCGCCACCCGCGCCATCAGCGCCCCCAGTCCCGCACCGACTTCTCTGAGGATGATCGGCATGAACAAGACCGTTGAGACAATGTAGACAATGCCCAAGCCTGACACCAAACCGAGCGTACCAAAGGATTGCAGCCCCCAGCACAATGCCGACAATAAGACCAAGTCGAACAAGGCCAATAGAACCAAAGTTCGCGTCCGTTTCATCGCAATCAATGCGGCATTGCGGAAATAGTAGAAGGGCGCAAGTGAACCGAAGGCCGCCAACAAGCCCAAAATCGGCCCAACGGCTTTAAAGTCCGGATCGACAAACACATCAATAAAGTTCTGAGAAATCAGTGAAATGCCAACGAAAACGGGCACCAAGATGGTTGCGCCGAGCTGGGTTAAGTTCAGGAAAATACGCCGTTTGTCGTCGGGTGAGGTGTCTTTGTCCGACAACAGAATAACCCAAAGGGTCGAGATTGGATTCGCAAATGCCCCGAACGCGGCCTGCATAATTCGCTCTGCAATCCGCCATAGTCCCACAGCTGCGGCGCCAAAGAACCCGGCAATCGCGACATCAAGGACGCGCAGGAGTGATTTCACACACGTTTGCGCCATAAAGATCCGGCCGGCTTCGCTCGCAAACTCGAC